>CAMNQH010000044.1 GCA_946549035.1 uncultured Lachnospiraceae bacterium | reverse complement strand
TATACATTTATCTTTTCCCAGTTTGGATGGTCTGACAAGATACTATCGTACCACTACAGCCATGTCAAGAAATGGGTAATAAACCAGATTATCTAAAAATCCATTATATCTCTCATACGGAACAAGCCGAAGATACACGTTTGCTTTCATTTTGTCAAAAGGAAAACCTTTTCTATCCAGTTTTTTATATCTGCCATACACAGTCCAAAGTCCCTGTAAAATATCATCTAAACCGCTTTTTCCATAGCCTGTGCCGGATGCTTTCACACATACCACTGGGGCAAACAGTGGATTCTCTCCTATGATGATCTCAAAAATCTTCTCTCCGTCCTCCTTTGTCACTGCATGAATGATAACCCTTTCTTCTGTCTTTTCCTCTGCTAATTGTCGCAGTTGTTCTAAAAATACGCTTAACTCTGTTTGTCTGTCTGAATACATATGCGTTCCTTTCCGAATCGTAAAAAACAGAAGCAAAACCATCTACTGACTGGCTTTGCTCCCCATATTGATCACAAATACTATGTATGAAATTTTTACTTCAACACATCCCACTGACACTCAGAACTCACTTATTTTATTGCACACAAAAAAGTCCCCTGCTACTTTTTCTATAAAGTAACAGAGGACTTTTCTTTATTCATATCTGTACCTTATTGGACATTAGTAGTCCAATAAGTATAAATAATCAAACTACTATTTACTCAGCTTCCAGTGTACTACTTGCTGTTAATAGCCGCCTGTGCTGCCGCCAACCGTGCAATTGGTACACGGAACGGAGAGCAGGATACATAATCCAGTCCAATCTTATGGCAGAACTCTACGGAAGAGGGATCTCCGCCGTGCTCGCCGCAGATACCTACGTGCAGCTTGGAATTCACCGGCTTGCCAAGCTTAATAGCTGTCTCCATTAATTTACCTACGCCAGTCTGATCCAGCTTTGCGAAGGGATCGTTCTCAAAGATCTTGGTATCATAGTAAGCATCCAGGAACTTGCCTGCATCGTCACGGGAGAAGCCGAATGCCATCTGAGTCAGGTCGTTGGTTCCGAAGCAGAAGAAATCTGCTTCTGATGCGATCTCATCTGCAGTCAGAGCTGCTCTCGGGATCTCAATCATAGTACCAACTTCATATTCCAGATGAATGCCGGATGCTGCGATTTCAGCGTCAGCAGTCTCAACAACTACCTTCTTTACAAATTTCAGCTCCTTAATATCGCAAATCAAAGGAATCATGATTTCCGGTTTCATCTTCCAGTCAGCATGAGCTTTCTGAACATTGATTGCTGCACGGATAACTGCTTTGGTCTGCATCTTGGCAATCTCCGGATAGGTAACAGTAAGACGGCAGCCTCTATGTCCCATCATAGGATTGAACTCATGAAGAGAAGTGATAATTGCTTTGATCTCTTCCACAGTCTTGCCCTGAGCATCTGCTAACTTCTTGATATCTTCTTCTTCTGTAGGAACAAACTCATGAAGAGGCGGATCAAGGAAACGGATGGTAACAGGCGTTCCTTCCAGAGCTTCATAAATCTTCTCAAAGTCTCCCTGCTGATAGGGCAGAATCTTTTCAAGAGCAGCTTCACGCTCTTCTACAGTGTCGGCACAGATCATCTCACGGAATGCAGCAATTCTGTCTTCCTCAAAGAACATATGCTCTGTACGGCAAAGTCCGATACCTTCTGCTCCCAGCTCACGGGCCTTTCTTGCGTCCTCAGGAGTATCTGCATTGGTACGAACCTTCAAGGTTCTGTACTTGTCGGCCCAAGCCATAATTCTTCCGAACTCACCGGCAATGGTAGCGTCTACGGTAGCAATGATGCCGTCGTAGATATTTCCTGTTGTACCGTCAATGGAGATAGCGTCTCCTTCATGGAACTCTTTTCCTGCCAAAGTGAACTTCTTGTTCTCTTCATCCATATTGATATCGCCGCATCCAGATACGCAGCAAGTACCCATACCTCTGGCAACTACGGCTGCATGGCTTGTCATACCGCCGCGAACAGTCAAAATACCCTGGGATGCTTTCATACCGGTAATATCCTCAGGAGAAGTCTCCAGACGAACCAGTACGACCTTCTCGCCTCTTGCAGCCCATTCTACAGCGTCTTCAGCCGTGAATACAATCTTACCGCAAGCAGCTCCCGGGGATGCGCCAAGACCCTTGCCCATAGGAGTAGCAGCCTTCAATGCAGCAGCGTCAAACTGGGGATGAAGCAGGGTATCCAGGTTTCTGGGATCAATCATAGCAACTGCTTCTTCTTCGGTTCTCATGCCCTCGTCTACCAGGTCGCAGGCAATCTTTAAGGCTGCCTGAGCCGTTCTCTTACCATTTCTGGTCTGCAGCATATACAGTTTCTTGTTCTCAACGGTAAACTCCATATCCTGCATATCTTTATAATGATCTTCCAAAGTCTGACAAACTTCCTGGAACTGCTTGAAAGCTTCCGGGAATTCCTCTTCCATCTTAGCGATGGGCATAGGAGTACGTACGCCTGCTACCACGTCTTCGCCCTGGGCATTAATTAAGAATTCGCCCATGAGCTTCTTCTCGCCGGTTGCCGGGTCACGGGTAAATGCAACGCCTGTACCGCAGTCATCACCCATATTACCAAAGGCCATACTCTGTACATTGACAGCAGTTCCCCAAGAATAGGGAATATCGTTGTCACGACGATATACATTGGCACGGGGGTTGTCCCAGGAACGGAATACAGCCTTTACGGCGCCCATCAGCTGCTCCTTGGGATCGTCCGGGAAGTCCTGTCCAATTTTGGATTTATATTCAGCTTTAAACTGTCCTGCAAGAGCTTTCAAATCTTCTGCAGTCAAATCAACGTCGTAAGTAACGCCTTTTTCTGCTTTCATCTTGTCAATCAGCTCTTCAAAGTATTTCTTGCCAACTTCCATAACTACATCAGAATACATCTGGATGAATCTTCTGTAGCAGTCCCATGCCCAACGGGGATTACCGGATTTTGCAGCAATAACGTCCACAACATCCTCGTTTAATCCAAGGTTCAAAATGGTATCCATCATACCTGGCATAGAAGCTCTTGCTCCGGAACGTACGGATACCAGCAACGGATTCTCCTTATCACCGAATTTCTTTCCGGTAATCTCTTCCATCTTTACGATATATTCGTTGATTTGTCCCTGGATCTCGTCGTTGATTTCCCGGCCGTCTTCATAGTACTGGGTACAAGCTTCCGTTGTAATGGTGAAGCCCTGAGGTACCGGAAGGCCGATATGTGTCATCTCAGCAAGGTTTGCACCTTTACCGCCAAGAAGTTCCCGCATGTTTGCGTTTCCTTCTGTAAACAAATAAACCCATTTGTTTGCCATTTGAAAATTCCTCCTAAATATATTCTTTGGATTATGCCAGCATCGGCAGACAGAACACAGCCTGTCCTAACGGCTGCCCTCTGGCTACCGGCGCTGCCCGCATATCTGTGCTTTTACACGCACATATTCATTTTATCATATTTCCAGATTTTATCAATATCTTTTTGTGAAATAATTATCACTGATTTCCGTCAGTCCGCCCTTGGCAGCCTTACTCTCCCACCGGTTGAAAGGTTACTTCCTGCTTCTTTGCATCCATCCGGCATTCTGCCCCCAGGGGCAGCGTACCCATAACCCTTCGGTGATCCGAATACAGGTTTCCCAGTACCGGAAATTTCTGTCCCTGAAACCATTCCCGCAAAAAATCCTTCACACTCAGGCCGGCGTCGTAAGCTTCATTGGTACAGTTTGTAAAGTCGCCCAGCAATACTCCCTTCACCTGATGAAACACCCCTGCATGGGAAAGCTGGGTCAAATACATGTCGATTCGGGGAATTGTCTCTCCCACATCCTCCAAAAAAAGTATGGCGTCCTGAAAGATTGGCTGAAACTGCGTCCCCAGGGACTTTGCCAACACCGACAAATTCCCTCCGGTGAGGATCCCCGATGCACACCCTGGGATTACTGTTTCCATTCTTGCATTTTGAGGATTCTGAAACAGAAAGGGTCTGCCGCTGCAGGCTTTCCATAAACTGGAAACCATATAGTCCCATTCCCAGCTCCCCGGCCCGCCCATATTCAAAAAATTAGATTTTGCCATGGGGCCGTGAAACGTCACAAACCCACAATACCTTTGAAATACGGAATGAAGACTGGTAATATCACTGAATCCAACAAACACCTTTGGATGGCTCCGAATTGCTTCGTAGTCCAAGTAGTCCAGCAGCTGAGCGCTGCCATATCCTCCCCGGATACAAAAAACGGCCTCTATCCTGGGGTCTTTAAACATTGCATTGATATCTTCGGCCCGCTCTCGAATGCTCCCCGCCAAATATCCCCGGAGATTCCTTCCTTCTTTCAGGCTTTTTCCAGTCATAACCTGAAACCCCATCTCCTTAAGCCGTTTTTCACAATCCATACGCTCCTGCTTCCCTACGGGAGAAGCGGGGGCAATCAGGCCCACTGCAGCGCCCTCCTTAAGTGGATTCGGGTATCTCATACAAGCTCCTTTTTGCAGTAAAAATCCTTATGGCCCACTCAGGGCTCAAAGAACTCCCAATCTTTTCTGCAACCTCTTTCTTTCTATATAAGGATATTCTCCCAATCCATACAACATGATGTTATTTTTCCTTAACCGTCTTCTGCCGTTACAGTAGATTTGTCCCAGAGAGCCGGTCTGTCACACATTTCCCATGGAAGCACCAAATAACCAGAATAGAATATATTGGTAAAGAATATATTACTTTCCGGAGTATTTTATGTATGTATATTTCTGCACTTTTATTCGGAATTTCCGCTAATATAGATACCTTTGTCCTGGGATTTTCTTATGGCATCAAAAAGCAGCGCATCCCTCTTATGACAAACCTCATCATCAGCCTCATCACCTTTTTCGGAACCCTGCTCTCCATTGGCGTGGGCATTCAACTGGCCGGCTTTCTTTCCCCGGAGCTCTCCAAAACGGCCGGAAGCCTGCTTTTAATCCTGCTTGGAGTTTATTACTGCTGGAAATATCTTTGGGAACAGCTGCACAGTTTGAAAAAAGGAGACAGCCCAAGCGCCATCTCCCTTTCCATGCAGTCGGAATCATGTTTATCTCAAAAAGAAACCTTTGTTCTGGGCATTACTTTAACGGTAAACAATGCGGGTATGGGAATCGGGGCCAGCTTCGCCGGAATCCACTTTCTCCTTACCTCAGTGACCACGTTCTTTCTAAGCGCATTATTTCTTATCGCAGGAAATCGACTGGGAGGGCGCTTTGCACCGCCATTTATCCAGCACTTTGGAGATCTGCTCTCCGGCTTGATTATTATAGCTCTTGGCGTCTACGAACTTCTACCCTAAACCAGAACCTCCTTTGGGCGGCCTAACCGACAAGGCCGCTTCCCCGCTTCTGTCTTTTGATTCCTCCCTTTGCCCCTTTATGATTTCAGCCGTTTTTCAATGGCCTCCACCACAGTTTTTAATACCTTCACTCTGGCATAATATTTGGAATTGCCTTCCACTACGATCCAGGGAGCGTATGTGGTAGAGGTACGAATCAGCATCTCATTTACCGCCCTTTCATACTGATCCCATTTTTCACGATTTCGCCAATCCTCCTCCGTAATCTTCCATTGCTTGGCCGGATCCTCCATACGTGCCTTAAAACGCTTCTCCTGCTCATCCTTGTCGATATGCAGCCAGAACTTTAATAAAATGGCTCCGGAGTTGGCAAGATGCTTTTCCATCTCGTTAATCTCTCCATATGCCCTGGTCCACTCCTCTTCCGTACAGAAATGTTCAATCCGCTCCACCATAACCCTGCCGTACCAGGTACGGTCAAAAATAGCAATATGACCGGCCTTGGGCATCTCGTTATAAAAACGCCAGAGATAGTGATGCTTCTTTTCAATATCATTGGGAGCCGCTGTGGGGATTACCTGATATCCCCTTGGATCCAAATGGCTGGTAAGCCTGCGGATGGCGCCGCCTTTTCCCCCTGCATCCCATCCTTCAAAACCAATAATGACCGGAATGCGTCTGTGATACAATTCATTGTGGAGCCGTTCTAATTTTTTCTGAAGATGGTCAATCTGAACCTTGTACTCCTCCCGTTCCAGGCTCTTAGACAAGTCAATGCCGGAAAGCACGTCATTTTTAAAGACCTCCCGCGGCACCACCTCTTTGGCCTCCAGTCCTGCCTGAGACAACTGCCGTCTCCTGGACAGGGCATATTCCAGCCGCTCGCAAACAGTAGTAATAATTTTTACCGCGGCATAATTTTTATCCACAGCCTCTACCAACGTCCAGGGGGCATAATCGGAATCCGTAGCCTCCAGCATTTGCTCATTAATTTTAACGTACTCTTCAAAGGCCTTGTTCCGCTTCCAGTCTTCCTTTGTTACACGCCAGGAGGTCTCCTTGGAAGCTTCCAGCCGCTGAAACCGTTTCTTTTGTTCCTTCTTATCAATATAGAGGAAAAATTTGATTACCACGGTTCCGCCGTCATGCAGCTGTTTCTCAAAGGAGCGGATATCATGATAATCTATTTCAATCTTTTTATCTCCTTTTCCTTCACTGAAACGATCTACCTGTACGCTGCGGTACCAACTTCTGTCAAAAATGGCAAACCTGCCCTTTTCCGGCGTTCTGGTCCAATACCGCCACAAAAACGGCCGCAGCCGCTCCTCCCTGGTGGGATGATTGCTGGTATATACCGCAAAGCCTCTGGGATCTAACGACTGAATCAAGCGATTAATTTGAATCCCCTTTCCCGCGGCTCCCATTCCTTCAAAAACAATGATAACAGGAATTCCTTCTTTTTTGCATTCCCGCTGAAGCCACCCCAGTCTGGCTCCTGCTTCCTCCTGCTTCTCTTTTGCTTCTTTTGGTTTCATGGTTTTTGATAAATCCATCTTTTCCAGCATAAAAATCCCTCCTTCTTTGGGCTTTGCATTCTATTTCAAATGCAAACTTCCCTTACATGCCCATTTGGACCGTTACAAATATTTCCGTTCAAACTCTTCCACAGGCAGGGGCTTGTCAAAATAAAAGCCCTGCACCAGAGAAATATTCATCTTATTTAATTTCTCATACTGCTCCTGGGTCTCCACCCCTTCCACACAGAGATTCATCCCGATGGTATCCGCCAATTCTCCCACAATTTTCACAAATATATCTGCAAACTCATCTTTCCCGATGTCCCGAATAAAGCAGCGGTCAATCTTAATCACATCTATGGGCATCTCTCGGATATGATTCAAGGAAGAGTAGCCTGTCCCAAAATCATCCAAAGCCACGCGTACTCCCAAGGACTTGATCCTGCCTAAAATCTGCTTCATTCTGGCCATATCGTTTACCGCTAGGCTCTCTGTCACCTCCAAGGTCAGATTGCTGGGACGGATTCCGGTTTCCTTAAGCACTTGGGCAACCTGATCTACAATATCATTTTGTAACAGCTGCACCACCGAAAGGTTTACATTTACTTTGTACTCCTGATGTCCCTTGTCATTCCAATATTTACACCGCTCACAGGCCTTTTGGAGTACAAAACCGCCGATCGGATTAATAAGCCCCAGATATTCCGCCAGAGGAATAAAGTCCGCCGGGGAAATAAATCCTAAATTCTGGGAATTCCAGCGTATCAAAGCCTCCGCCCCCACGCAGGGATTCCCATCTTGCGCCCCATCCATAATGGGCTGGTAAAATACCTCAAATTCCTCGCAAGCGTTTCTGGTGGCGTTGCGCATATTTTTTTCCAGATCCAGACGTTTGAAGGAGGCCGTCTCCACCTTGTCATCGTAAAATTCGCAGCGGTTCTTCCCCCGTCGCTTAGCCTCATACAAGGCGATATCCGCTTTCTGAATCAATTCCTGCACGTTATCCCCATTGGTTGGAAACCGGACAATCCCCATACTCATGGTACAGTAATAATCTGCGCCCTTCAAAAACCAGGGCTTGGAAAAAATCTCTGAAATCTCATTCAAGATATAATCCAACATCTGATATTCCCGCTGACTGATAATAATTACGAATTCATCCCCGCCCATACGATAGCAGCTGGTTTCAATCCCGTGAATTTTCTGAAGGCTTAAAGAAATGGCTTTTAACAGCACATCCCCGTACCGATGCCCCAGGCCGTCGTTGATATGCTTGAAATCATCCAGATCAATGTAAAGCAGCGCGCCTTCCCCGTTCTCAGCCTTCGCCTGGCGGATGTATTTCGTCAAATCCAGCTCGCAGCGCATCCGGTTATATAGCCCTGTCAGAAAATCATTGTTGGCCTGATGTTCAATTTTTTTCTGATACCGCTTTGTTTTTGTAATATCATATACGGTATAAAGGGAAACCCTTTTCCCGTCTGCCCAAGGTATTTCCCTGCAATGGATTGTAAACCATTTATCCTCTTCTTCTACGTAAACTTCGTTTCTGTCCTCATCCCATAATTCCGGATCAGAAAATAAACGATCCAGTTTATGCTCTGCAATGCTGTTTTTAAACATCTTCCGAAAGCATTCATTGGTAAATAAAAAACGATTTTCCAAATAATCTTTTACACAAACCCCGCACCCTACATTTTCCAATATCGCTGATAAGGACTCTTCCTGAATTCCTCTATCCTTTTTTTGCTCCATTTTCATTGTGATGCCCATCCTTTCGCCCGATGATATAGACAGAAAATCCTTCTTTTTCATCCAGGTCATATTCATTTATCAATTTCCATATCTCCTGAAGGCGTATTTCCTTCCGGATATATCCTTTCTCATTAGAATGAAGCACTATGATTCCATCCGGTTTTAACAGCTCCTCTGCTTTTCTAAAAAATTTCCTGTAAAAGGCTTCATGCTCCTCTTTCGTTCGTTTTCCCCGCAAAGGCATATTTGTAATGATTTCATCAAACAAATATCCATGGGTAAATTCGAAAAAATCACGATTGATATAATTTATCTCGGTTCCTGCCAAACTCGCATTTTCTCTGGCGCCCCTTATTGCCTCTCCAAAGGTATCAACGCCGTACATCTGCCCCGCCCCTTTGGCTTTGTCCCGTTCTATCAGCATTGTTCCCACTCCGCAAAAAGGATCCAGCACCTGTCCTCCTTTTTTCATCCAGGGACTTGCCAGCGCCGCCACAAGCGCCGCGCCAGAGGGCTTTATGGAAACAGGAAGACTGTGTTTCCGATAAGAAAAGCGGACGTCCTTTAAGGTATGCAGCTTCACCAAGGGCAGAAATGTCCCGTCTTTTCGTTCCATCAGACGAATCTCCACCTCATAATCTGAAGGATCGTTGCGCAGCCGTTTCCCCATCAAACCCTCCAGGGCAAAGGAGCATTTTTTACAGTACTCGCTCCGTTCTCCCAAGGTCATAAGCCCAACAACTGTCATGCGAAAATAAAATTGCTCCCCGCCTTTGTGGGCTTTCCGAATCAGCTGCCAAAGCCCGGAAGAAGCCAGGGTTTCGGCAGCCCGGACAGGATCCCGTTCTACCTTGGCAAGCTTTAAGACAAACAAAAGCTCCTGATACGTGCGGATTCTCTGCAGCTCCTTGATGTCCCCGCCCCGAACGCGCAAACCGAAGGGCAATAAATCCATCCGCCCTTTTTTCACCTGCCGGGCCGTAACCTCCCGCTGCATGGGATTTGTAGTCAAGACCACATCATAAGCTTCTCCAAATCCTGTAAACTCATGAGCTTTTTTCTTCTGATATTGAGAAAGCACCTGGCGCAGCAAGGACAGCTCCTCCCGGTAATGCTTTTGTTCCTCCTGACCTGGAGTCTGTCTTTCCATCGTCTCCTGCCGCTGCTTTAATCCCTCCAGCACAGGAGCCGCGTCCATCTGGAGCATGGCTTTTAAATAAGCGCTGCGGACAAACAAGGTGGTCTCTCTTTCATATGCCTGATACAGCTCCATAAGGAGGTTCTCCTGCTGGGAATCTCCAATCAAAAGAGCGGTATTCTTCCGCACCTTCGGGTCCTCCTGTTGTAAAAGCCCCCGAAAGCATTCCTCCATGGGTTTCGACAATTCTAAAAAAGCCCTCATTTCTTCCGGATCCTTCAGCCGTTTCCGCAATTCGATAAGATTGTTCCGAACATCCTTGTTCTTTTTTATAGCCTCCAACAACTGCTCCATGCTCCACCTCCTTGTCAGGCAGGATCAGACGTAACCGCCGGCCCCTCCTGTTCTGTGCCGTGTTGATCTATGTACCTTATTACATCCTTTAAAAATGTTTCCCATGCATCCTCATGTTCCACAAAATAGCGCGGGCAGTTTTTTCCGGTCACATCGTAGTGACGGATCACGCTGTCGGGCGCCAGGTCAAATTTCCCGCAAAGCCAGGCGATCAGATGCACCAGGGCGTTATACGTTTCCTTCGTAAATTCCCCGGATTCGCCCGGATGGCAGCACTCAATGGAAATGGTATCTGCATTCCGTTCATTGGACGCATAAGCAATTTCACTGCTGGGAATACACTGAATGATTTCCCCTTCCAGCCCCACGATAAAATGGCTGCTGGCGTTTGTAGTCTTGGCGTCCTTTAATCCTTCAAAATAATCGCGATTCTGCTGAGCCGTAGTTCCCGGATTCGCCGTGTAATGAACTACAATCCCCTTAATCTCTTTTAAGGCTTCCTGGGGCCTGGAATAAGGATTGGGCGTTAATAGCTGTACCTCAAACTCCGGCCCCTCTGTCACCACCTTAGAAACACTTTTTGCCATGCCGGTTTCCTGATTTGGCTTCTCCCGCAACGCAGATATCCGCATCCCCAGAAAAATTCCCAATGCCAAAACTGCCAAAAGCAATACCAGCTGCCGTATGATCCATCGGTTCCTTGCTCTTTTTCTCCGCCGCATCCTAGCCTGCATAACTCTCCGCTGACGGGCGTCTTCCTCGTTCATCATAGTCCTTCATCTCGTTTCATTAGCTAAACAGTCCCTTAATATAGTCCAAAATAGACCGAAAGAAATCCAACAGCCTGTCAAAAAAGCCTTCGGAGCTCCCAATATCCGAAAGACGGTCATACAAGTCCTTCGCCTGGCTTACCAAGTCCTCCGCATCCAAATCCAGCCTTCCTATTTTTTCCATAAGCTCTGTCACTTTCTCAACATCCTCTGCCGTCAAAGAAAGACCGAATTCTTTCCCCGCCTGCTTCACCGCTTCACGAATCTCTTCGGGAGAATCTAAATCCTGTTCCAAAATCTGCTGTTTCAAATAGGCAATCAATTCTTCCGCCTGCTGGGTATCCTCAAGCGTCTCCGCCAAATCCCCGGTAAGTACAAGTTCATTCAAAGCCGTATCCATACTTTCCTCAGAAAACGCTTCCCCCGTCATTCCTGAGTAAGCCTTCAACACGCCTACCAACGCCCCTGTCCCGGAAATGGGAAACGGAGCGGCAACAATGATATCCGCGTCGCTGATGCCTGCCGTAATCAATGCATTTTTGTACATGCCGATGGTGCAATAAGAAATATTCTTGGTCGTTATGCTAATGCCATGTCCCTGTTCCCGCTTCACCACCAGCACCGAAGAGAGGGACTTTTGTCCCATTTTCTCCGCCGGAAGATAATTGCCCAAATATTGGTATTCCTCATCAATCGTTGTGTAAATGACATCGTAATCCTCAAGCTCCCCCGGATTGACGCCCAAAAGCTTCAGCACCGTATCCTTCTGTCCATGGGAAAGATTGGCCCCCAATGACAAATAAGGTTTATCCTCCTTTGTGATTGGCTCTGTCACTTCTCCTACTTCCTCAAGAGCCTCATCCATCCAGCCGTCTTCTTCCTGCACAACCTCCATTTGAATTTTCTTTTGCTCTCCGTTTCCGGCAAAAGCTGTTACAGGAGACGCCATGCAAAAAAACAGCAGCAGCCCCGCCGCCATCCGGCATATGGTTCCATTTCCCATATTGCAAATCCTCATCTTCCACTTCTCTTCCGTAATTACTGCCTCGCTGAGGCCACATCCGGATTCCTCCGGTCCAACCAACGGGCGATGTCCTTATAAACCTGCTTTTTGTCCAATTCATTTAAAATCTCATGACGGTCCGACGGGTACAGCTTCCATGTGATATCCCTCATGCCAAGAGCCTGATAAGTTCGACACGCTTTCCTTACCCCGGCGCCGAAAGCTCCCACCGGATCCTCCTCCCCGGATACAAAAAGCAGGGGCAGATTTGTTCTGACTCTCGCCAAATGCTTCTTGCGATTGATATACCAGATAGTATCAAACAAATTATAAAATCCATTGAGGGTAAATTGAAACGTACATTTGGGGTTTTCAGAATATGCTTTTACAATCTCTTCATCTTTGGTCAGCCAGCTGTTCTTCGTGTTCTCTTCCCGAAACCGATGATCATTTGCGGCAAATGCCATTTTCTGAATCAAAGGGCTGCGATAACGCCATCCCCTTACCTTGGCCATCAGCCGGCATAAGCCCTTGCCAAGACAAAGTACTATATCCGGCTGGGAACCAGTTCCCATTACAATGGCCCCTGCAAGCTCCTGACTGTGAAGACATAAATATTTTCGCAGTAAAAAGGAACCCATACTGTGTCCCAACATAAAATAAGGAAGTCCGGGATACTGCTTTTGCATCGTAACACGCAGTCTGTGCATATCCTCTACCAGAATATCGCTGCCCTTTTCTTCTGAAAAAAATCCCCAGTCTTCTTTGGATCCAACAGATTCTCCATGCCCCAGATGGTCATGGCCCGCCACCAGATATCCACGTCCGTTCATATATTCTGCAAATGCTTCATACCGTTCTATATATTCCACCATGCCGTGGGTAATCTGCAGGATTCCTTTGGGCTTTCCTTTTGGCTTCCAGACTACGCAGTGAATTCTGGTCCTTTTGTCCGCCGATAGAAACGTAAAGTTATTTCCAGCCATCACGTCTGCTCCTCTCTGCTTCTATGCCGCTGCAAAGTTTTAGGCCAAGACAGCAGCCTCGTTATATTTTCTCATTTTACTATCTTTCCCCAAAATGTGCAATCTCTTAACAATAATTTTTTACCACAATCTGCAAGGATTCCTTCCCATTAAAGCTGTTGATTTCCGGATAATAGACAAAAGACATAACAATGCCGGAAGTTTCCGTACCACGAAACAGGTCGTCTACGGCCTTGGAAGAAAATTTGCCTGCCGCATACTCTTGAAATTCCCGGATATCGCCAAAATAAATTGCATCCATCAAAGTCCCGTGGCTGCTTTTGATACGCATACGCAATACATTTTGATTTTTTCCCAATATACGGGCCGACAGTAACATCAGATTTTTATCCGCAAACACCGGTTTCTCATTTCCCTTTCCAAATGGTTCCAACACCGACAGCTCTCCCACCAGCTCCGGCGTAATATAATCTATGGGCATAGGAACGTCAATGCGGATCTTAGGAATAAAATCTTCTTCTGTCAATGCGGTCTGTTCGTTCAGCCTTTGCCTCATAATGGGAATATCTTCCTCTGCCAGAGACAATCCCGCCGCCATGGGATGGCCTCCGAACTTTGTCAAAATATCCTTAATCTTACACAGCTCTTCATACATGGAATAGGCCTCTGTAGAACGCCCGGAGCCTTTCACTCCCCCGTCTCCCCTGGTGAGGATGAACACCGGCCGGTGAAACTGCTCCCGAATCCTCCCTGCAATAATTCCCGCAAGGCTTTCATGGCACTCCGGCAAAAATAAAACCAACACCTTGTCCCCCCGGCCAACGGCCTCCTCCGCCTGGATTTTTGCCTCTGCAACCCCTTGATTGGTAAGCTCCTTCCGTCCGTTGTTTAAATCCGTCAAATCCTTTGCCAGGGATAGCGCCTCCGCCTCCGTCTTCGCCCGAAGCAAGGCCAGCGCCCGAAGAGCCGTATCCAGCCTGCCGCTGGCGTTTAAGCACGGCCCCAGCACAAACCCCACATGGTAAGATTTTACATCCTCCGGCAAAAGCCCATTCTGTCGCATCAAGGCATGAAGTCCCAGATTCTCTGCTTTTTGCAGCCGCTTTAGCCCTTCTTTTACTAAAATACGGTTTTCTCCCACCAAATCCATGACATCCCCGATGGTAGCAAAGGCGGCATAAGGCAATAGCCGCTCCGTCTCCTCTGCCCTGCGTCCAATCCTCCGGTACAAAAGGCAAACCAGCTTATAGGCCACACCCGCCCCGCACAATCCCTTGAACGGATAGGGGCAATCCGCCTGCTTGGGATTTACCACGGCGTCCGCCAAAGGAAGCTTGTAGCATCGTCCCTGCTCCTCCTCTTCAAAGGGCACCTCATGATGATCCGTCACCACAACCGTCATGCCCAAGGATTTCCCCAGAGCAATTTCTTCTGCCGCCGCAATTCCATTATCGCAGGTTACAATGGTATCGATCCCATCCTCATGGGATTTGCGAATCAAACGCTCGTTCAGCCCATATCCGTCTCCAATCCGGTCCGGAATATCTACATCCACACGCGCCCCAACGCCCTCCAATGCTTCCAGCAATATATAGGTAGACAAAACTCCGTCAATGTCGTAATCCCCAATAATTCTGATTTTTTTCTTTTCCCGGATTTTTTCCAGTAAAATATCCACGGCCCACTCCGCATCCTTCATAAGTCCCGGGTTATGGGTCATGGAAAGATCCCCGTTCAAATATTCCTCCATTGCTTCGACGCCAACCACGTCCCGATTTCTAATAATCCTGGCCACCACCGGATCAATCAAAAAACGCTCCCCCAACGCCTTAAAATCCGCTTTCTTTGCTGTCACTACCCATTTTTCCATTCTTTCCGCCCTATTTCCCTTCCAATTTTTCCATCTATATGTTAGCATTTATATAGAAACAATCTCGTTGCCGTCCCACAGGAGGATCATTATTATGAAGCCAAAAGAATTAATTCATCTTTTAAAACATCATACTGTCTATATTCAGACCCATAATTTTCCTGACCCGGACGCTATTTCCAGCGCCTTCGCTCTTCAGGAGTTCCTATTATATTACGATATTCCCTCTACCCTCTGTTACGACGGGCGCATCGACCGGCTAAGTTCCCGGAAAATGCTGGATTCCTTTGGCATCACCATGCAGCCCGGAACCGATATTTCTAACATGGTTCCAGAGGATTATATTGTACTGGTGGATTCCCAAAAGCTAAACTCCAACGTAACAGATTTTGTCGGAAGGAAAGTAGCCTGTATTGACCACCATCCGGTATATAAAAATTATGCGTATGCATATTCCGATCTACGGCTCACTGGAGCCTGCGCCAGTATCATCGCTTCTTATTTTCGCGTTACCAATACACCCATTTCTCCCGCCGCAGCCTCCGCCTTAGCTTACGGCATCAAAATGGATACGGCTGATTTTACCAGGGGCACCACAAAGCTGGACACGGATATGTTCAATTATCTTTTTGACTACGCCGACTGGAGCCTTGTGAAAAGTATGTACACCAATACCTTAGAATACGATGATTTAAGGGCGTACGGCGCCGCAATCCAAAATATCAAAATTTTCGGTACCATGGCCTTTGCTTATATCCCTTTTAACTGCACCCCTGCCCTTATTGCCATTATCTCCGACTTTATCCTGACCTTAGACGTGGTGGAAATCGCCGTCACCTATGCAGACAACATCGACGGCATCCGATTTTCTGTCCGCAATGAACGCACCGATATCCACGCAGGACAGCTGATTACCAGAGCCCTCTCCGGCGTCGGAAGCGGCGGCGGACATCAGGCCATGGCCGGCGGCATGATTACAAAGGAGCATCTGTCTTCCTTGGGCACAAATCCTCAGGTAACCATTCACGACCGGTTTCTAAAAGCGGAATGGGTATAGCAAGCCCTTTTCTTTTATTAGGGTTCTTCCTGCAAAAACCGCTCGTTCCCCAGCCGGATATGCATATATTTGGTATAAGCCATAAACGCAGCCGGTATGGGGTACTTTTCCTCCGTCTCTTCTACTTCCACAAACAGCAGTCCATGTTCCTGGGGCTCTAATTCATCCACCCGGATGGCGTAGGCTGCCATTCTCCATTCCACATGGGAAAAAATATGTTTCGCCTCCTCTAAGGGCTGAATCCGGATAGGGGCAATCCCATGCTCTTTTGCCCACTCCAAAGCTTCCTCCTTGGATAAATGCCCCTTCACGTTAGGAAACTCATACAGCCCTGCCAAAAGTCCCTTCTTTGGGCGTTTGTTTAACGCCACCTTTTCTCCAATGCGTATCACAAATACCGTGCGCTCTTCTATTTTCCTTGGCTTTGCCTTGCTTTTTACCGGAATCCGGCTCCAGCTCTCTTCCAGGCCGGCTCTGCAAAATTCATTCCAGGGACATTCTCCGCAAAGAGGCGCGCCGTTGGGAACACAGACGGTAGCTCCTAACTCCATCAGGGCCTGATTAAACGCTCCGGCCCGGTCTTTTGGCATCACCTTTTGCAGCGCTTCCTCCATAGCCGTCCGCACCGACTGTTTCATAATATCCGATGTATCCCCGCTGACCCGGGAAATGACACGCAGCACATTCCCGTCCACCGCAGGTACCGGAATCTGATATGCTATCGAGGCGATCGCCCCGGCAGTATAATGGCCAATTCCCTTTAACTTTAAAAGAGAGCCATAATCCGCCGGAATTTGTCCCTCGTATTCATCCACAATGGTCTTCGCCGCCGTCTGCATATTGCGGACACGATTGTAATAGCCCAGTCCCTCCCAAAGCTTTAAAAGAACCTCTTCTTCACAATCCGCCAAAGCCTTCACATCCGGCAGCGCTCTTGTAAAACGTTCGAAATATGGTTTCACCGCCTCCACCCTGGTTTGCTGAAGCATGATTTCCGACACCCATACCCGGTAAGGGGTGGGTTCCTCTCTCCAGGGAAGCACCCTGGCATGGTTTTGAAACCAGGCTAACAATGGTTCGATGATCATTTCAAGTGAAAAGTCCTGTAACATTTCATCTCCTTCTATATTCCTGCACCAGCTTGTCTATCCTTAAAGATACACTGGTACCGGCTCGTCTATCCTTAAAGATACACCGGTACCGGCTCGTCTATCCTTAAGGATTGAGGCCGGGCTTCACAGTCGTAAGCCAAAATCTCCACTCCTGCCCGGGAAGCTCTGCGCAGAGCCTCCCCAAACGCCGGATGTGTAACGTCGTTTGGTTGAAAGCACCAGACGCCTTTCATCTGTATCACAAATAGCACTGCCGCCTCATATCCCTCGCTCCTGGCCCGAATCAATTCTTCCAGATGTTTCACGCCCCGCAAAGTAGGCGCATCGGGAAATTTGGCGATTCCCTGTTCTTCTAATGTAACGCCTTTCACTTCCAAAAGCCGGCGGCGTCCTTCCTGTTCCATATAAAAATCCAGTCTGGAAGCCCCATAGGTGTATTCTCCCCGGAGGGATTCCCAGTTCTGCTCCTTCAACCATTCCGCTACAACCTTATTGGGAGCCTGAGAATCCATATTGATATAGTTGCTTCCTTTCTCCACCCCGATTAAATCATATAATGTCTTCCGGCCGGACCGGCTGCTTCGCTCCAGATACACGAAAGCCCCGGGAATCAGAAGTTCACGGCATCTTCCCGTGTTCTTCACATGGCATCTTTCTAACACTCCATTGATTTCTACCATGGCGATAAAACGGTTGGGCCTGGATACAAAGATTCCCTTGTGTATATTATTATACTCCATCTTATGCTCCCATCGCCTCTACGCCTGTTCGCCTTCTTTTTTCCAAATCGCCAAAGTACCTGCCGCAAGCAGGGCCACTCCCAATACATTCCAGACAATCTGGAAGAGAAGGGAAACATCCTCTCCAATAATAACGTTCAATATCCCGGAACCGAGAAAGTTGAATACAATATGCATCCACATGGTAGCGTACAGAGACTGAAACCTCTCATACACCCATCCCAGAAACAGTCCCAGGAAAAACGCATACGTTCCCTGAACCAGATTTCCATGCATGATTCCAAAAAAGACGGCCTGAAGCACATTGGCAAGCCAAAACCGTTTGGTGCACTTCTTTGCATAGTAAAAAGTCAATCCGCGAAAAATCAGTTCTTCTAATATGGGGCCTAAAATCACCACATATAAAATCATTGCCACTGTCACATTCCCTATGCCTGCCTGCTCCATCATTTCAGAATAATTTTCCATTATATCCGGCAAAAGCATCTGCGTCAATGTCAGCAGCCAGGAAATCACGCAGTTTGCTCCAAAAGCCGCCGCAAAAACCGCTAGGATATTTTTTATGGAAAGAACTCCTTGCGGGGGAAGCAGCCGCTTTTTCTTACATCCAAAATAGTACCACAGCCCATATCCCAAAAGCCCCACCGCCGCATAAGCAATGCCGCAGTGCATGGCATATCCCAAGAGATATCCGGTGATATCCGTCTCTCCCCGGGCCAGTGCAAAAACTGTCAGTATCCCATAGATTCCTACAGTAACCGCCATCATAAGAATCAGGTAACTGATCATAGGAACGGCGCTAAGGCACAGCCATCCAAAGGTTTTCCATCCCCGCCTTGTTGTATCCTTCATACAAATCCTCCTGTCATAAAAAAGCGCATTCTAAAAATATTTTCTCTCTTATCAGAGTTTTTTATCTACCTAACTCATTATAAGTTTTTTTTGTCGTACTTACAACAAAAAAGATTGTTTTTCTCTCTGCAATATTGTATACTTAGTTACTGTTTCAATCACGCCGTTATGGCTTAACAAAAGATCCTTTGGGGGAGATTCATTTATGGAATATACTACATTTATTTTCCTTCTGGAAATCATCGGCACCATTGCTTTTGCTTCCTCAGGAGCATTAGTAGGTATCCGCAGGAATATGGACATTTTCGGCGTATTGGTGCTGGGCATTACTACCGCCGTGGGAGGCGGCTGCATCCGGGATCTGATTCTTGGCATCCATCCGCCCCGGATGTTTCAGAATGTCTCCTACGCAGGAGCGGCAACCATCACGTCCTGCTTTCTGTTTGCTCTAATTTTCTGGAAAAAAGAGCTTCTTGGGAGCCGCTTTCTGGAATCCTATGAACAGGCCATGAATACCTTAGATGCTATCGGACTTGGAATTTTTACCATTACCGGCATTCGCACCGCTATGTCCGTGTTCGACGACCCCAACACATTTTTACTGATTTTCGTAGGGGTAGTTACAGGCATCGGCGGAGGGATGCTCCGAGACGTGATGGCGGGCGCCACCCCCTTCGTATTTGTAAAACACGTATACGCCTGCGCTTCTCTGGCAGGAGCCGTTCTTTATCTGTTCTTATCGGGCATACTAAAAGAACAGGCGGCCATGCTGATCAGTGCGGCCAGCGTTATTTTAATCCGGCTTCTGGCGGCCCATTACCATTGGAATCTGCCCCGCATTCAATCTTAACGATATCGTTTTTGAAAGGAGACTTTACTTTGACGAAAGACATGACATCTGGAAATCCTTTAAAGCTTATTTTATTGTTTTCCATTCCTGTTCTGTTTGGGAATTTATTTCAACAATTTTATAATATGGTGGACACGATTATTGTAGGACGGTTTCTGGGGGAAGAGGCTCTGGCGGCCGTAGGCTCCACGGGCTCCATCGTATTTTTAGTTCTGGGCTTTGCCACCGGTATCGCCCAGGGCTTTGGGGTCATGGTCTCCCATGCCTTCGGCGCCAAGGATGAAAAACGCTTAAAGCACTACGTTGCCGTTTCCCTGATTCTGGGACTTCTTATTTCCGTTGTTATGACAATACTCACACTAGCCTGTTCCAAAATGCTGCTTTTGTTTATGAAGACGCCGGAAAACATTTTTGCCATGGCCAACAGCTATATTGTGATTATCTACGCGGGGCTGGGCGCTACCATGTTCTTCAATATTTCTTCCGCTATTTTAAGGGGCGTAGGAGACAGCAAAACACCCTTATATTTTCTCATTGTCTCCTCTGTGCTGAATGTGGTGCTGGACTTATTTTTTATTGTCTCTCTTCATATGGGACCTGCAGGGGCGGCCCTGGCTACTGTCATCGCGCAAACCGTTGCCGCCGCCCTTTGCTTTTTGTATATGTTCCGAAAATTTGATATCTTAAAAATCCAGAAGGAGGATTTTTATCTGGATTTTAAAAGCTGCCGGGAGCTATTGTCCATTGGAATTCCTATGGCCGTCAATTACTCTGTAACCGCCGTGGGCGTTATGATCCTGCAAAGTGCGGTCAATGTTTTCGGCTCCAGCGTTGTTGCCGCTTACACTGCCGCCTCCAAAGTGGAGCAGCTTTCCAGTCAGCCGATGATTACCTTAGGCACCACCATTGCCACCTACTGCGGCCAGAACCTGGGGGCCGGAAAGTACCGCCGAATTTTTGACGGTATGAAAAAAGGGGCCTTCCTTGCACTGGGAACCGCCCTGTTTGCAGCCATGGTTTCCGTCCTTCTGGGAAATTTCATTGTGGGATGGTTCTTATCCGCTCCCACAGAGGCGGTGATGGCTTATGCCAGACAATATTTGAATACCATCTCCTGCTTCTATATCCCCCTGGTAATGGTTTATTTTTATCGCAACGCTCTCCAGGGGCTGGATTTGGGATTTATGCCCATGATCAGCGGCCTGTTTGAGATGGTTTGCCGCATCGGCATTGTCATGCTTTTTCTAAAGCCCGCCGGATTTTGGTCCGTATGCTTTGCAAGTCCCGCGGCCTGGCTGGGCGCAGGCATTCCGCTGCTGATTACTTATCTTCTATGGAAACGCAAAATCAAAAAAAGTGTTCCAATGGAATAATTCTTCCAGGGTGTATGGAAACGGATTCCTGCATCCTGGTCTTTTTTTATCTACGATACATCCCCTCATGCAGAATGTCTTGACAAAGGTATGAAATCATACTATAATTCATTGGTACGATTTCATACTACGCAAGAGCCATATATACTGGAGGTGCCAAATGAATACTACTATTTCAAAAGAAATGAAACGCTACAATTATCTGATCGGAGAGCTAGAAGCTGCATACCATGAAATGTCCGTAAAGCTTCATATATCTGACAGCGCTATGAAAATCATCTATGCCATCTGCGATCAGGGAGAAAAGGACCGTTGTCTGCTGCAAAAGATATGCCGTCTCTCTGGGCTCAGCAAACAAACCGCAAACTCTTCCATCCGAAAGCTGGAGTCGGAGGGCATCGTTTATCTGGAACCTGCGGAAGGAAAAAACAAAAATGTCTGTCTTACAGAAAAAGGAAAAGCTTTCGCCCAACGTACTGCCCTTAAAATGATAGAAGCCGAAAATGATATTTTAATGTCCTGGACGAAAGAGGATGTCAAAAGCTATCTGGAACTTACAGAACGGTTCCTGACAGAATTTAAGAAAAAAACGGAAGAAATGGGAGAGGAAACATCATGAACATTCAGTTATCGGATCATTTTACTTATAAAAAACTGCTTCGTTTTACGTTTCCAGCAATCATTATGTTGATATTTACCTCTATTTACGGAGTAGTAGATGGATTTTTTGTATCAAACTTTGTGGGAAAAACTCCCTTTACAGCCGTCAATTTTATCACGCCCTTTCTCATGATTCTGGGCTCACTGGGCTTCATGTTCGGAACCGGGGGAGGCGCGCTGATCTCCAAGACCCTAGGAGAAGGAAAACCGGAACATGCAAACCGCCTTTTTTCCTTGATTGTCTATACTTCCATCATCTGCGGCATCATCCTGGCAGTTTTCGGACAGTTACTGCTTGCTCCCCTGGCAGAAGCCTTAGGCGCACAAGGAGTTCTCCTGGCTGACAGCATTACATACGGCCGCATTATTTTACTGGCAATTCCTGCTTTTATCCTACAGTATGAATTCCAATGCCTGTTTGCCACCGGGGGAAAACCTGCCATCGGACTATATGTAACGATTGCGGCAGGCCTTACCAACATTTTTTTGGACGCTGTCTTTGTAGCCTTCTTCCACTGGGGACTTGTGGGGGCAGCAGCAGCCACGGCAATCAGCCAATTTGTGGGCGGCTTTATCCCCCTTGTATATTTTGCCCTTCCCAATACCAGCCTGCTGCGTCTGGGCGGCACACAATTTGACAAAAGCTCCCTGGCAAAAGCTTGTATCAACGGTTCTTCGGAGCTGACAAACAATATCTCCATGTCCGTGGTCAATATGCTTTATAACAGCCAGCTTTTGAAATATGCCGGAGAAGACGGTATTGCGGCTTACGGAGTTCTTATGTATGTCAGCCTGATATTTCAAGCAGTATTTCTCGGCTACTCCGTGGGAACGGCTCCCATTGTGGGATATCATTACGGCGGACAGAATAAAGTCGAATTGAAAGGCTTGCTGCGAAAGTCTCTCCGGCTAATTGTCATATTTGCAGTGTTTATGTTGGCGGCATCTTATACGTTAGCAAGGCCTCTTTCCTATATTTTCACAGGATACGACCAAGGACTTCTTCTCCTAACCCTGAGGGCATTTTCCATATTTTCCCTTTCCTTTCTTTTTTCTGGATTTGGAATCTTTGGCTCTTCCTTCTTTACGGCTCTCAACAACGGATTGGTATCGGCAGCCATATCCTTTCTAAGAACTTTCGTATTCCAGATTACAGCCGTTTTAATATTTCCGCTGTTCTGGAAGGTAGACGGTATATGGGCGTCTGTCGTGGCAGCGGAAATTTTGGCTGCACTGGTAACTGCAGCCTTTTTAAAAACACAGCAAAAAAAATATGGCTATTAAAAACACCTTCTTTTGTCTTTATAGAACTCACTGCAAAAAATCCTTGCAAAGCCCAATCACTACAAGCTTTGCAAGGATTTTTAAGTTTCTTTTATAAAAGCAAATCAAATCGTCTCAGGCAGATTCCTGCAGCAGGTCACAGCCAACGCTCCAGGTCCAATATGACAAGCGACGCTCAAAGAAAGGGGATCCATCTGAATCTCATGATTTGGAAAAGCAGCCAAAACCTCCTTCTTCCACTCGTTTGCCGCATCCAGATCCTTGGTATAGGCAATTCCAAGCCTCATATTCTTCCCTTCCGGATCCTGGAACCGATTGGCAAAGTCATTTTTGATGGCGTCCAGCATAATATTTTTTCCTTGCTTAGAAGTTCTTGCCTTTGCGAAGGCGTCCAGCTTATCCCCCTGAATCTGAAGCACCGGCTTTAACCGCAGCAAGGTTCCAAGAGCCGCAGCCGCAGGCGTAATCCGTCCGCCCTTTTTCAGATAATACAAGGTATCCAGCATAATATAAATACTGGATTCCAGCTTTGTCTCCTCCAGATACTCCTTAATCTCCAATGCGTTCTTCCCCCGGTCCGCCAATACCTTGGCGTCCAGAACAGACTGCTTCTGGGTAATGGATATTCTCTGGTTATTTACCACCTGAACCCTGCCCTCATAATCCTGAGCCAGCATATGGGCTGCTTCGCAGGAGCCGCTAAGGCCGCTGGACATTGGAATATGCACTACTTCCTCATACTCTTTTAAAAGCTTATCCCAAAGATCCGTCACATCGCCCACGGCAGGCATAGAAGTGGAAATCTCTGCATTGCCTTCCAGCTTCTCATAAAACTGCTCCTGGGTCAAATCAATATCTTCAAAATAAGTCTCCCCGTTGATGAAAAACGGCATGGGCAATACAAAAATCCCGGCTTCCTGGGCCTGCTGTCTTGTAAACCCACTGTTGCTGTCTGTCATCACTGCTACTTTCTTCAATATCGCGTCCTCCTGTTATATCAGCCGTTCTCCATAAAATGTAACAGCTTATCTCTGTCTTCCGTCTCCGAAGCAATAATCTCCAGATTGGGAATCTTCTCACTGTTTGAAAAAATAGTTGCCAGGGAAATATATTGGCAAAGCTTAGATTTCAGGTTTAGCCTGTCGCCCTCTCCTGTTACCAGCTCTACACTGCCTTTGCAGCTTTCCACCACCTTCAAAAACTGATCTACGTCCCTGATGTTTCGAATCTTCATGGCAGCACCTTCTTTCCTAATTGCTGTTCGACCCTTATTATACCATATCAAAGACAAGATTTCATTGACTGTTCTTCCAAAGAATCTTTTGCGGTTTTTACTCATTTTGCATAATTTACCGCTTATTTCCAATGGCTTTTCCCTGAATTTTTGTTTATTTTTTATAATTCTTTCAAAATCTCACAGGTTTCCTGATAAAGCGCTTCCACCTTCTTAAAATCCTCATCCAGACCCGCCGTCTCTTTATGACGAAGCTTCTCCAAAATCACAATATCTGCTTCCATCAAGGGATTCAATCCCAGATTTCCGGCTACGCCTTTTAAGGCATGGGCTCCTTCAAAGGCTGCGTCGTAATCTTTTGCCTCCAGAGCCTCCTTTAACTTATCATAGCTTTTGTCGTCCAGGAATTTCTTCATAATACGTACGAAAAGCGTCTCGTTTCCCATCATACGTCCCAGGGCGCCCTTTACATCCATTCCCTGGTCTTCCATTTTTTTCCTGATCTCGTCTGTCATTTCACATACCTGCCTTCCCTATTTTCTTTTTTTCACAGAATAACCGAACTTCCCAAGCTTCTTTCCCAGAGTAAAATATTCTCCATGAGAATACGTTACAAGCCCTGTGCTGTTTAGCTGAAACTTGCCGTTCTGATCCATGAAAGCATCCTCCGCCGTAACCCCCACGACTTCTCCCAGAAACATATCGTGGGAGCCTAAGGGGATCACATCCTTTACCCTGCATTCCAGGTTTACCGGACTCTCTTTGATTCCGGGAGCCTCAATATGCACACTGGGCAGAGGCGTCAGATGCATCTGCTGAAATTTGTCAACGTCCCTGCCGGATTTCACACCGCAGAAATCCGTAGCAAAGACAAGCTTCTCCGTTACAAGATTCAGTACGAACTCCTGGGTATCTTGAATAATATCATGAGAATACCGCTCTTTTCGCACCGAAATGGATACCATAGCCGGGTCGGAGCATATCGTTCCCGCCCAAGCCAGTGTAATAATATTAGGCCTCTCCCCTGCTCTGGCGCAGCTTGCCATCACCACCGGCAGAGGATACAGCATATTCCCGGGCTTCCAGTATTGCTTTCCCATACTACTCCTCCTGCATTGCCGCCATTATGGAAGGAATAAACTGTTTTTTCCTGGAAACTACGCCCCGAAGCAAAAGGCTGTCTCCTCCCTCCGGCTGATGAACATGAAACGCCCGTTCCGCAATCTGGCGGGCCGTCCCACCCTGGTAAATCAGCCATGTGCTCTCTTCCAGGATATTCGTCAGCATTACATATACCATATTCAACTTACGCTCACTAAGTACCGTGTCCAAATACGGCGTCAGTTTTTCTTTCACTTCTTCAAGCTCATCCTGGCTCATAGCGCTAATTTGACCCACGCCAAATTCCAGGTCTGCAATAAAAAATGTCTTAAAATCCTGATAAAAAATTTCTTCCGGGGATTTGCTCTTAAAATCACTTCCCGCCTGGAACATATTCTTGGCCAGCTCTTCGATATGGATCTTTGCAATCGCGGCCAATGCTTCCGCCGCCATCCGGTCTACCGGGGTACAAGTAGGAGAACGGAACATCAATGTGTCTGAAATAATTGCGGAGCACAAAAGCCCGGCAATCTTTTGGGGAATCTCAATCCCCTTTTCCTGATACATCTGATAAATAATGGTGGAAGTACATCCCAACGGCTGATTCCTGAAAAATACCGGAGAAATCGTCTCCAGACTCCCCAGCCTGTGGTGGTCGATAATCTCTAAGATCTCCGCGCCGCCAATTCCGTCTACAGCCTGGGATTTCTCATTGTGATCCACTAAAATTACTTGTTTCTTTTTCATATTTAACAAGTTCCGCCTGGAAATCATTCCCACATATTTACCGTTTTCATCCAAAATCGGAAAATCACGATGACGTTCTTTGGACATAATCTCTTTGATATCCTCTACGTAATCCTCCGTTCCAAAGGTAACCAAATGCTCCCGGCGCATAAAATATTTAATCGGCATACTCTGGTTAATCAGCCGCGCCACCGTAAAGGTCTCAAAGGGGGTGACAATCAGCGCGCAGCCTCGTTCCCTGGCCATCTTTTGGATGGTCTGGGATACTTTTGCCCCGGCGCAGACAATGATACAGCTTGCATTCAGTTCCAGGGCGCAAAGCTGCACCTCGTACCGGTTCCCCAAAATCACCAGATCATCGTCTGTAATATGTTCTTCCATCATCTCAGGGCTGGCCGCCGCCACCACTACCTTGCCTTTGGTAAAATAGGCGTGTTCATTGCCTTCCAGCAAAGTCCCTTCCAAAGTCTCAATAATATTTTTATATTGCGTTCTGGCCCTGGCCAAAATCTCATTGTCATACACATCCATGTAAGAAGTGGCAATATCTCCGGTGATAATCAGGCCGTCCAGCCCTCCGTCCTCCTTGGTCACCGGAAGCGTCACTACATTCTCTTCTTTCATCAATTCCCATGCCTTCTTCATGGAAATGTGACTGTCCACTCCCGCCGTCTTACGCATCTCGATGTCCTTCACCTGGGCTCCTACATCCGGTACAAAGCCCGGCGCCGGCACCCCGAAATAATCCAGAACGTATTTAGTTTCTTCATTTAACTGACCGGCCCGCTTGCTTTCATAGCAGCCGTCTTCTGTCTTGTTTTTCAAATCTGCGTAGGCAATAGCCGCGCAGATGGAATCCGTATCCGGATTTTTATGTCCTAATACCCAAACTTTTTTTTCCTGTTCCAAATCGTTATACGCCCCTTTGCTTATATTTTAGAAAAACATGCGAAAGACTCCAAGTTCATACAGAATAAATCCTCCCAGAGCAACCAGGTTCACTGCTCCAATCACAATGGCCGCCTTCAACAGGCCTTTGACGGACCCGCTTTCCTCTCTTTTTTCTTCCTGGCTTTGCTGCCCCTTCAGCTCATCCAGGGATGACTGCACATTCCGGTAACATTTTACATTTTCCGTATGAATCTTCTCAGATAATTCTTTTTGCATATCAGAAACGCCGGAGTAAAGCTCGTCCAGCTTAGCCGCCTGCCCGGAGAAATATTCCTCCTGCCTGGTCGCAAGCTCTTCCGACAGCGTTTTGACAGAATCTGTACATTCCGCCAGCAGTTCTTGTTCTTTTAAAGCCTGCTCTTTGATTTGATCTTCCAGCTGTTCAATACGGCCTGCCAATTCTCTTGCAATCTGATTAGCATAGCCTTCCACACCTTTGGTGATATTATCCACTTCCAACTGTTTTTCTTTTAAAATCTCCTGCAGCCCTCTGGCTCTTTTCTCTCTTTCTTCCACAATTCCCTGCAGCTCCTGTACCCTGCTTTCCTTTGCATCCAAAAGCTGCTGCAGCTGCTTCGCTTTATCTTTAAACTCGTCGATCTGTCTGATTAGAAAATCTTCCTTCTTCACGTCCTCTTGAATCCTTTCTCTATCCGTAAGCTGTTTCTTTCGTAAGTCCTGTCTTTTTACAAACATATTGGCCATATCTACATGCCCTCCGGATTTTTACTGCTCTAATTTCCCCTTAATGTTTCTATTTTAGCATTATACGAATGCTTTTTCAAGAAAAACGTAACATGAGTCAAAAGAAGAAAAGCAGGAACAACCGCAAGCAACGGCTGTTCCCGCTTTCGCTTAATTTTCTTTCTACACTCTGGACAAATATTCTCCTGTCCTGGTATCAATCTTAATTACATCTTCCTGTTCCACAAACAAAGGAACATATACGGTAGCCCCGGT
>CAMNQH010000043.1 GCA_946549035.1 uncultured Lachnospiraceae bacterium | reverse complement strand
GAACTGTAACAATGCTTAGTGTCCGACCGTGGCCAAAATTTAACGGTTCATATTCGTATATCTGTGGTGCAAAACCGTGTGTCCCCTTGTCCACTGAGGGTAACTTCAGTTGTAGATAAGAAGTTTATTTTTGCATATCCATTCGCTTGTATCTGTATCCGTATTTTGTTAAGACCCGTTATCTATGTGAGATTTTTAATGAACTATATCTACGGAGAACTTATCACAGAATATTTGTCAAACTATTTATGTTTTATTGCTCTGTCAGTAGAGGTATTTTCTATCATGTTTATATATGGATTGATAGAAAATGTAGTTGCTGTATTACTTGTAGATACTGTTGCGCTTATTGGGATATTGATTGTCGGAATCACTAAAGTAAGTTTGGGTCATAGTCCTGCATTCAAATAATACATCCTTCGCCATCGTAAAAGCCGCCCATGCCTTCGGCCATCCTGCGTAAAATGCCGCATGAGCCGCCGGGAACCCGCCCTGCCAACCTCTTTGGCATAAACACATAATACGAACGCACACAATCTCCTTGTGTTTTTCCAATACATGCCATATAATGATCCGTACAGTAACAGTACAGTCGAGAGGTGTAAAAAATGGAGAAAAAAAGTAAACTACTCACCATCGGGCAATTTGCGGCCCTTCATGGCATCAATAAAAAAACCTTGATGTGGTATGATGAAATTGGCCTGTTTCATCCAGCGGTTATCCATCCCCAAAACGGATACAGGTATTACAGTTATTATCAAAGCTCTATCTTAGAGACCATTTTGCTGCTGCGGGAGTTGGATGTGCCCATTCATGAAATTCAGGCATTTATGCAAAATCGCTCCGCCGCCAGCATGAAACAGCTTTTGCAGGAAAAAATAGAGGATTTAGACAAGAATTTGGCACATCTGAAAGCAGTTCGGAAAACCTTGATGTATCACCGCCAAAATATGTCCACCTTGCTGACCATGGATTTGTCCCAAATCAGTATTGTCAAGAAAAAAGAACGCAGTCTGGTTACCGTAGACGTCAGCCAGAACACCTCGTTTGATAAGCTGGTAGAGCTAATCACAAATGAAACCAAAAAATATCAGCTGCGCCGTCTGCACGACGCTTCTTATGGAACAATGATTTCTGTGGAAAACCTGTATCAGGGTGCGTTTGAAAATTACTCAAAAATGTTTATTGAGATTCCATTTCCCATAAAAAAAGCCGGCCTGCACATACAGCCTGCCGGAGAATACCTACGGGCTTTTTACAAAGAGTCTGGGAAAAACTCTGTGGTGTGCTATCAAAAAATATTTGATTTTGCTGCGAAGCATAATCTTACACTATCGGGATTTTCTTATGAAATCATTATCAACGAAAACGTAATCGAGAAAATGGAGGATGCGCTTGTTCAGATTGAAATACCCGTAACGAACCATCATGCATAAAAATTTAGAAATCTCACAGAACTAACCAAAAACGAATCAACATCTGGTATCATGGATTTGGAGGTTTCACTATGAGTAAGAAAATTTTAATTATTGAGGACGAAGCGGCAATCCAGAAAATAATAGCAGAACCCCTGATCTTTGCAGGATACGAAGTTACTGGAGCGTCCGACGGATTAGAGGGCGTTTATGCATTTCACAAACAAGATTTTGACCTTATTTTATTAGATATTATGCTGCCCAAGATCGACGGCTATACCGTATGTGAAATGATACGGCAGGAATCACAAATTCCCATTATCCTTTTAACTGCCCTCGATACCGAAGACGACCAAATCAAAGGATTTGATAAGCTGGCGGATGATTATATCACAAAGCCCTTTTCCATAAAGCTGGTTTTAAAACGGGTAGAAGCGCTTTTACGCCGGACGTCCTCGCCCACCATGACGGACATGATCCACTACAAAGAGCTTACATTACATGAAGCAGGACGGCAGGTATATGTTTCCGGAAGGGAAATCCCCCTTACCTACTTGGAATTTGAAATCCTTCTACTGCTCTTAAAAAGCAAAGGTCGGGTTTTTACAAGGAATGATTTCCTGAATCTCATCTGGGGATACGACTTTCCAGGAGATGAAAAAGGCGTAAATTTTCACATTATGAACCTGCGAAAAAAATTAAATGTAAATTATATTGAAACCGTCAGAGGAGTAGGATACAAAATTGCGAAAGAAAATTAAAAACAGTTTAAGCATAAAAGTATTTTTATGGGTATTCTCAGTCCTTACGATCTGCAGTGTACTGATTTACGGAATTGTATTAACGGTCCTGCCAAAACAATATCAGATTACGTATGACAAAAAGCTGAATGACAATACAGAAATCCTGGTTTCCAAATTAGAAAAGCTTCATTATCAGGACGCGGCCAAGGAAATCTATAATTTTTGTATCCAAAATAACGTAGCCATAACCCTTAGCGGCAAAGAGGAAATGTTAAATTTCGGAGAAATTATAACAGAGGATGTAACGGCTGCAACTTCCAGCATTGCAACTACCGTCACTTTTTTAGGGGAAGAAGCAGAACGCGTCTTAATCGTGTCTTCCATTTCTCAAACCGCCGATATGATTTTTGGCCTTATGCTTCGCTTCTTGCCCCCTGTCCTTGGAATCATTACTCTGCTGTCATTTTTCAGCGCTTATATTTGCAGCAAGGTAATTGTTACGCCCATTGCAACCCTCAGCCAGATTTCGAAACGTATGACGTCTTTCGATATGACCTGGAACTGGGAAATCAATAGCCAGGATGAGATTGGAGTACTTGCATCCAGCTTAAATACCATGGCAAGCCGTCTGCAAAAAACTATGGAAGCATTAAAAAACGCCAATCAGCAGCTAGCCGCCGACATGGACCAATGTAAAGCGTTGGAAATACAGCGCAGAAACTTTTTTGCTGCAGCATCCCATGAACTGAAAACTCCCCTGACCATCTTAAAGGGGCAAATTGAAAATATGATGCTAGGATATGGAGATTATAAGAATCATGAAAAATATCTGCCGGAAGCATTACAAGCAGCAGAGAACATGGAATATCTTGTCAAAGAAATCACTGCCATATCCAAAATGGAACGTATCCCCTTACAGGAATCCCTGCAGGAGGTTTCATTGCTGACATCCACCTTGGATACCATACAGGCGCTCTTGCCTCTTGCACAGGATAAGCATATTCAGATACACCAAAAAATCTCCAGGGATATCGTGCTGTCCGTCCAGCCCAATCTTTGGCGGAAAGCCTTATCCAATATCATAGGGAATGCCATCCGCCATTCTCCCTCCGGGGAAGAAGTCTTTATTTCCTTACAGCCCTGGGAAAAAGGTATGGCGCTTGTGATTGAAAACACCGGCGTTACCATTCCCCAGGATGACCTGTCTCATATATTCACGCCTTTTTACCGGGCGGACAAATCTAGAAATAAGGCCACGGGAGGAAGCGGGTTGGGACTATATATTGTAAAAACGATCCTTGATTTGCACAACATGGACTATCTGATGAAAAACACTCCAAAGGGAGTAGCTTTTTTCCTTTTTTTTTCCGAAAAATCTTGTACCGCAAGTTTCTATCAAAAACCCCCGTCTGTCTATCAAAAATCTGATAAAATACAAACCAAAAACAAATAGAACGGGCGTATCCTATTTCAATAGGGCGCCCCGCAGCTCATGCAAGAAAGGAGAGGAATCACACAGATGACAGTTACCCAGAGAGCCTTTGCTTATATACGGCGCAAAAAAGGAAAAACTGCCGGTTTGTTTTTGGTGATATTTATAGTAGCAGTTTTTCTCATTTCCTGTTTTCGGGTTTTAAACGCCTCAAAGCTTCTGTCCAGAGATATCCGGACTTCTATTGGGGCCGCTTTTTATCTAAGAGCAAGCACCCAAGTGACCATGAATGAAAACGGTGAAACAGAAGTGACTGAGCCTAAGCTTCATATCACCCAAAAAGACATTGATGCGATTATTAAAACAGGGGAAATCAAATATTGTAATCCCATCAATTACGGATTTGCAAAAAGCGGCAATATCCAATTTATCCCCGGTGATAAGCACACAGAAGAAAACAATATGGGAAAGGTGACGGCCCTTCGGTTTTCTGCACTGGCCCCTGATTTTGCAAATGAAACAGCAGTTTTGACAGAGGGAACACATATCACAGAAGAGGATACGAAAAAAATTCTCATCAGTCAGCCATTAGCCGAAGAAAATTCCTTGTCTGTTGGGGATCTGGTCACATTGACCCATGCAGGCCTTCAGGAATCCAACGGTGCATACACAGATGAAATTCCTGTAAAAACTGCCTACGTCCAAGTGGAAATATCCGGAATTTATCAATTACACACCCGGGACGCTTCCATAAAACCTACCGCGGGCCTGGCTGAAAATGAAATATATGCCAGCCTTGACGTCCTGCACCAGCTTCAAGAAAGCGAGACAGGTATTTATACCGGAGAAGTTGGCTTTTACCTTACTGACCCCACAAGCATGGAGCATATCACTGAGAAGGTGAAGGCCTTACCGTCCATCGACTGGTCCACTCATTTTATCCGTACCAACGACTTCCAATATTCCAAAATAGCCAGCCGGCTGTCTTCCCTGGGGGATCTGGTAAAAATACTGCTGATCCTTGTATCCATTGTAAGCGCCGCCGTTTTAACACTGCTAATAACCATAGGTATGCATGGCAGAATGCACGAAGCAGGCATTTTGCTTGCAGTGGGAATCCCAAAAAAGGAGATTATGGCAGGATTTTTACTGGAAGTAGTATGCATTACCATCTTTGCGTTCCTTCTATCCTATCTGGCCTCTTGGGGAGTGGCAGGATTCCTGAACCAGAAGCTTTTCCAGGAAATTCAGCCTCATCTTTTCAATGACAGCACCTTAGCAGCGGGAAGCGAAGATTCCATTCCAACGGAAGCTTATCTGAAATTAAACAGCATCCATACATTCCTGCTTTACTTATGCCAGCTTTTTGTCATCACTGCTTCCACGGCTGCGTCGTCCATCACCATTTTGCGGCTGAAACCAAAAGAAATTTTATCAAAAATGAGTTAAGACATATGAAAACGTCATTTTTCGTCTTTCCCAACCAACGGGACAGGCCCACGAAAGGAGAACCCTATGAGCTTTCTGAAACGAGCAGTCCTTTACTGCTTCAGACAACGACTGAAAACTGCGATATTATTTCTGGTTCTAACCCTCATTGCAGCTTTTTTGCTTACAAGCCTCGCAATCCGGGATGGAGTAAGGAAATCAACCGCCCAGGTTCAAACTGCCATCGGCGGGAAAATCGAGCTGAACCTTGATACCGAAGGCCATATGGGCGGCGGGGAGCAAAACCAATGGGGAACCGCTTATTATTACACCGGAGATTTGATTACCCAGGACATTGTTGACGCCATCAAAAAGGTTGACGGCGTAGTGGACTACAATTCCGAGGGCACAGGAAGTTATTACGGGGCAGGGGTTGATTTTAAGTACTTGCCCGCCGCCTTTGATTTAAGCTATACCCCCTACGGGGAGTCATCCAGTTATACTGCAACCTTATCATCGGAAAAATGTGCTCATTTTCAAAGGGGCGAATACAAATTAGTGGACGGCAGGCACATTCAGCCGGAAGATTCCCATACTTGTTTAATCTCAAAAGAACTTGCCGACTATAACCATCTGTCTGTAGGGGATCAGATTCAAATGTACTCTCTGGACGCTGAGGACATCACTTCATTTGAAATCGTGGGAATTTTTGACGGTACAAAGGGAACAGAGGGGAACGCCCTGACGGTAGATGAAATCCCGGCAAATTGCGGATATATAGACTACGCTACCCTTTTCGAATTATTCCAAGACAAAATAGACGGGTATGACCAGCTGACCATCTTTGTGGAAGATCCTGTGAATATTCAAAATGTTTATGATAGAATCGCCGCCTTGCCGGAGCTAAAAGATAAAACCTTAAAACTGGATATTAATACAGAAACCTACGACGTTGTATCAAGTCCTTTGGAATCCCTGGAAAAATTAATACATACCACAATACTTTTCATTTCCCTTGTTGGCGTTGCCGTTCTGACACTGCTTTTGACCATCTGGATCAGAGGGCGGAAACGGGAAATCGGCATTTTACTTTCCATTGGCAAAAACAAAGCTAATATCCTGTTCCAAATCTTTACAGAAACCTTGGCGGTCACTATTCTTTCATTTACCTCGTCCATCCCCTTAAGTTATTTGACCGCTGAAAAAGCAGGAACGTTTTTTCTATCCAAAGCAGCCGCTGCAAACGCCGGTTTTCATGTTGAGGTTCAGGCGTCCTACCTGGCGCCTTTTTACTTGATTGGCATTTTGCTCATCGCTATATCGGTTCTTGCTTCCTCTTGGACTGTGGTCTGCCAAAAGCCCAATGATATTTTAATGAAAATGGATTAAGGAGGATTCTTCTATGTGTATCATAAAAGTCTGTAACGTAACATATTCCTACGATGGAACCAGAACTGTTCTTAGAAATATATCCGCAGAATTTGAGGCTGGAAACATGTATGCCATCTTAGGGCCTTCCGGGTGCGGAAAAACCACCTTACTTTCCCTCCTTGGAGGGTTGGATTCCCCCACCCAGGGACAAGTGATATTTCAGGGAGAAGATATCATGAAGCAAGGACTTGCATACCACCGCAAGCGCCACGTATCCTTTATTTTTCAAAGCTATAATCTCATCGATTATATGACCCCTGCCGAAAACGTGGCCTTAACTTCCAGCCTGCCGCCCCTGCCTGTCCTAGAATCTTTAGGACTTACCAAAGAAGAAGCAAAGCGAAATGTAAAAAAGCTCTCAGGGGGACAGCAACAGCGGGTCGCTATCGCCCGTTCCCTGGCTTGTGATGCAAAGGTTATCTTGGCAGACGAGCCTACCGGAAACCTGGACGAAGACACGGCCTCCTCCATTATCACTATTTTAAAATCATGTGCTCATGAAAAAAAGAAGTGCGTTATCGTTGTAACACACTCCAATGACCTGGCCAAACAGGCCGACGTAATTCTTCGCCTGAAAAAGGGCGAATTAAAACCCATATAAAAATTCCCGAAAAAACACTCCTATCTTTAGCCAGAACTTCTCTGATAAAATGAAAAAGGCCCCGTCCCCCTCCTTGTGGGGGAACGGACCGCCTTCTTCTCACCTTAGATTCCTAGAAGTTAATTTGCCAGATCACACAATTCCTTTAACATCTTAGGAAGCTCTGTCTCCATATGCTCCTCGCTGAACTGGCAGGTTCCCACCTTCTTATGGCCTCCCCCATTGTATTTCAGCATCAGGCTTCCCACATTTACCTGGCAGGTCTTATTTAACACACTGTATCCTACGGCTGCAGAGCATCCCTGGCCGCCTTTTCCGCTGACAATCCATGCGGAAATATTTTGCTTTGGATACATGCTGTAAATCATAAAACGATTACCGGTATAAATGGGATCTACCCCTCTTAAGTCTGTAATGATAAGGTTTCCTTCCACTTTAGTGTGCGCTTTCACCATCTCCTGGAATTTTGCAGACTGCTCCTGATATACCTCTATCCGTTCCTGCACATCCGACAAGGCAAGAATCTCTTCTGTACTCATGGTACGGCAGGCTTCCATTAATTTCTCCATAAATTGATAATTGGATATGGTAAACTCACGCCATCTTCCAAGACCAGTCCTGGGATCCATCAAAAATCCAATTAAAATCCAGCCTTGGGGATTCATTACCTCATCCAGCGTCAAGTTCCCGGAATCCACCCGGTCTACCGCTTCCATGATCTCTCCAAACTGGGGGAAACGCTCTGCACCGCCGTAATACTCATAAATAATCCTGGCGCAAGAAGGCGTCATACGGCTCTCTCCTTTGTACTTGCCCTCCAGCTCCAGCCGCTCGTGTTCGCTGGAATGATGATCAAACCACAAACCGCAGCCTTCTACAAAAGGTACGTTGGCCAGGCAGTCATCTTCTCCCACTTCTACCAATCCATCCTGAAGATCCTTCGGGTGGGCAAATTTCCAGTTATCAATGATGCCTGCCTCCAAAAGCAGAGCCCCGCAGACAAGGCCATCAAAATCAGAACGTGTTACTAATCTCACTGTCCCTTCCTCCTCATTCTACTTTATCATTCATTTGATGTGGAATTATTCTCACGATATTATACCAGATAATCTGTCCGGGTGCAAAGCTTTTATCCATCCTTCCCAATCGAATTTTTTTTATCCGATGGAAAGCACCTTATAATCCTTCTCTTCCACAGCCGCCTGTAAGGTCTCATCAGAAACCTCTCCTGCCAGGGTAACCACCGCCGTCCCGGTTTCGTGGCTGACTACTGCCTGCTGTACCCCCTCCAGGGCTTCCAGGGCTTTTTTTACGGCCGCTTCGCAATGTCCGCACATCATTCCTTCGATTTTCATTGTTTTTTCCATGGTTTTGTCCTCCATTTTCTGATTGATTTGATTTTGCTGCTTGATTTTTTTGTCCCTTCTGCCATCATGAATCTTCAACAGATTCAGCCTCAGGGCATTGGTAACCACACAAAAGCTGGAAAGGCTCATAGCCGCCGCCCCAAACATAGGGTTTAGCTGCCAGCCGAAGATAGGAATCCAGACGCCGGCCGCTAAAGGAATGCCGATGACATTATAAAAGAACGCCCAAAACAGATTTTCATGGATATTTTGTAAAGCCGCCCGGCTTAAGCGGATGGCAGCCGGTACGTCTGACAGCTTGCTTTTCATTAACACCACATCCGCCGCATCAATAGCAATATCCGTACCTGCCCCAATGGCAATCCCTATATCTGCCCTGGTCAGAGCGGGAGCGTCGTTGATCCCGTCTCCTACCATGGCTACCTTGCCTTTTTTCTGGAGATTGCGGATCACTTGCTCCTTGCCGTCGGGCAATACCCCTGCAATCACTTCATCTACTCCCGCCTGCCTGCCGATCGCCGCTGCCGTCCCCTCATTGTCTCCTGTAAGCATTACCACACGGATCCCCATGTTCTTTAATTGGGCAATGGCCTGGGGACTTTCTTCCTTCATGGCGTCCGCCACGGCAATAATCCCCATAAACTGCCCCTCTTTTGCAAAAAACAGAGGCGTCTTACCCTCTTTTGCCAGCATTATTGCCTGCTCCCGGGCCTGCTGGGAAACATCGGCCTTGGTACTTAAAAAATTTAAGTTTCCGCCCCAAAGGCTTTCCCCGTTCCAGGAAGCAGTGAGGCCATTTCCTGGAAGCGCTTTAAAATCCTTTACCTCTGAAAGGGAAATTCCCTGTTCCTGTGCATAAGAGGTCACAGCTTTTGCCAGGGGATGCTCGCTTTTGGCTTCCAGGGCATAAGCCGCCCCAAGAAGCTGCTCCCTGGTCACCCCCTGCTCCGGCAGGATATCCATAACTTTTGGTTCCCCGTTTGTGATGGTCCCAGTCTTATCCAAGGCTACAATCTGCATTTTCCCAGCCTCTTCTAAGGAAACTGCCGTCTTAAACATAATGCCGTGCTTTGCGCCCATCCCGTTGCCCACCATAATCGCCACCGGAGTGGCCAAGCCTAAGGCGCAAGGACAGCTAATCACCAGAACCGAAATGCCCCGGGCCAGGGCAAATCCAATGTCCTCTCCTGCCAGCAGCCATACCAGAATCGTGACCGCCGCAATGCAAATAACCGCCGGGACAAATATCTGGGACACCTTGTCGGCCACTTTTGCAATGGGAGCTTTCGTAGCCGCCGCATCACTGACCATTTGAATGATTTGGGAAAGCGTGGTATCCTCTCCTACCCGGGTAGCCTGACATGTGAGAAAACCGGACTGATTCACCGTAGCTGCGCTGACTGCATCTCCCGCCTCTTTATCCACCGGAATACTCTCCCCGGTAAGGGCCGCTTCATTCACGGCGCTGCTGCCTTCTAACACCAGCCCGTCCACCGGAATATGTTCCCCGGGACGCACTACAAAAATATCATCCTTTTTCACCTGTTCGATGGATACTTCTGTCTCTACCCCCTCAATCAAAAGCACCGCCGTCTTGGGAGCCAGCTTCATCAGCCCTTTCAAAGCGTCGGTGGTTCTGCCCTTAGACCGGGCTTCCAGCATCTTTCCCACCGTAATTAAGGTCAAAATCATGGCTGCCGATTCAAAATAGAATTCATGCATATAGGTCATGACAAGCTCCATATCGCCTTTCATCTGAGCCTCCGACATGGCAAACAGCGCGTACGTACTGTACACAAAAGCCGCCCCGGCTCCCAGGGCCACTAAGGTATCCATGTTAGGGGCGCGATGCAAAAGCCCCCGGAACCCGCTGACAAAAAACTTTTGATTAATTACCATAATAGCAATCGTCAAAAGTAATTGAATCATTCCAAGAGCCACATGATTGTGGGCCAAAAACCCTGGAACAGGCCAATTCCACATCATATGTCCCATGGAAAGATACATCAGAACCACCAAAAACCCAACAGACGCCCAGAGACGTTTTTTTAAGAGCGGCGTCTCCCGGTCCTTCAAAGCATCCTCTCCCTCCCCCCTTGGGGAAGCTTTTGTTTTCCCGGCTTCTTTCTTAGAAGCGCCATACCCGGCCTCCGTGACGGCCTTTATAATCTCCGCTTCTTTCGCGCTGCCCTCCACACCCATGGAATTGGTCAGCAGGCTGACGGAGCAGGAAGTCACCCCCGGCACCTTGGACACCACCTTTTCCACCCGGGCGCTGCAGGCTGCACAACTCATGCCTGTCACTGTATATTGTTCCATTCCATCACCTCATTAATTTCTGTAAAATGGTCACCAGTTCATCCACCGTCTCTTCTTTTCCCTCCCGGATGTCCTGTGTCACACATGTCTTAATATGATTGGCCAGTAAAACCTTGCTGAAACTGTTCAAGGCTGCGTTGGCCGCAGCCACCTGCACTAAAATATCGGTGCAGTAAGCGTCTCTCTCCACCATCCCCCGGATGCCTCGAATCTGGCCTTCCACCCGGTTCAGGCGGTGAATCAAATCTTTATACTCCTTATGGGAGCGCTCCTTAGTCTTGGCGCAGCAAGAGGATTCCTTCTCTGCCCCGCCATTTGTTGGTCCCGCCTGGGAATTCTCCGGCTGATAGTTCTCTTCCATCCTTTTGCCCTCCTTTGAAGTCTTTGTAATTGATACCGCAACTATGCAAACTGAAGCTAAGTCTTATTATATACCCCATATGGGTATATTGCAAGACAAAAATTTACTTTTATAGTATGGAAAATTCTTACTATCATACTAGAAAAGAAGATTGTAAAACACTATGGAATAAGATATGATAAAAGGAAGCTTAGCTCCGACAAATTCTTACTGCAAAAATAATCAATGAATATGGAGCAGCAAACCGCGGAGGGATCGCCATGAAAAAACCATTACCAGTAGGGATTGATAATTTTGAAAAAATAATCAAAGAAGGGTACTTTTATATTGACAAGACAATATTGATCAAAGAATTGCTGGATTGGAAAGGAGAAGTAAACCTCTTTATCCGCCCTAGGCGATTTGGAAAAACACTGAATCTTAGTATGCTGCGCTATTTTTTTGAGGATGGAGAAACTCCCCGGCAGAATCAGCATAAGAAAGAACTGTTTAAAGATTGCAAAATCATGCAAGCAGGCCCAAACTATACCAGACACATGGGAAAATATCCTGTTATAAACTTAACGCTGAAATCAGCAAAGCAAGCAGATTTTGAGTCCGCATATTACACCATCCAAGCCGAAATCGCTTCTGAATTTGAACGTCACAGCGCTTCCATCCAACGTGGCAAAGACCTTCTTTCTGCAAAAGAATATGAACAGTACATGAGCATAGCGAATGAAACGGCAAATCAAACGCTGCTGCAGGGATCCTTAAAATTATTTAGCAAATGCATGTATAAGATCTCCGGTATAAATACGATTATCTTAATTGACGAATATGACGTTCCCTTGGAAAACGCCTATTTCAGAGGCTTTTACGACAAAATGGCTGATTTTATCCGCTCCTTATTTGAATCCGCCTTAAAAACAAACGATTATTTGCAATTCGCTGTCATTACCGGATGTCTGAGGATTTCCAAGGAAAGTATTTTTACCGGATTAAACCATTTGAACATTATTTCGATACTGGAGCCAAAATATAGTGAACATTTTGGCTTTACAGAAGAAGAAGTGCAACAGATGATGGAATATTATAACGTAAAGAGTCGTTTCCCAACCATGAAAGAATGGTACGATGGATATCGCTTCGGCGATACCGAAGTGTACAACCCCTGGAGCGTTATCAAATTTCTTTATGACCTGGAAGGGAACATCCAGGCGTTCCCCCGGCCCTACTGGATCAATACCAGCTCCAACCAGATAATCAAAGACCTGATTACAAGGGCAAACCGGGAAACAAAAGGACAAATTGAGATGCTTTTACAGGGAAACTCTCTGGACATGCAGATTCATGAGGAAGTTACCTACGAGGACATTCATAGTATGGGAGAAAATTTATGGAATTTTCTCTATTTTACCGGATACCTAACGAAAGAAACCATATACTTCAAAGAATCTTCCATTTTTATAAAAGCCCGGATTCCTAATATGGAAATAAAAACCATCTACCAGAATACCATAATGGGGTGGTTCCGGGAGCTTATAAAGAAAGAAAATTTCCATGATTTATACCATGCCATGGAAGAAGGGAACGCCGAAAAAATGGGAGAAATTATCTCTAAGCAGCTCTTTGGCACCATTAGTTTTTACGATAATGCAGAAAATTTCTATCATGGCTTTTTAGCTGGCATTTTAAGCCAAAGCGAACATTATCTGGTAAAATCCAACCGGGAATCCGGCAACGGACGTTCCGACCTTATGGTAAAAAGCCCCTCTCTCCGGGGCAGATCTTTTATCTTAGAGCTGAAGGTTTCCCATTCCATTGACGATTTAGAAACAGACGCCTCGACAGCTTTACAACAAATATATGATAAGAATTATATGGAAGAACTCCGAACGGAGGGATATAAGAAGATTGACTGCTATGGGGTGGCTTTTTACCGAAAAGACTGCGAAGTTACATTTGGAGGGCAGCACCCCTAATGATTGCGGCCGTCATCATCTGACGGCCCATTTGCAGTTATCACGGTCTTCCAGTCGTCCCATAAAATTTTACGCCTCAATCCCCACCGCCTGCTTCGCCAGCAGATCCGCTAAGTCATTGTAGGTATCCCCGGAATGCCCCTTCACCTTTCGAAACCGAATATTCACCTTCTCACTAGCCTTTCGGTAAAAATCTCGGTAAGCAATGGTGCCTTCCTTATTGGCCTTCCAGTCTCCGGTACACCATCGCTCAATCCCTTCATAGTCATAATAAATATCTATACTTGGAATTCCCCGTTCCAGGCAATAGCGCATGGCACACATACTGCCCTCAATCTCTCCCGCCACATTCCGCATTTTTGCCCGCTCCGGATTCTGAAACTTTTTGGAAAAATGCTCTTCGCTTCCATCATAGAAAATCACAGCGCCATACGAATATTCTTTGGTGGACACATTATAACTGCCGTCCACATAGGCTACCGCCCCTTTGTGCTCTTCATCCTGTTCTTTGCTGCCTGCTTCTCCTGCTACAAACGCTTCTGCTTCCTCCATGGTTCCAAAGCTTTTATAGACCGCCCCGGAAAATCCATCTACATTTTTTTTACAGTCCGCCCAGGTGAGATAAACACCCGGCGCCACCCCTTTTTTTACCCCATAATATTTCTTGGCCATATAATCCCCCTATATATAGAAAGCACGTACTATTTCATTCCATTTTATTTCAAGCGCACCACATTCTCTTCAATGCGAAATCTGGAAAAACTACGGAGAAAGCTGGAAAACCGGCTGTAACCATACTGCTTGATATTGAAATTGGGATGTACCCGCTTCAATTCCTCATAAATCTGGCTCATGTTGTCAATTTTCCCGCTGTTTTCCTGAATCTGCCTGGTAATCAGATCCTCCAGCTCTTTCCTGGTTACCCCGGTCTTCACATCAGAAATAAAATAGGCTGTCCCCTTTTTATCTACTTCAAAATCCTTAAGGCTCTCCAAAAAGGTAGACAGCTTAGAATATCCAAAGTTCCGCACGTCAAAATCCGAGAATTTCTTGGCCAAAACGCTGCCCACCTCGGCAATACCGGTAGGTTTGCCCAGATTATTATTCTCCGTAATAATCTTTTCCACGGCTCCCTCAATATCCTCTAAGCTGGTGATCTGCTCCTTGGAAATCTCCTCGGAAGCAATGACCTCCAGAATCTTAAAGGTATCGCAAGCCTTTACAAAGGGCGTAGGGGTCTTTTTCTCTCCCATCCCCAGGACAAACATGCCGTCCTCCCGCAGCCTCTGGGCCAGCTTGGTAAAATCCGAATCGCTGGAAACCAGACAAAAACCTTCCACATTCCCGGAATACAAAATATCCATAGCGTCAATAATCATGGCAGAATCCGTAGCATTTTTTCCGAAGGTATAGCTGTATTGCTGAATGGGATTGATAGACCACTCCAGCATTACATCCTTCCAGCCCCGTTTCGTGGTGTCTGTCCAGTCTCCATAGATTCTTTTGTAAGTGGCGATCCCCATGTCGGAAACCTCGTCCATAATGTATTTGATATATTTTGGGGATACGTTGTCCGCATCAATCAATACTGCAAATCTTCTCTCTGTCTGTTCCATGCTCTGCTCCGTTTCTTTTCCTGATATATTTCATTTATTATAGCAGATTTTATAAGTTTTTCAAGGGATTGTTCCGAGCATTTCAGATTCCGAGAAGTCTTTCTTTCCTTGTTCCTTCTACCACGCCCCAAAATAAGACAAGGTTACAGCGCTGTTTTTTGCTCCGGCTTCCATAGCCTCCGGTATAGATAAGTCCTGCAAAACAGCATACAAAAATCCTGCGATAAAGCTGTCTCCAGCTCCCATAGTATCTGCCACTTCACATTCTGTAATGCCGCAGCGATACAGCCGTTGGCCGTCCCAAGCCATGCTGCCCGCCTCTCCTAAGGTTATCACAACTGCTCTCGGCCCTTGTTTTTGGATAGCCTTCATAAATTCCAGCAGCCGCTCCGATTCCTCTTCCTGAGGTACGAGCCCCAATTCCTGGTACTTCTTATTAAAATCTTCCCTGGACTCCTCATCGTAGGAGAAAAACGCATACGTCACAAAAGGCGCCGCCTGAGCTACTACCGGACTGGCAAATTTATTGGCAAAATCAAAAGCCACAGGTACTTTTGTTATAATTTCAGGAAGGTTCCCTTCAATCATGCCCCAAATACCGGTGGCTACCATATCATGAGAGCATAAAAATTCAATATCCTCCGGGCGCAGTTTAAAATCTGCCAACACACCCTCTTCATAATCTCCAAATACACGCTCTCCATCCAGAAGTTCTACATGGCTTACCGCCGTATTTCCTTCTAATACCTGGATGTGGGAGACGTCCACGCCTTTTTTCTCTATGGATTCTATCATGAACCCACCGCTTTCATCGGTTCCCACGGCTCCTGTATAAGACGCTTCCCCACCCAGCCGCTTGATATAAACTGCTACATTTACCGGATTACCTCCCGGAAATGACTGTCCCGTATTGTCATAAGCGTCTATGCAGTTGTCCCCAACTGCAGCCACTTTTATTTTTCTCTCCAAATCTATTCCTCTCTTCCTACAAAAAGCGGCACGTATTACTTCCTTATTATATATGCTGTAATACCATGCCGCTCTCTTACATTTTTCAAACGCCCTCTAAGGCCGCTCTTACCCAATCCACTGCCCGCTTCCCATATAAAGACGGCTCCTTTAGATAAGCTGTCACCAGCTCAATGGTAGCCCTTCCCTCATATCCCTGGGCTGCAATGGCACAAACCAGTTCCTGTAAGGGCATAACGCCCTCTCCCGGAAGCACATGGGTCTCGCTGACCCCATCACTGTCCACCAGGTGGAGATGTCCCATGCGGTCTCCCAGCTTCTCAAAATAATCCATGACCGGCTCCTGCTCCACAAAGGGCACAACCACGTCGCACATGCCCATCAGCCAGGGCCTATCAATTTCTTCCAAAATTTCTGCTAAATCATTGGCCGTATTGCATACATTGGATTCAAAAGAGGTTAAGGGCTCCAATAAAATCTTGTGCTGGAGCTTTTCCGCTTTATCTCCAAGGCGTCTTAAAGATGTCAGCAGTCTTTCTCTGATTTCCTTTGCGGAAGCCATATTTCCTGCATGACCTGCAGAAATCAGGGTATATTCCGCCCCTAAAGCCTTTCCCATCTCCAGTGCGGTCTCCAGATAGGTCATGGCATCCTCCCATTGAGCCTGGCTTCCTATCATATAATTATAAGGATAGGCATTATGCTCCGGTGTATAGACTTCCACTGGAAGCTCATAAGTATCCACAAACTGCAGAACCTCTTTTAATTGCCCCTGCTTTAAGTCATAGGGAAATCCGTGGGGCCTGCCGCCCCACAGTTCCACATAATCATATCCAAAACGTTTTCCATCGGAAAACGCCCGTTCCAAGGGATATCTTTGATATCCAGATGTAAAAATGCCAATGCGCATTCCTTTTTGTTTCATTTTAGTAATCCAGCCTGCGATAATACCGGCGAATCTCCATGGGATGGCAATTCAGCTTCTCCATATGAGCGTCAATCCGCTGGGTAACGGCGTGCATTACCAGATGGGAGATATCTCCCCGAAACTTCTCGCTGATGCCCTTGAGCTCATAATCCTTGGTATCAATGATATTGTACCGTCCACAAATTTTGGGAAGGAAATTGGCAACCCGAAGGCTCAAAGAGCGCTGGGAATCTTCTCCTACAAATACAGTCACTGCCGTATCCCGGTCAATAATCTCTAACATTCCATGGAAAAATTCCGCGCTGTGGATGGATTTTGTCCGAATCCAGTGCTGCTCTTCCCAATAGCACATGGCGTAAGAATAAGTGGCTCCATACTGGTTTCCGGCCCCCACAAAATAGTGAATTTCATCATTCATATGACGTTTCGCGAATTCCTCTCCGTAAGCGTCGGCAGCCTTTTCCACATCTACCAGAGCCTGTGCCAGATGGGCGTCCAGTTCCTGATACAATTCCTCATATTCCGGGAATTCCCCTGCCTGATACATAAAACGGTCTGCCGTCATAAAGAATTTCAGCTGCTCATTGGCGGGATATGCAATCTCATAATCCACCATTTTAGCCAGGGTAGTTGTCTCCACATCAATGAAGCCCAATACCTTAGCGCCTGCTTCCTTGGCCTTTTTTACCCCGTCTACCATTTCCTGGGTGCTTCCGGTCACGGAAGAGACGATTACGATAGTTCCTTCTCCCACTTTCCGGTTCCCGGTGGTAAGATATTCCGCTGCATTTACCACAAAGAAAGGCAAAGAAGACCGTTCCGCCATATGTACTTCCGCCTGGAGGCAGGAGGCATAAGTGCCTCCAATGCCCAGCCAGCAGATATTTTTGTACCCCTCTTGGCAGATTCCGTCTACAATTTTATTGATTTCTCCCCGTAGCGCCAATGCGCCGTTTACACTGTCTATCTGTTTTTGCTCATCGAATTTTAACATATTATTCCCCAACCTTTAATTTTTGATAATAATCGTTGTAAATAGTCAATGCCTCTCCTACGTCCTCCTGGAAGAACACATTCTCTTTGTAAGAGAAGTTTCTTGCCGGGTCGTTCTTATAAGAATCGGAAGCTGCTTCCACTGCCGCTTCATTGGGGCAGGAATAAGGATACTCTTCCAGATTGCCGGCCATTACCTGAGGATCACAGATGTAATTCAGGAATTTTTCTGCCAGATCCGTATGCTTTGCCCCTACCGGGATTACATACAGGTCGAAGCCTAACTGTACGGCGTCCTCTTTAAAATCAGCGATTGCCAGGGTATTGTTTTCACCCATTTCAGCCATTGCCCAGGATGCGTTTCCGTCGTAAGTCAAAGCTACCGATGCGGTGCCGTTGGTCAGATTCTGCTCTGCATTTCCATAAGCTACTACATTTTCATTAAACTTCACCAGCCACTCGTATGCTTCTGCAATTTCGCTCTCCTCGGTAGAGTTGGGGTCATATCCTAAAGCAATCAAAGCGATGGGGAACAAGTTCCGAGCGCCGTCAATGGTGCTGATCTGGCCCTTCATCTCCGGTTTAATCAAATCATTGTAGCAGGTGATTTCCACCGGACATTTTTCCTTGTCATAAACAATATAAATATAATTCATCAAATAAGGTACGCAGTATTCTTTTGCCGTCCAATAAGCTTCATTGATATTGGATGCATTGGGAATATTGTCAAAATTGATTTTTTCCACATAACCGCCTGCTACCAAAGACTCCATATAAGCATCGCATGTCATAATTAAGTCATATTCATCTCCGCCCCCTGCAGTCAGCTTTGTAATGGCGTCTGCATTGTCGCTCATATAAGACAGGTTAATTTTGCAATTGTTCTCTTTTTCAAAATTGGCAATCAAATCATCTGAAATATACTGCTGCCACATATAAATATTCAGCTCGCTGGAAGCTTCTCCGCCGCCAGCCTCTTCCTTACCGGCTTCTTCTCCGCCAGCCTCTTCTCCGCCGGTTTCTTCCCCGCCAGTTTCTTCCCCGCCTGCAGCAGGCTCTTTCGCATCATTTCCAGAATCTTTTGTCCCGCCTCCGCAGGCTGTAAGAGACAATGTCAATCCCATCGTCAATAACAGAGCAAGAATCTTTTTCATATTGCTACCTCCTTATTTTGGCGTTTTTTCAACGCAGATTTAATGATATTATTCAAAATCATCGCCGCAACGATGACAAGAATCATAATAGTAGTCAATGCATTTACATCCGGCGTAACCCCCGCCTTATTCATGGATAGAATTAATACCGGCAAGGTGGACTGTTTTGCTCCCGCCAGCATATTGCTCATAACAACATCGTCAATAGACAATGTGAAGGACAAGAATGCCGCGCTCATAACTCCTGGCATAATACTGGGAAGCGTTACCCGGATAAACGTCTGGATCCGGTTGGCTCCCAAATCCATGGATGCCTCTTCCAGACTGTTGTCATCCCCGCTGATTCTGCCCTTTATAGTTACAATGGCATAAGGGATGCAGAAGGTACAATGTCCAATCAAGATCGTCCCCATTCCAAGAGCCGTCCCGATGTTCAAAAAGATAATCAAAAGAGCCACCGCCAACACGATTTCAGGTACAATAATCGGTATGTACAGCATATTATTGATAAATTTCCGTCCCTTAAACTCAAAGCGTTTCAGACCCAAAGCGCCGATGGTGCCAATCAGCACAGAAATCAACGTAGCCAGCACCGCAATAATCAAAGAGTACCAAAGGCTTCCGATTAACGCAGAGTTCTCAAAGAGTTTTCCATACCACTTTGTGGTAAATCCATTCCAGTAATAGTTGTACCGCTGGTCATTAAAGGAAAACATCATCATTACGGCAACCGGAATATACAATATGGCATAAATAATCACTGCGTATACGTTTCCCAAAATAGAAAACGCTTTTTTCTTTTTCTGAACCTTAGACACTGCCATTTATACCACCTCCATATCTTCAATGCTGGCAAATCTGGTATATAGGAAGATGAGCAGCATGGTAATTACAATCAATAGCACGGACAGGGCCGCGCCCAAGGGCCAGTTTCTGATGGACCCAAACTGATTTTTGATAATATTACCAATGTAGAGCACTTTTCCGCCGCCCAACATATCGGATACCGTATAAATACCCAAAGTGGGAATAAACACTAATATAATAGAAGAAAATATTCCCGGGAACGTCAAAGGCAAGGTAATCTTTCGAAACGTAGTGGCTCCGTTTGCCCCCAAATCTGCAGATGCTTCCAAAAAGGACTTATTTAGCTTCTCAATGGAGCTGTACATAGGCAGCACTGCAAAGGGAAGCATATTGGTAATCATACCAAGTACCACCAGCCCGTCGGTATAGACAAAGGTAATGGGGCCGTCCGTCATTCCGGTCCACTGAAGGAAGCTGTTTACCGGGCCGTTGGTCTGAAATACCAAAAGCCAGCTGTTTAACCGCATCAGGGAATTGGTCCAAAACGGAATCATAATCAGCATAATCAGTTTGGCCGCCGTCTCCTTAGGCTTTCTGGCAATATAATATGCAAAGGGATAACCCACCAACAGGCACAGCACTGTGGTAAACACCGCCACCCGAAGAGACTTTAAAATAACCTTAAAATAGGTAGCGTCCATAAGGGTCTGATAACTTTCTCCGGAAAACTTATATACTACATCCCCGAACACGCCTCTGGACATAAAGCTTATGTAAATAATAAACAGCATCGGAATCGTCACAAATAGAATCATCCACAAGGACACGGGGCCTGCCATGGCAAGAGCCGGAAGTGTTTTACGCTTTACGTCCCGCTTTTTTCCAATTTGCTTCAAATCGCTGTTGTCGTCTAATTTCTTGCTCATCCCTGCACCCCCTACCTGGATTGTTTTATGGGAACCGCTTTCTCCGGCCGCCAGTACAGATATACCGTCTCCTGTTCCTTCACGCTGTAATCCTGTTCAAATCTGGAATAGCGAACCTCCATGCCGTCCTTCATATCTACTGCTGTCTTTACAACCGTTCCCATATATATGAAATCTTTGACTGTCCCTTTTAAATCAAATCCCGGTATCGGTTCTTTGCTCACCTCAACATATTCCGGACGAACGGATACATGCATGGTTTCTCTTTCTTGAAAGCCGCTTCCCTTTACCTGTACGGTTCCGGCGCTGGTCTCTACTGTAATCAGATCTCCGTCCACCGCCTTTACCGTACCGTCAAAGATATTGGATTCTCCAATAAATCCTGCCACAAACTTTGTCTTGGGACGGTCATAGATTTCATTGGGCACTGCCAGCTGTTCAATCACCCCGGCATTCATAACGGCTATTCTGTCGCTCATGGTCAAAGCTTCCTCCTGATCATGGGTAACATATACAAAGGTAATGCCAAGCTTTCTCTGGAGCCGTTTCAGTTCCAACTGCATCTGCTTACGAAGCTTTAAGTCCAAAGCCCCCAGAGGTTCATCTAAAAGGAGCACCTTAGGATTGTTAATCAGCGCCCGGGCAATGGCAACTCGCTGTTTCTGCCCACCGGATAACGCATCCGGCTTGCGTTTTTCATATCCCTTCAGCTGCACCAGCTCCAGCATTTCCAGCACTCGTTTCTTAATTTCTTCCTTGGGCACCTTCTTAATTGTCAACCCATAGGCCACATTGTCAAATACGCTCATATGGGGAAACAGGGCATAATTCTGAAATACGGTATTTACATCCCTCTGATAGGGCTCTTTGTCCTCAATCCGTTCCCCCTGCACTTTGATGACCCCGGCGCTGGCGTCTTCAAACCCGGCAATCATACGAAGCGTCGTAGTCTTTCCGCAGCCGGAGGGTCCTAACAGCGTCAAAAATTCACCCTCCATAATCTCCAGGTTCATTTTCTTTACCACCTGGTTGGACCCAAATCGTTTTTCCACCTCAATCAATGATACAATCGCATCTCCCATACTGTTCACCTCATTTTTTTCTCTGAACATGTCTCAACTCCGCGACATTGATTCCCCTCTTTTGCCGTTCTGTTGAGCAACCACTTTTCGAGTACAATATACCAGATCGAATAATGAATAGCAATGTTTTTTTGAATTTTACCGTTATTTTTTACTATTTTTCTTTGATTTTCTCTTGATTTTTGTGTTATTTATGAAAAATCTATGGTTTTATGATATTTTGGTTTTTACCATAAACTAATTTTACTATACCAGTTTAACAAATCATGGTTGACGAAAATCACCTGGACGTGTATAGTAGAAAAAAAGAGGAACAAACCATCGGAAAGGAATGGAACTTCCATGAAAAAAAATCTGCTAACCATGGATATCCTTTTATCCAAAGAAATCAAATGCATGATACAGGAGCAGCGCTACCAGCCAGGGGACAAGCTTCCTTCCGAACGGCAGTTGGCGGAATGCTTTGGCGTACAACGTCTCACCATACGCAGCGCCTTAAATCTACTTTTACAGGATCAGACCATTGTAGCCAAACCTCGAAGCGGATATTACGTTGCTCCCGGCAGGCTCCTTCAGTCCACCCGGGATTTTTCCATGAATTACTGCTCGCCCAAAACAGGGGATCCTTTGGAATGCCGCCTGCTGGCCTTCCGTAAGATGAAAGCGGACTTAGCCCTTTCTGGAAAAATGCTGCTTCCGGAAGATACTGTCATCTATAAAATATCCAGACTTTATTGCGATGAGGGAACACCTATTTGCATCAACCATTCCTACCTTCCGGAATATGTATATCCTGGACTAACCCGCACCGTAGCTTTTTCCGCTTCTCCGGCGGCTCTGGCTGCCAGCCAGACTCACATTGCAAAGGCCAATCAGAAAATAACACTGATTTATGCAAATGAAGAAGAATCTCAGCTTCTTTCCCTGACCCCTGGCAGTCCCTTGATGAAGCACAAAGGACTGATCTACGATTCCACCGGCCAGCTTGCCGTATTCTTTGAAAGCTTTATGCTCCTTGACCATTTCGCATTTATTCGGGAGGCCGTTTTATGAACGAAAATGAACGTATCGCCGCACATATCCGGGAAACCATTATCAACCGTATTGCAACCCACGAATATCTTCCAGGGGAAATCATTCCCAGCGAACGGGACCTGGCCGCTATGTATCATGTGAGCCGACCCGCCATCCGGGCCGCTATTGACGAGCTGGTGAACCAACGATACCTGGTCCGCATTCAGGGAAAGGGAACCCTGGTCCGCAAACCGGACCATAACAAGGTGGCCCTGGGAGTTTTAAATGAAGCAAAAAACGCCAGCTTTACCTCCCTGGTACGAAACTTTGGCATTGAGATTTCCAATAAGCTGTTAGGCACCGGCCTGATTTCCGGCCGGAAATACTACGCTCAAAAGCTGGGTCTCTCCCCTGATGATTCTATCTACGGCCTCCACCGTATTCGTCTGGGAAACCGGGAACCTCTCGCCCTGGAATTTACCTATGTTCCCTTTCAATACTTTCCGGACATTGACGAATATAATTTTGAACGTATTTCCTTGTATGATTACATGAGCTCCAAAGGACATCTCCCGGTAAACTTCCAGGAGACTATGATGATGATTGAAGCAGGGGACAAGCTTCGAAATTACCTGCAGTTAAACGAGGATGAAACGATTGTGAATTATATTGAGATTATAGGATATGATAAAAACGGAACGCTGGTAGAATATACAGAAAATTATTCCCGCCCTGATAAGCTGGAGGTCCGTTTTGTAACAGATTATAATTAAAAGGTATCGGCAAGGCAAAAGGAACCCGAATTTTTTCGGGTTCCTTTCTTTATATATGGTATTAGGTATTAAGAGGATCGGCAAAATAAGTATTCGGTACGCCAAAGGACCGAATTATGGTTTATACGCCCCGTTTCACCATCTCTGTTACAGCAAAAGTAGCGACATCTTCCGCAAACTTTCCTGCACCAAAGCCGGCGTCATAGCCCAGCTCTTTGGCCAGTTCATGGGTAATCCGGGCGCCGCCGCAGCAAACTACGAACTTATCTCTTAAGTTCTCAGCTTCCAGCAGCTCAATCAATTCTGTCAAGTTCTGGATATGGACGTCTTTCTGGGTTACGGTCTGAGACACTAACAGCACGTCTGCATTCATCTGAACAGCCTTTTCCACAAATACTTCATTGGGAACCTGGCTTCCCATGTTCAGCGCTTCAATCATTTCATAACGCTCCAGTCCGTAATGTCCGGCAAAGCCTTTACGGTTCATAACCGCATCAATTCCTACCGTATGAGCATCCGTTCCGGTGGACGCGCCTACCACAACAATTTTACGGCCAATGTTCTCCTTGATGTAAGCATCTACCTCTTCCATACTCATGGTCTCTTCTTCTACCGTCTGTACCTGGATTCCTGTATAGTCAATTGTATGTACACAGCTTCCATATACTACATACATGGTAAATTCTTTATCCAAAGCAGTGTGAAACGCTACGTTTACATCTTCCAGGCCCATTGCTTTTGCCATCTGACGGGCGGCTTCTTCTCCCCGCTCATCGTCTTTTACCGGAAGGGTAAAGCTTAACTGCACCTTGCCGTCGTTCATGGTATCTCCATACGGACGCAGTTTCGTCAAATCCAAGGTCTTGTCAAAATCCTTTTTGTGTAAATCGTAAAGTCCTGAACTCATTCCCCTGCCTCCTTTCCGGCTTCCTTTGTTACATGCATTAACTCAATAAATGGGTTAAAGTAAACATCTTCCTTTGCTACTACGCCAGACAGTCCCTTGCCGCCGTCCTTAGGACGTTTAATATCAGCAAATGTTCCTGCCTCTAACGTTGCAAACATGCCTTTTTCTTCAATCTCTTTCAACAGATCCGCAGCCTTGTGAAGTACTTCATCGGCACGGCTCTGCATGATGCCGCCTTCTTTATAAACCAGCTCGTCTCCCAGATCCTTCATAGTTCTGGCGATATATTGAGCATTCTCAATGGCCATAGCCCGGTCTGACATAAAGGGAGTATGAATGGCTTCTGTCATCATTCCCAAAAGATGAATCTTTTGATTTGTCAAAACAGTTACCATATTAAACAGAGCGTCCTGCACATGTCCGCGGAAAATATTTCCGGTCATGAACTTTGTAGGAGGCATATATTTTAACGGCGCCTTAGGGAAAATTTCCCTTGCCATCTGGGCCTGAGCCAGCTCATATAAAAATCCGTTTTCCACATCTGGAGAAATCTCAAATGCATGGCCTAATCCCTGCTGTTCCTCCGGCAAGCCTGCCATCAAAGCAAACTGTTCGTTCAGGAACTGGGACGCCAATACGGTATGGGCTTCTTCTACTGCATCTGCAGTTGTCAGATAATTATCTTCTCCCGTATTGATAATAACCCCTGCAAAGCCGTTGATTACTCTGGAAAAATACTGGTCGATCAAGGTGCGCTGCATATTGATGTCACGGAACAAAATGCCATACAACGCATCGTTAAGCATTACGTCCAAACGCTCCATAGCGCCCATAGCCGCAATCTCCGGCATACAAAGTCCGGAACAGTAATTGCAAAGACGGATGTAGCGTTTTTCTTCCCGTCCCACTTCATCCAATGCTTCACGCATCAGGCGGAAATTCTCCTGGGTTGCATAAGTACCGCCAAATCCCTCCGTGGTAGCTCCATAAGGCACATAATCCAGCAAGCTCTGTCCGGTGGTACGAATCACAGCGATTACGTCTGCTCCCTGCTTCGCGCCTGCCTTAGCCTGTACAATATCTTCATAAATATTTCCGGTTGCCACGATAATATATAACAGGGGCCCCGGCTTATCTCCATACTCTTTCAGATAAGCATTTCTCTGCTCCACATTCTTGCGGATTCTGGCAACGCTTTCTTCTGCAATTCCTTTCATTGCCCCCTGGATATCCGAAACTTCATGTACAGGAAGAGCTGTCAGATCCAGCTCTCCCTTACTTACTTTTTCCGCGATTTCCTGGGGTGATATGTGAAGCTCTACCATGGCATTGCCAATATAGAACGCTACTCCGGCTCCCAATACGCCTTTGTCTACCAAATGATCTACCAGCACATTGGGAAGCGGAACTTCTACGTCGTTGACGCCGTCAATACCCAGAAGTCTGCACACTGCACGCTCTACCGTGACTGTCGTATGCAGATCGATAAATCCCTGCACATCACCAGCAACCTTCGCGGCGCTGGCTCTGGCCTGATCTACCAGCCCCTGGTTCAAATTCAATTTACTTGCCATATCACACCTCGCTTATTATTCGTGTTTTCCTCTTTCGAGACGTTTCAATCCCTTGGGCTCTAAGGACAATGCCTCGCCCTGCTCCAGAGAAGCGATACCTACCAGCTCTGCTGCTTTATGTGCTTCGCAGTCCGGGCAATGGCAGCTATTGTCATAGTGGGCCGGCTCCGTATAAGTTGTAATTACACCTTCAAAGTTACGCAGAATTACCTTGCCAGGTGTCTGGGAAATTACGTAATTTGGCATAACCGGCGTCTTTCCGCCGCCGCCCGGTGCATCTACTACAAAAGTAGGTACTGCATATCCGGAAGTATGGCCTCTCAAAGCCTCGATAATCTCAATGCCCTTGGAAACCGGTGTACGGAAATGCTCCAAACCAAAGGAAAGGTCACACTGGTAAATATAGTAAGGACGAACACGCATCTGTACCAAACCGTGCATCAGACGACGCATAATATGGATACAGTCGTTGACTCCTGCCAGCAATACAGACTGATTGCCCAGAGGAATACCTGCGTCCGCCAGTCTTGCGCAAGCTGCCGCGCTCTCCTCAGTAATTTCATCCGGATGGTTAAAGTGTGTATTCAGCCAAATGGGATGATACTTCTTAAGCATATCACACAGTTCCTGAGTAATTCTCTGAGGCATAACCACCGGAGTTCTGGAACCGATGCGAACGATTTCTACATGAGGAATCTTCCGCAGCTCAGAAATAATGTATTCCAGACGCTCGTCGCTTACCAAAAGCGCGTCTCCACCGGAGAGCAGTACGTCACGTACCTCCGGATGATTGCGGATATATTCGATACATGCATCTACTTGTTCCTTTGGTACGCTGGTGTCAGCCTGGCCTGCAAAACGTCTTCTGGTACAATGACGGCAGTACATGGAACACATATCCGTAATCAAAAACAGTACACGGTCGGGATAACGATGTGTCAGACCCTTTACCGGTGAATCAGTATCCTCATGAAGGGGATCTAACAAATCCGCCTTGGACTGATACAGCTCTGCCGCTGTAGGAATTGCCTGCTTACGAACAGGATCTTCCGGATTATTCAAATCCATCAGAGAAAGGTAATATGGAGTAATCGCCATACGAAGCGTCTTTAAGCATGCTCCGATACCCTCTTCTTCTTCCGGTGTCAGCTGCATATACTTCTTTAAGTCATCCACCGTCTCAACGCGATTCTTTACCTGCCATTTCCAGTCATTCCACTGCTCATCCGGCACATCCAAAAACAATCCGTTTCTTCTGCTCTTACCAAATTCCATAAGTACAAACCCTCCATTCTGTTTTTATAAATATTTACGGTCAAAGATTTCACGAATCTTCTCATTTTCCCTTAATTCATTTAAGGTAATCTCCGCATGACCCTTGGTATATCCGTTACCAATAATCATATCAATGTCCTTGCCTACTCCTTCCGCTCCAAGAGCCGCTCTGGTAAAGCTGGTAGCCATGGAGAAGAAATATACGCAGCCGTTATCCTTCACAGGAAGAATTGCGGACATTTCACAGGCGTCTACATTTACACAGCAAATGGAAATATCATATTCCTTGCCGCCGTTGGCTGCCAATACAGCTTCCAAAAGGCTTACCGGCTTGGTAGCGTCTGCAATGACGATCTCATCACAAACCTCTAAGAATGCCAGATCGTTCTTCTCCGCCTCATTGTATACCACGCCAACCACTCTTCCGGTAGGTCCTACACGTTTATGAGCTTCATAGCAGCAAAGCATTCCAGATTTTCCTGCCGCGCCCAAAATCAATACTTCATTTCCTGCCTGAACCAGCTTAGCTGTCTGAGCCGGAGCTCCTGCAACGTCCAATGCAGCCAAAGCCAGCGCTTCGCTCATATCATCGGGCAGCTTGCAGTAT
>CAMNQH010000042.1 GCA_946549035.1 uncultured Lachnospiraceae bacterium | reverse complement strand
AGCCGGCGCCCACAGAAAGCGAGCAGCCAGCGGAAGAGCCGGCGCCCACAGAAAGCGAGCAGCCAGCGGAAGAGCCGGCGCCCACAGAAAGTGAGCAGCCGGCAGAAGAGACGGCAGGCACAACGGTATGTGGTTATTATGTAGACGCCAATGGTGATGGAATCTGCGACCATTGCGTACATGCCGGAACCGGTGATTGTGGGAATTATGCGGACGCCAACGGCGATGGACTTTGTGATAACTGTTATGGAAATAATAACAATGGATGCGGATATTATGTAGACGCCAACGGCGATGGAATCTGTGATCATTGTGCACACAGCGGGAACGGCGGCTGCGGAAGTTTTGTAGACAATAATGGAGACGGACTTTGTGATAATTGCAACGGCAGCGGGAACGGAAGCTGCGCATACTATGTAGACGATAACGGCGACGGCAGGTGCGACCACTGTGTAGGCGGCGGACATAACGGCTGTGCGTACTATGTAGACGATAACGGTGATGGGATCTGTGATCATTGCGTAGGCGGAAGCGGAAGTGGAAGCGGATATCATCATAGCGAAGGACGTCATCACAACAGAAGAGGGCATCATTAATCAAATAGGATGCAAGGGGATATCCGATGCGTAGCGAACAGGAGGCAAATCGAGTAGTAGAATTATACGCGGACATGGTACGGAGAATTTGTCTGTTACATTTGAAGAACCATGCAGATACGGAGGATGTGCTTCAGGAGGTATTCCTGAAGTATATCCTTCATTCTGTTGCCTTTGAAAGCGAAGAACATGAAAAAGCCTGGCTGATTCGGGTTACGATTAATGCCTGCAAAGATTTAAAGAAAAGCCTGTTCCGGCGCTATACTGTTCCGCTGGATGTGCTTTCTCAGGAAGCAGCCACTGTAATGCCGGCACAGCTTGGAGTACTGGAGGCTGTTCTCGCTTTACCGCCAAAATATAAAGATACCATTTATTTACATTATTACGAAGGTTATACGGCCCGGGAGATAGGAGAGATGCTTCATAAGAAAGAAAATACCGTATATTCCCTTTTATCTAGGGGAAGGGAATTGCTGAAACAGAAGCTGGGAGGTGACGGCATTGCGTGACAAGATACAGAAGGCATTTGGGCAGGTCCGCGCCACGGAACAGATGAAACGTTCCGTATCCGACTATTTGATTCAGGAGATGGAAAAAAAGAAAAAGCGGAGCGGCATTGCCGTGTTAAAACCAATATTTGCAGCTTTGTTGCTCTGTTTTGTGTTGGGAGGATGGTATTATTGGGAGAAGCCTGTTTCTTATGTCAGCGTGGACGTTAATCCTTCCATTGAATTGACGCTGAATGGGATGAATTATGTGGTGCGGGCAGAAAGCCGCAATAAAGACGGGGAGCGGGTGTTACGGCATTTGCAGCTAAAGGGGAAGAGCTATTTAGATGCTGTGGAGCTGCTGTTGGAAAGCGAAGCCATGCAGGGATATTTGACGGCTGACGCAGATTTGACGTTTACAGTAGCCTCTCCTAAGGAAGAAGAGTTATTGTCAGAATTAAAGGGGAGCGCAGCTACGATGCAGCATCATGGAACCTGTGTGGGAGCGGATTTGGAAAATGTTGCTACTGCTCATGCCCATGGAATGTCTCTTGGAAAATATCAGATTTATGAACTGCTTTCTCAATACGATGCAGATTTAACGACAGAAGAGTGTCAGCATATGACTATGTGCCAGCTGTATCAGAAGCTTTCCTGGTATGAGTGTGAAGAGGATAACTCTGGGAATGAAGGGAATATGGAATCGGGCTGCGGCCATGAAGACGGACATTGTCATGAGAAGCACAGTCATCATCATAAATAACAAGAATAAAAAGATGCGAATCTCCAGATTTAACTCTGGTTGATTCGCATCTTTTTATTCCTGCTATTATCTTTCAGGCAGTATGATAGAAAAATAATCCATAGAATACATTTTAAAATAAATTAGATAAAATCAGCATAACGGGAGCTTCCCTGTACATTATATGCTCCGGCAGCAGTATAACCATTGGAGGCATTGGCATGGGTGGTCATATAGAAATCTACCAGTGAAGCATGAGTGGCAACAGAAGAACCATAGTTTTTGAAAAACTTCTGTACCTGGGACATATCTGATTTTTTAAATTTGTCCTCATCAATCTGCATTCTGCCTTTTGCGTCCACATTGATGCCAAATTCCTTCAGTGCAGCTGCATTCTTCGCCGTATTTGTTTTAATCTGAGACAGATTTGCCAATACGCCGGAATTTGCACTGGGTTCAGCAATATTGAGCATACTGTTGTAATTGCCTACAAAGCTCTTTGCTGCTGCAAAAATCTTGTCTATATCATATTTGTCTGTTTCATTGCCGTCTGCATCCTTTACTTTTTCATATAACTTATCGGATGCCATTGTCTGGCTGTCCGCCTTGAGGGCTGCTGCGCTGGAACCGGGAGCGTTATTTGTCCCTGTATTATCTGTACTGTCTGTCTTATCTGTGCTATCTGTCTTATTGCTACTATTTGAAGGAACTGTAGTATTGGCAAAATGAAGACGTGAGCTAATCTTAGAACCATAGCTCATGATATCATCGGTAGAAAACAGCTCTTGTACTTTCGAAACATCTGCATCCTTCAGCTTATTTTCATTTAATTGTAAGGTTCCGTTTGCATTGATGGTAATACCCAGCTCCGCAAGATTATCTCTGTTGGCGGAGGTGCTTTGCATCATATTTGCCACGTATCCTGTCTTATTTGTCAGGGTGGAACGCTTTGCTGCAGTTACAACACTATTATAATCCGCCACAAAATTCTTCATTGCGGAGACTACCTTCTCTGACGCGGTCTGGCCATTTGCCGTATCGGTAAACGTCTTATCATTCTGTAACGTTGAAACAGAACCTTTCAGATTGGAAAGCCCTGCTGTCAGATTTGTGTTTGCTTCTTGGGCGTCTTTGGAAATCTTCGGATTTTTCTTCTCTTCCAAAATCTTATCAAGGGTATTGGTTCTTTTCTTTGTGCTCGACGCTTCTGTGCTTGAACTGCTCCCTTTCCCATAATAAGCTTTTAAAAGCTTGCCATAGCTGCCGTTCTTAATGCTGGCATAATCTGAAAGATAATTTTGAGTTCCTGATCCGCCGCTAAATGAAAAACTTTGAAAGAACTGTGAATAGCCTTGACTCATATATCATCACTCCTTTGAATAAAATATAAACCTGCATATCCTTATGCTTCACATATATGATATATCTATAATTATGATTAGTATAGCATACGTATTTGGAATTTACAAGACGCCTGCCATGTATTTCCGTAACGAAATTTGCACTATTTACAACAATTCCAACTTTGAGGTATTTCTTTGTTCTTGAAAGTAGCACTGTGGTGTGCTAAAATAATAAGATAGATAATAATTTAACATTCAGGAGGTGCCATATGGCTATATTAGTAACAGGGGGCGCCGGTTATATCGGAAGCCACACATGTATAGAACTGATCAAGGCGGGATATGATGTTGTAGTTCTGGACAATCTTTCCAATTCCAGTGAGAAATCCCTGGAACGGGTAGCCCAGATTACCGGAAAGCAGGTTCCTTTTTACAAGGTGGATATTTTAGATAAGGACGGAATGAATCAGGTCTTTGAGAAAGAGAACATTGACTCGGTGATTCATTTTGCCGGATTGAAAGCCGTGGGAGAATCGGTTGCCAAACCTTTGGAATATTATCATAATAACATTACCGGTACACTGCTGTTATGTGATGTAATGCGAAGGCATCAGGTAAAAAATATTATTTTCAGCTCCTCCGCTACTGTTTATGGGGATCCGGCATTTGTTCCTATTACAGAGGAATGTCCCAAGGGAGAGATTACCAACCCTTATGGACAGACGAAGTCTATGTTGGAACAGATTCTTATGGATCTGCATGTGGCGGATCCGGAATGGAATGTGGTATTGTTAAGATACTTCAATCCCATCGGGGCTCATGAAAGCGGGCAAATCGGGGAAGATCCCAAGGGGATTCCCAATAATCTGCTGCCCTATATTGCTCAGGTAGCAGTAGGCAAGCTGGAGTGCCTTGGGGTGTTTGGAGACGACTATGATACTCCGGATGGGACTGGGGTTCGCGATTATATTCATGTAGTAGACTTAGCCAGAGGTCATGTGAAGGCATTGAAAAAAATCGAAGATAAATCAGGCGTTAGCATTTATAATCTGGGAACCGGCAATGGCTACAGCGTTCTGCAGGTGGTGGCTGCTTTTGAAAAAGCCTGTGGAAAGAAAGTTCCTTATGCAATCAAACCTCGTCGGCCGGGAGATATTGCATCCTGCTATGCAGATGCAGCAAAGGCGAAAGCAGAGCTTGGATGGGAAGCAGAGTATGGAATTGAGCGCATGTGTGAAGATTCCTGGCGTTGGCAGAGCCAGAATCCCAATGGATATGAGGATTAACAATGTACAATTTTGATAAATTAGTTGACAGAAGAAATACCGGAAGCTTAAAAGTGGATTTGATTTCCCGGGAGGGCCTTCCTGAGGATACGCTTCCCTTGTGGGTGGCGGATATGGATTTCGAGACTGTTCCGGAAGTGAAGGAAGCCTTAAAAGCAGCGGCGGATCATGGCATCTATGGGTATACCATACAAAAGGATACGTACTTTGAGGCTGTGCATAACTGGTTTTTGCGGCGGTTTGGATGGGAAATAAAACAAGAGTGGGCCATTCAGACGCCGGGCGTTGTGTTTGCCTTGGCGGCGGCGGTTCGGGCATATACCAGGGAGGGAGAGAGCGTACTAATCCAGCGTCCAGTATACCATCCGTTTAGTAAGGTAGTGGAGGCCAATGGACGGATCGTCATAAACAATCCTTTGGTATATAAGGAAGGCAGTTACCAAATTGACTTTGGAGATTTTGAGGAAAAAATCATTCGTAATCATGTAAAATTATTTCTCTTATGCAGTCCCCATAATCCCGTGGGACGTGTGTGGAAGGAAGAGGAGCTGCGCCGGATGGGAGAGATTTGCTTCAAACACGGCGTATTTGTAGTTGCAGACGAGATACATTGTGATTTTATCAGAAAGGGATTTTGCCATTACAATTTTGCATCCTTAGGAGAAGCCTTTGCAGATAATTGTATGATCTGTACCGCTCCCAGCAAGACCTTTAATTTGGCGGGACTGCAGATTTCCAATGTTTTTATTCCTAATGAAAATTGCCGCAAGCTGATGCAGGAGGAATTGGAGCGGGTATCCTGTCAGGAGCCTGGCCTGTTTGGGCTTGCGGCCTGTGAAGCTGCCTACCGTTATGGAGAACCCTGGTTGGAGGAACTACTGACGTATTTGGAGGGAAATCTGGAATATATCCAGTCATTTCTGAAAGAAAAGCTTCCCAAGATTCGACTGGTAAATCCGGAAGGAACGTATTTGCTCTGGATGGATGTGTCGTCTTATGGATATACTTCAGAACAAATAGCGGATCGTCTTCGAAATCACGCCAGGCTGTGGGTGAATGACGGAGGGTGGTTTGGACCGGAAGGAGGGGGATTCCTCCGGGTAAATATGGCCAGTCCCAGGTCTGTGATTGTAGCTGCTATGGAACGGTTATTAGAATTTTGAAAGTTTTATTTGATTTTCTAAGTAAAAAGCAGTATAATACAGAAGTTGATGATATAGAGTTAATTTTGGAGGAAAAGAAATGCCTAAAGTAAATGAAACAAAAATTGTAAAATCGGCATCAGAGACGGGCGTGAGTAAAGAAACCAGAACAACAGAAGTAAATGCAGCACCAGCCAAGGAAGAGACGAAGGCCGCTCCTGCTAAGGCAGAGGCTAAGGCCGCTGACAAAACAGAAGTAAAAGAGACGGAGACAAAGAAAGCTCCGGCCAAAACAGAGACAAAGACCAAAACAACAGCGGCCAAGAAAACATCCAAAAAAGCTGCGGATAAAGAGCCGGAGGCTGAAAAAGCCAAAGCTGCTCCTGGTCGTAAGAAGGTAAAAGAGTCTTTATATATTCAGTATGCTGGTAAGGAAGTAGAGAGCCTGGAGATTATGGAAAAAGCCAAAGCTGCTTATGCAGGGGATGTGAAGTCCATTAAGGAGATTCAGGTTTATGTAAAGCCGGAAGAAAATATGGCTTACTTTGTTGTGAATGGCGACGAAACCGGAAGCTTTGATCTGTAGATACAGAGAATTATACAGAATGTGATTCGGTAAAAGGAACATTTGATTGCAAAAAGCAGTTGGATGTTCTTTTTTTCTTGACATATATAGATGATCAATATATAATAATGGCATATAGATGATCTATATATATAAAAGAACAGGAGGTGATAGAATGGCAGTTGAGAAAAGTTTAATTTCCGGAAGTACTTCTATGCTGCTCTTAGGGTTGCTGCAAGAGAAGGATATGTATGGATACGAGATGATGGAAGCTCTTCAAAGCCGTTCCAATCATATTTTTGAATTGAAAGCCGGGACACTGTATCCCCTTTTACATTCATTGGAAGCAAAGAATTTTTTGACGTCCTATGAGAGAGAGGAGGGAGGAAAGAGGCGGAAATATTATAGCATTACCAAAGAGGGAAAGGGGCATCTGGCCAGGCGGAAGCAGGAATGGCAGGAATATGCCAGGGCGGTGATGGATGTGCTGTGTCAGGAGGTGTAATATGGGAAAGGAAGAATATATAAAGACCCTCATATCCCAAATACGGTGTAAAAGGGCAAGAGAAGCTGTCGCCTGTGAATTGGAGAATCATATCGAAGAGGCGGCCGAGCATTATGAAACATTTGGTTTGGATCAAAAGGAGGCTTATGAGAGGGCGGTGAAACAGTTGGGCGACCCGGTACAAACAGGGGTGGAGCTGGACCGGATTCATCGTCCAAGGCTGCAATGGCGGATGCTGGGATTGATTTTGTTGTTGAGCGTCCTTGGGATTTTGGTACAGTATCATTTAGAGCTTGAGACACAGGCAAATGTATTTCAGAAACAATGCGGTGTGGTAGCTTTGGGGCTGGGAATTATGTTGGCAGTTTATATTTTGGATTACAGCTTTTTGGGAAGATATACCTACGCCGCCTATTGGGGATATACTGCATTAGTGCTTGCAGCTCAGATATTTTGCCGGATGATGTATGATGGGCTTTGGACGGATGGGATGCAGAGATTTTTGATTATGCCCATGTATTTATTTGTTCCCTTGTTTGGAGCTGTTTTGTACCGACATCGAGGGAGCAAAGGAAGAGGGCTGTTTCGATGCGTATGCTTTGGCGCTTTACCTGTATTGTTGGGAATAACGCTGGTTCCTTCTATGATCTGCGGGCTGGATTTGGCAGTTATTTTTGTGATTATGATATTGATTGCCGTAGCAAGCGGTTGGTTTGCAGTAAAAAAGAAAAAAACAATCGCTGTTTTGACCGTTTGTTTTTTGGGAATCCCCATGGGATTTTTGGGGTTAGGAATGCGGTTTTTCTTTCAGGAGTATCAACGGGTACGGATGTTAGCCTTCTTTCTGCCAAAAGAGTATGGAGGATATGGGTATTATCCAAAAACAGTAGCCAGAGAAATGCTGATGCAGAGCCGGATATTAGGAGAAAGCGGTCAGAGTATACAGTTATATGACAACCAACTGACGCACTCGGAATATATCTTTACCCAGATGATTGCCAGCTTTGGCATTTTGACAGGAATATGCGTATTGCTTTTACTGGCTTGTCTGATTGTGCAGGTGTTTCATATCTCTGTCCGGCAGCAGAATCAGTTGGGACGGATGATAGGAATAGGCTGCGGCCTGGTATTTTTGGTTCAGGTCATGGAGCTTGTTTTCATGAATCTGGGAATTGGGATGGAGGCTACGGTATTCTTACCGTTTTTTTCCTATGGGAACAGCGCTGCCCTTGTGTTTTATATCTTGCTTGGCCTGGTGCTTTCCATATACCGGTATAAGGATATTCCCCTGGGGGAAGGAATGGGACGGAGAACCTTTTCATAAGATAAAAGTAAGATAAAGAAGGAAATTCTGGATTATGAAAAAGGAAAAAGTGAGTTCCCTGGATGAACTGATGCCAGGACAGGAGGCGTCTGTCAGAGAACTGATCATGTCGGGAGCTGTCCGAAGGAGATTGACCGATTTGGGACTGGCGCCGGGGACGCGGATCCGATGTGTGGCCAAAAGCCCGTCGGGCGACCCAAAAGCATTTCAAATACGAGGCGCAGTAATAGCCATACGCAAAGAGCACAGCAGGCAGATTATGGCTGAAAGAGAAGGAAAAGAAAAGACCGTGGTTTTGGCGGGAAATCCCAACGTGGGAAAGAGTACAGTATTTAACAGCCTTACCGGGCTGCGGCAGCATACAGGAAATTGGCCGGGAAAGACGGTGGCATATGCCCGGGGGAGGTTTACGACCCAAAGGAGGGAATATGAACTGGTGGATCTGCCTGGAACCTATTCTTTGCAGGCGCAGTCGCCGGAGGAAGAAATTGCCCGGGACGCTATTTGCAAAGGTCAAGGGGATGCCGTCGTGGTAGTGTGCGACGCCACATGTCTGGAGCGGAACTTGAATCTGGTGTTTCAGATTATGGAGCTTAAGCAGCATGTAATCCTTTGCTTGAATCTTATGGATGAGGCCAGACGAAAGCGCATTTGGATTCATCAGGAGAAGCTGTCCCAAGAGCTTGGAATTCCGGTGGTAGGAATCAGCGCCCGGGACAAAAAGAGTTTGGCAAGATTAAAGGAGACGATAGATCAGGTTGTGGACGGGGAGATTGAGCCGAAGCCTGTGCTGCCTCTTTGGAATGAGCTGCTGGGGCAGGAATCGGCGTCAGAAGAAGAAAAATCCCTGGCCCGGGTGAGATATGGAGAAGCCCTTTGCCAAGAGACGGTAGTATACGGAAAAACAAATCCTCATAAATGGGACCGGATTCTGGACGGCTGCTTTACCAGTCGCCTGGTGGGATATCCTATGATGGTTTTGCTGTTAGCGGCAGTATTTTGGATTACGATAGCAGGTGCGAATGTTCCTTCGCAGCTGCTATCGTCCTATTTCATGAAAATTCAGGACTGGCTGACGGAAGGTTTTGCTGTATGGGGAGCGCCGGATTGGATGCACGGGATTTTGGTGCTGGGCATGTACCGGGTTTTGGCTTGGGTGGTGTCGGTGATGCTGCCGCCTATGGCAATTTTTTTTCCACTATTTACGTTGCTGGAGGACGCAGGCTATTTGCCCAGGGTGGCCTTTAATCTGGATCACTGTTTTCAGAAATGCAAAGCTTGCGGCAAGCAGGCCCTGACTATGGCTATGGGGTTCGGATGCAACACCGTGGGAGTGATGGGGTGCCGTATCATTGATTCTCCCAGGGAACGGTTGATTGCGATTTTAACCAACAGCTTTGTTCCTTGTAATGGGCGGTTTCCTACATTGATTCTTATGATTTCTCTGTTTTTCGTGGGAGGGGGAACAGGGCTTTGGGATTCTGCCGCAGGGGCGCTGCTTTTTGCATTGGTAGTGCTTTTGGGGATTGGGATGACATTTTTGGCTTCCGCCCTGTTATCTAACACCATATTAAGGGGAACGCCCTCCGGGTTTTTGCTGGAGCTTGTGCCCTACCGAAGACCTCAGGTGGGAAAGGTGATTCTTCGCTCTATATTGGACCGCACCTTATTTGTGCTGGGGCGGGCGGTAGTGGTAGCGGCCCCGGCGGGAGCTTTGATTTGGATCATGGCCAATGTAAGGCTTGGAGGCGATACGATTTTGAATGCCTGCACTGCGTGGCTGGATCCCTTCGCCGGGCTGCTGGGGCTGGACGGGGTCATTTTGATGGCTTTCATTTTGGGGATCCCCGCCAATGAAATTGTCCTGCCCATTATGATTATGGCGTATATGCAGCAGGGGCAGCTGATGGAAGCGGCTGGAACCTGGGAATTGAAGGAGCTATTGCTGGCTAATGGCTGGACTCCGGTCACGGCTTTGTGCGTGATGGTATTTTCTTTGATGCACTGGCCCTGTTCAACCACACTTATTACCATTCGGAAAGAAACGGGGAGTATAAGGTGGATGCTTTTGGCTTTTGCCCTTCCTACCGTAATTGGAATGATTTGCTGCGGAATGATTCATGGGGCGGCTGTTTTGTTTTTTTGACCTCTTAGCAGGCAATTTGAGCCTCTTAGGGGAAAGCCCTTTACTTTTTCCCGGACTTTGTGCATACTGAACCTATGGAGATGAGAATATGAAAATACGGGTGGAGTTAGACAGCGGTATTATGGAGGAAGAGGTAGTGATACGCTGCAACAGCTTAAGTGAAGAGGTGCAGCAGATTCAAAGGGCGCTGGCAGATCTGGCGGCGGGGCGCCAGCCTTTTATTTTTTATAAAGGGGATACGGAATACTATCTTCCTTTGGAGGATATCCTCTTTTTTGAAACAGAGGAAAAGGTGATATTTGCCCATACCAAAGACGCCATGTATCAGGTAAAATACCGTCTGTATGAGCTGGAGGAGTTTTTACCGGGGCATTTTATGAGGATTTCCAAATCTACCATATTAAATACCCATCGGATTTATTCCATCCGGCGGAACCTGGCGTCTTCTAGTGTGGTAGCTTTTCAGAATACCCATAAGCAGGTGTTTGTATCCAGACATTATTACAAACCCCTGAAAAACAAATTGGAAGAAAAGAGGAATCAGATATGAAGGAAGTAATGTATGGCAAAAAATCAGGGAAAGTGTTTTGGGGCGTGTTTTTGATTCTGGCGGCGGCCTTTCTGGTGGTAAGCCAGCTTGGGTTTTTAGAAGGGGTAAGTGTGGCGAGCGTTTTGTTTACCATCTTTTGGGCAGCCATACTGGTGCAGGGGATTTTTAGCCGCAGTTTTGGAAAAATTTTATTTTCTATTGCTTTTATTTGTATTATTTATGACAAGCAGCTTGGAATCGAAGCCATTACTCCGGGTACCGTGCTTGTAGCGGCATTGTTCGGAACCATTGGACTGAATATGATTTTCAGACGGAAAAGGCATTATGATTATAAAAGCACATGGAAGGAAGAGGCTTTCAAAAAGGAAACGGTAATTGATATAGACGGGCTGGAGGATGTAACGACGGAGGAAAAGGAGACTTCCAATGGATCCAAAATTTATTTTAGCGCAAGATTTGGGGCTGCCGAAAAATATGTGAATTCGGATTGTTTTACTTATGCATGTTTGGAGTGTAGTTTTGGAGACATGAAGGTATTTTTTGACAATGCCAGAATTCCTGGAAATGAAGCGGTGATTGAATTGAATGTTTCCTTTGGAGGAGTGGAGCTGTATGTACCCAGGGAATGGAATGTGATAGACCATACGGACACGCAATTTGGCGGGGTGGAAGAAAAGAACCGCTGCCGTACCGATGGAAGCCCTGTGGTAACCTTAACCGGGGATATTAATTTTTCCGGAGTGACGATTGTGTATATTTGACCCGGAAGTTGTGGATATGGTTTGAGGGGATGGATGATTTCTATTATGTGCCGCCAGAAATACAGTATGATATCGCATGTCAGTATTTTGTATAATCGCATTGCGCTTTGTATATAATTCTGCTATAATAACGTACAAGAAAGGGGGCGCGTAACATGCCGCAGATCAGACCGATTACAGACCTTAGAAATACTACCGAAATTTCCCAGCTTTGCCATGCAAGTCGCGAGCCGCTTTTTATTACAAAGAACGGCTATGGCGATTTAGTAGTTATGAGTATTGAAACATACGAGGAAATGATGGAAACAGCAAGGACAGATGCAGCAATCAGCGAGGCTGAACAAGAATATGCCGCTGACGGCGTTTTATTGGATGCCAGAGAAGCTCTTTCCTCTTTACGGAGGAAACACTTTGGATAAATATGTTGTAAAACTCTATACACGCGCTTACCGGGATTTGGATGATATTTATGCTTATATTGCCGAAACTCTCCTAGAACCTGGCACAGCTTTGGATATGGTTGATGAACTGGAAGAAGCGATTTTCAGTCTTGAACAGTTACCGGAACGCGGCGCAATTCGTCACGTCGGCGCTTATAAAGACGGAAATTACCGTCAGTTATTTGTCAAAAATTATTGCATTATTTACCGTTTGATGAAGAAAAAGAAGGAAGTTCATATCATTACAATACGGTATACGCCAAGCAATTTCTAAAATTAAATATAAGGTAAAAAGAGGCGGGAACTAGAGCAAATAAACTTTGCCCGCAGTGAAACATCCCGCCGCTCAATCTTCATTCCTCCGTCAGGAGATCGTACTCTTAGTCCTCTGGCTTTTCCTTCGCAATGGCGCATTGGGGAAGGAAATTATACACATCCAAGTAAGAATCCAGCTCCGCGTCTGTCTCTGGGGGACGGGGAACGGCTCCGGTGCAGTCTGTAGCGGAATTAGCTTTGAAAAAATCATATTCTGGGTTAGGCGTATAAGCAGGCGTTTCTTTTTTTCGATGATTTTCCATGGAATTACATCCTTTCTGTTTTTGAATAGTCTTTGTCAGGAATGAAATTTTATGCGCAGAAAGGTTTTGAAAAAACAGTTGCATTTATAAAAATTTTCCAGTATAATAAAACCTGTAGCTTGCTACAGGAAAGAGGTGAATATTATGACAAGGGATATCGGTTTCCTGTTGAAAGTCATTCAGGAAAACGCAGAACGCCATGCCAATCAGATATTTAAGCCGGTGGAGCTGACCTCATCCCAGGTGCGGGTATTGAAATTTTTGCGGGGAAGGTGCGGGGAACCAACCACACAGAAAGAGATTGAGCATCATTTGATGGTATCCCATCCTACGATTGTGGGAATCGTGCAGCGGTTAGAGCATAAGGGCTTTGTACGAACCCAGTTTGACGGCGCGGATAAACGGAACAAATATATATATCTGACAAAGAAGGAAGGAGAGCTCCATGAACAGATGAGAAGTCATCATGAGACTATGGAAGCCCTTCTGACTGCAGGAATGACGCCGGAGCAGGTGGAGCAGCTGCGGGAGCTTTTGACCATGGTATATGAGAATGTAAAATAACCCCAAGGGGTTTTTATTTATGATATAAAATGTAGCTTGCTACATTTTAAAATAGAACAAAGAAAGGAGCTTTTTATATGTTTCATACATTATTATCACAGCTAAAACAGTACAAAAAAGCCACGATTGCCACGCCGCTTTTAGCGGTTCTGGAAGTCTTGATGGAAATTATGATACCCTTGGCTATGGCTTCCATTATTGATGAGGGCATTGAAAAAGGGGATATGCGACACGTAATCCTCTGCTGCGTTTTGATGTTTTTTATGGCGGGCTTAAGCCTATTGTTCGGAATTTTAGCAGGCCGGACTTCGGCCCTTGCTTCCACCGGGTTTGCCGCCAATTTGCGGGAGGGGATGTTTTCTCATATACAGACCTTCTCCTTTGCAAACATTGACAAATTCAGTACGGCGGGACTGGTGACCAGAATGACGACGGATGTGACCAATATCCAGAACGCATTCCAGATGATTATTAAAATGGGAACCCGGGCGCCGGTGCAGTTGATTTGTGCATTGATTATGGCTATGGTGATTAATTTCAAATTAAGTATGATTTTTGTGGTGGCGATTTTGATTTTAGGGAGCATTCTGGCCCTTATTATTTCTAGGGCCATGCCTGCGTTTACGGCGGTATTTGACCGCTATGATGAGTTAAACGCCAGTGTGCAGGAAAATGTTTCCGGTATCCGGGTCGTAAAAGCGTTTGTGCGGGAAGACCATGAGAATTCCAAATTTACCCGGGCGGCAGGCCGTATCTACGAAATGTTTATCAAGGCGGAATCCATTGTAGCCTTAAATAGCCCGGTTATGATGTTTGTGGTATATTCCTGTATCCTGGGATTGTCCTGGCTGGGAGCCAGGATGATTGTGGGAGGTTCCTTGACCACCGGAGAGCTTACCAGCCTTTTGTCGTATGTGATGAATATTTTAATGAGCCTGATGATGCTTTCCATGATATTTGTTATGCTGTCTTTGAGCATGGCCAGCGCCAGGCGTATCGCCGAGGTATTGAATGAAGAAGCTACCTTGGTAAGTCCACCAGACGCAGATTTTGAGATTGTGGACGGAAGTGTGGATTTCGATCATGTATCTTTTGCTTACGGCAATGGAAAACCTGTGCTTTCTGATATTGACGTGCATATCAAAGCCGGGGAGACAATAGGAATCTTAGGGGGCACCGGAAGCGCCAAGTCCAGCCTGGTCAATCTCATCAGCCGGTTGTATGACGTTCAGGAAGGGTGCGTCAAGGTAGGAGGCAAGGATGTGCGTACTTATGACCTGGAAACCTTGCGAAATGAAGTGGCGGTGGTACTCCAGAAAAATGTGCTGTTTTCCGGGACTATTTTGGAAAACCTGCGTTGGGGGGATGAAAACGCCACCCAGGAGGACTGCATCCGGGCCTGTCAAATGGCCTGCGCCCATGAATTTATCACCCAGTTTCCAAAAGGCTATGAGACCTACATTGAACAAGGCGGCACCAATGTGTCCGGCGGGCAGAAGCAGAGGCTGTGCATTGCCCGGGCATTGCTGAAAAAGCCAAAGATTTTGATTTTGGACGACAGCACTTCCGCAGTAGATACGGCTACGGACGCCAGAATCCGCAGGGCGTTTCGGGAAGAAATCCCCGGAACCACCAAATTCATTATCGCCCAGCGGATTTCCAGTATTCAGGATGCAGATAGAATTCTGGTGCTGGAGGACGGCAAAATCGACGGGTTTGATACTCATGAAAACCTCCTGGCCCATAATGAGATTTATCAGGAAGTATATAACAGCCAGACTCAGGGCGGGGGAGATTTTGACCAGAATGGAGGAGAAGCATAATGAAACGATTGCTGAAAACCATTATAAAGAGATATGCGCCCCACTGTATCCTGGTGGTAGTGTGCATTTTAGTGACGGCTTTTGCCAATGTAAGGGGAACCTTGTTTACCCAGACGTTGATTGACGACTATATTCTGCCTATGACAAAAAGCGGCAGCCGGGATTTTGGCCCCCTGGCTTTGGCCTTGCTTTGGGTGGCCGCCTTGTATCTGGTAGGTGTTCTTTGCGCCTGGGGGTTTACCCGGATTATGGTAAATGTCAGCCAGGGAACGCTGCGGGAGCTGCGGAACGAATTGTTTACCCATATGGAAGCGCTGCCCATTAAATACTTTGATACCCATGCCCACGGGGATATTATGTCCATCTACACCAACGATACAGACACGCTGCGTCAGATGATTGGCCAGAGTATTCCTCAGGTATTAAGCAGCGCCATTTCCATTGTCAGCGTTTTGGTCAGTATGATTATTTTGAATGTACCCATGACCTTGGTCAGCCTGTTTATGGTGGCTTTGCTTTTGATTGTCACCAGGAAGCTGGCGGGAATGTCCGGGAAATATTTCGTGGCGCAGCAGAAGGATTTGGGAGTAGTCAACGGTTATATTGAAGAAATGATGGAAGGGCAGAAGGTGGTAAAGGTATTCTGCCATGAGGAAGAAAATAAGAAACAATTCCAAAAGGTGAACGAGCAGCTTCGGGTCAGCTCCGACAATGCCAATAAGTATGCCAATATCCTGATGCCTGTGACCTTTCAAATGGGAAATGTCAGCTATGTGGTGTGCGCTCTGGTGGGGGCTTTGCTTGCCACCAACGGCTATATGGGACTGACCATCGGGACTTTGGTATCCTTTTTGACATTGAATAAAAGCTTTAACGGCCCAATCGGACAGGCGAGCCAGCAGTTAAACAGTATTATTATGGCGTCGGCGGGGGCGCGGCGCATCTATGAGCTGTTAGACGAGCCCCTAGAAGTGGATGAAGGATATGTGACATTGGTGAATGCCCGCCGGGAAGCAGACGGTACGTTGACGGAATGTAAAGAACGTACGGGTCTCTGGGCTTGGAAGCATCCTCATCAGGACGGGACCCTTACGTATGAAGAATTAAAAGGGGACGTGGTGTTTGACGACGTGGACTTTGGATATACGGATGAAAAAATTGTGCTCCACAATATCAAGCTGTTTGCCACACCGGGACAGAAGATTGCATTTGTAGGAAGCACCGGAGCAGGAAAAACCACAATTACCAATTTGATCAATCGGTTTTACGATATTCAGGACGGAAAAATCCGTTATGACGGCATCAATGTGAACAAAATTAAAAAAGCGGATTTGCGGAAAAGTCTTGGCATGGTGCTCCAGGATACTCATCTTTTTACAGGAACCGTTATGGATAATATCCGGTATGGACGATTAGACGCTACCGATGAAGAATGCATCCGGGCGGCAAAGCTGGCCAATGCAGATATGTTTATTAAGTATCTTCCCGACGGGTATCAGACCATGCTTACCGGCGACGGGGGGAGCCTGTCCCAGGGCCAGCGGCAGCTTTTGGCCATCGCCCGGGCGGCAGTGGCAGATCCCCCGGTGTTGATTCTGGACGAAGCTACCTCCAGTATTGATACGCGTACCGAGGCTCTGGTACAAAAAGGAATGGACGGTTTGATGGAAGGGCGCACCACCTTTGTAATCGCCCACCGCTTAAGCACGGTAAAAAACAGCGATTGTATTATGGTTTTGGAGCAGGGACGTATTATTGAGCGGGGCAGTCATGAGGAATTGATTGCAGAGAAAGGGAAATATTACCAGCTTTATACCGGGAGCGCCATTGCCCAGTAACAGGAGGAATCTATGAAATCGTTAGTGATTGCGGAAAAACCCAGCGTAGGACGGGATATTGCCCGGGTGCTGGGGTGTAAACAAGGCGGAAACGGATATTTGGAAGGAAAGGACTATATTGTAACCTGGGCCTTGGGGCATCTGGTGGAGCTGTCCGACCCGGAGAGCTATGGAGATCAGTGGAAAGAGTGGAAGATGGACACCCTTCCTATGCTGCCGGAGCATCTAAAGACCCAGGTGATAAAAAAAACAGGGCGTCAGTACCAGATTGTAAAAACCCAGCTTCACCGGAAGGATGTGGGCGTTATTATTATAGCCACGGACGCCGGGCGGGAGGGAGAGCTGGTGGCCCGTTGGATTATTGAAAAGTCAGGGGTAAAAAAGCCCATGAAACGGCTGTGGATTTCTTCCGTTACCGATAAAGCAATCCGGGAAGGCTTTGGGAAGCTGAAAGACGCCAAAGAGTACAATCATCTCTATGAGGCGGCCGTAGCCAGGGCGGAAGCCGACTGGCTGGTGGGGCTAAACGCCACCCGGGCTTTGACCTGTAAGCACAATGCCCAGCTCTCCTGCGGCCGGGTTCAGACGCCTACCCTGGCCATGATTGCAAACAGAGCGGAGCAGATCCGACGATTTAAGCCCCAGGAATATTATGGATATGTTATGCAGGGCCTTGGCATTTCCTTTCATTGGAAATCGGAGCATGGAGCTGGAACTACATTTTCCAGAGAGGAAATACAGGGGGTGGAACGTGACGCCGCCTCCGGGGCTGCGGTGATCACCCAGGTGAAGAAAAAGACCAAGAAATCCTTCCCGCCTCAGCTGTATGATTTAACCAGCTTACAGCAGGAAGCCAATCAGAAGTACCATTTTTCAGCGAAAGAAACGCTGAATTATATGCAAAGCTTGTATGAGCGTCATAAAGTGGTGACATATCCCCGTACCGATTCCCGATATCTGACTTCGGATTTGGTGGATACCTTAAAGGAACGGGTAAAAGCCTGCCAAAGCGGCGACTATGCAGGCATATGCGCCAAGCTTTTAAGACAGCCTCTGGAGGGAAATAAATCGTTTGTGGACAACACCAAGGTATCAGACCATCATGCCATTATTCCCACGGAGCAAGGAATCCGTATGAATGAGCTGGAATATGGAGAACGTAAAATCTACGAGCTGGTGGTGCGCCGGTTTTTGGCAGTGCTGCTTCCGCCATGTGAATATGAGGAGACGGAGGCAGAAGCAGAATGCGGCGGCAGGATTTTTACAGCGAAAGGAATCCGTATGCTTCAAAGGGGCTTTCGGGAGCTTTCCCAGGAGGAAGAATTGGAAGAAGGAAATTTGCCGCCTTTAGAAACAGGCCATAAGTTTACCTTAACAGGGGGCAGGATTACTCAGGGAAAGACGAAGCCGCCCCTGCCTTTTACGGAAGCCACTCTCCTTGCGGCGATGGAGCATCCTGCAAAGTATATGGAAAGCCAGGACAAGGAGCTGGCCAAGACCCTGGGAGAGACCGGAGGTCTGGGGACTGTGGCCACCCGGGCGGATATTATTGAGAAGCTGTTTGGCAGCTTTATGATGGAAAAGCGAGAGCAGTATATCCATTTGACAGCCAAAGGGCGCCAGGTATTAGAGCTGGCGCCGGCAGGGCTTACAACGCCAAAGCTGACGGCCCAATGGGAGCAGCGGCTTGTGGAGATTGCCAAGGGCAGAGCAAAGAAACGGGATTTTGAGGCGGAAATCCGCAGGTATACGGCTGAGATTGTGGAGGATATTATTGCATCCTCCAAAACGTATAAGCATGAGAATTTGACCAGTAAAAAATGTCCGGAATGCCAAAAGCTCATGCTGGAAGTGAACCACAAAAACGGCCGGATGCTGGTTTGTCAGGACCGGGAGTGCGGTTACCGGAAGTATCTGTCCCGGGTTACCAATGCCAGATGCCCGCAATGCCATAAAAAAATGGAGCTGGTGGGAGAAGGAGAGAACAAGCGGTTTGTTTGCAGCTGCGGCTACCGGGAGAAGATGGCCTCCTTTGAAAAACGGAAACAGGAAAGCGGGAAAGGCGTGTCCAAAAAGGATGTGGCCCGGTATATGAATCAACAGAAAAAAGAAGCTGCGCAGCCCATAAACAACGCGTTTGCAGATGCCTTTGCCAAATTGAAGCTGTAAGAGGGTTGCTGAAATGATTCCGCCGTCATGTACAGGAATTGCCCCAAGAAAGAGAAGGCGATTCCTGTGCATGACGGCGGTGATTTTTTGACACATCTGAGAACTCAGGGTTATTCGCTGATAAGAGGCGGCTGCTGATATAGTTTCCGCTCTACCTGACGTTTTTTCTTTTCCAGCATAGCCAATGTTTTTTGTGCGTTTTCTTCTTCTGCAACCTCACTGATTTCCTCGATTAATGATAACTGGTCAAATAGATAACCATTATATTCTTTTTCATTTGTTGGCATATGATTCATCTCCCTTCTTATTAGGAACATCCTTTGATAAGCCTATTATAGCATAAATTATAACTGGCTGCCATAAAAAAACAATCCTCTCACCCCCGTTCCCCAGACGCATATACTAGAAATAAGAATAAAAAAAGATGGGTTTCTATGAGATTTACAAAAATGCAGGGCTGTGGAAACGACTATATATACGTGAACGGTTTCAAGGAACAAATAGAGGATGTGGCTAAGATGGCACAACGTCTTAGCCACCGCCGTTTTGGAATCGGCGGAGACGGTCTTGTGCTAATCGGCCCCTCCTGCCAGGCTGATTTTCAAATGACCATGTACAATGCAGACGGCTCTTTGGGAGCCATGTGCGGAAACGGCATCCGGTGTCTGGGTAAATATGTCTATGAGAAAGGACTGACGAATAAAACCGATCTTCTGGTGGAGACAAAGGCCGGAATCAAACGCTTGAAATTAAAGCTTTTACAGGGAAAGGTGATATCAGTGGGAGTGGATATGGGCGTTCCGGGGCTTTTGGCGGATGAAATTCCTGTAGTCGCCGCCCCCGGCGTTGCTATTAGCCCCCGGGAACCGGTGGTGGGCCTGCCCCTTAAGGTTTTAGAACACACATATGAAGTGACCTGCGTCTCCATGGGAAACCCCCATGGAGTGATATTTTTAACGCCGGGAGAAGGAACGCTGGAAGCGTTAAACCTTTCGGTCTTAGGCCCGGCCTTTGAAGGCCACCCCATATTTCCGGACCGGGTGAACGTGGAATTTGCAGAAGTAGCAGATCCCGGACATATCCGCATGCGAGTCTGGGAGCGGGGAAGTCAGGAGACGTTTGCCTGCGGCACCGGAGCCTGCGCTGCGGCTGTGGCAGGAAGTCTCACCGGACGTACGGCGGATGTTGTTGTAGTGGAAACCATAGGCGGCTGCTTAAAGATTCAATTGGATGCAGAAACCCGCAGAGTTTGGATGGAAGGTCCGGCAGTCACCGTATTTGAGGGGGAAGTATGAAAAGAAAATTGACAGAATTGATGCAGGGGATTCCATATATCTGCCTAAAAGGGACCGTGGATGTGGACGTGGCGGGACTGGTTTATGATTCCAGGCAGGCGCATGAAGGATGCGTCTTTTTTTGCATTTCAGGCTTTACCATAGACGGCCATACATTTGCAGAAGAGGCGCAAAAGAAAGGCGCTGCCGCTTTGATTGTGGAAAAAGAAGCGCTGACAGAAGAAGCTCTTTCGAAAAACGTGACGGTGGTAAAGGTGGAAAATGCCCGAAGGGCCTTAGCCCTTATGTCCGCCGCCTGGTTCGGCCATCCGGCCAGGGAATTAATCACCATTGGGATTACCGGTACCAAGGGGAAAACCACTACGGCCTACATGGTGCAGAGCATTTTAAAAGAAGCCGGAATTTTGACAGGCTTGATAGGAACTATTGAAATAAAAATTGGGGAGGAAGCAGTTCCCACGGAGAATACCACGCCAGAATCTTATGTTATCCAACAAAAACTTCGGGAAATGGTAAACCGGGGGTGCCGTTGCGTGGTTATGGAAGTTTCCTCCCAGGGGCTGTTGCTGTGCCGTACAGAGGGCTTTACCTTTGACTATGGGATTTTTACCAATCTGGAGCCGGACCATATCGGGCCTAAGGAACATAAAAGCTTCCAGGAATATCTGGAATGCAAGGCAATGCTGTTTCGCAGGTGCAGGCAGGGGATTTTAAATGCAGACGATCCCCACCTAAAGGAGATTTTGAAATCTCATACCTGCAGGGTAGCGACTTTTGGAATCCAGGGGAAGGGAGCGTGGCAGGGAAGCCATATCTCCTATGAGAAGGAACAGGGAAAGCTGTCGGTTTCTTTTGTGGCGGAGCATAGAATCAGCATGGATAACGCACAGGGCGTAAAAGAGAGATTTTCGGTTACGGTGGGGATTCCGGGAGGCTTTCATGTCTTAAACGCGTTGGCGGCAATGGCGGTTTGCGTTCAAATATCCCTGGAGAACCCGGCCTTTACAGTGAATAAAGAACACATTCAGTCTGCCCTGGCCAAAATTCGTGTCAGAGGCAGGATGGAGCCGGTGCAAGTGCCAGGGGCATACGCAGTGTTTATTGATTACGCTCACAATGCCATGAGCTTAGAGGGAATGCTGCGTACCGTCAGAGCCTATCGTCCCAAACGTCTGATTTGTATGTTTGGCTGTGGAGGAAACCGTTCTAAGATCCGCCGGTATCAGATGGGAGAGACGTCTGCTAAGCTGGCGGATTTAACGGTGATTACCACGGATAACCCCAGATTTGAAGAACCTTGGGCCATTATGGAGGACATTCAAATGGGTGTGGCCAAAGCAAAGGGAGGCTGTGTGATGATAGAAGACAGAAAGGCGGCCGTCCGCTATTGCTTAAAGGAGGCTAAGGCCGGGGATGTGATCGTGCTGGCCGGCAAGGGCCATGAAAGCTATCAGGAGATTCGGGGCGTAAAATATCCCATGGATGAGCGAAAGCTGGTGGAGGAAGCGCTTTTGGAACTTTCCCGGGAATCTTAAAATATCCCTGAAAATATTAAGATAAAATCCGAAAAAGCATCATTTTTTTGCAGAAAACCCATAATTCATAATGGGATATTGTAGCTTTTCTCTAAAATTCAAAAGACTTTCCCAGGAAAAATAGTTAAAATAGCATACAAAGGAGGGATGGCATGAGCAACAAAGAAATTGTCGAAGGGTTTTACCGGGAGTTTTTCAATGGCCATGACGTAGAGTCCGCCAAAAAATATGTCCGGGAGGATTACATTCAGCATAACCCCGGCGTAGACCAGGGCCGTGAGGCTTTGATGGAAGCGTTTGGCGAGAAATTCAAAGCATGGCCGGATTTTAAACTGGACATCAAAATGATGATCTCCGACGGGGATATGATAGCCGTATACCTGAAAAATGTAGATAGACAGGGCAATACCAAATGCCGGGTCGTAGATATCTACCGTATTCAGGATGGGAAGCTGGCGGAGCATTGGGATGTATTGCAGCCGGTAGAATAGAGAAAAGCAAATAACAAGGAGGATAACAATGAAAATTTTAGGACTTTCCTGGGGAAGAAACATGCACAACTGCGATATCGTGGTAAAGCAGGCGTTGATGGCGGCTAAGGAGGCCGGAGCTGAAGTAAAATTCATTAACACAATGGGTATGAATATCCGTCAGTGTACCGGCTGCGGCGCCTGCTCCCGCTCCAGAGACCAAGGAGGCCAGATCAAATGCGTGGTAAAGGACGATTATCTGGCCTTAGAGCATGAAGTATTAGAAGCGGACGGCATTATCACCGCGGCTCCCGTCTATGCTTTGGCTCCCTCCGGGCAGATGAAATGCTTTATCGACCGTTTCGGGGCGGCCCACGATTTGGCCAGCGCCACGGCGGAGCAGGAGAAGCGGGTAAAGGAAGGCGCCAAAGAGTTGTTGGATGAACGCCTGTTCCGGAAAAAATATGTGGCTTACATATCCGTTGGCGGCGCCCATACTCAGAACTGGGTATCCCTGGGCTTGATCAATATGGGGATTTTCGGTATGTCCACCTGCATGATTCCGGTGGGACAGATTGACGCCTATGATATGGGACACCGTACCAATCCTGTACTGGATCCGCCTTTTATGGAGAATGTAGCGGGACTTGGCAGACATATGGTAGCCTGCGACGGCAAGGAACGGGAAGAAATTGAATTTTACGGAGACGAGGGCGTATGTCCGGTATGTCACAACAATTTGATTACTTTATGGGGAAGCGTACATGTGGAATGTCCTCTTTGCGGCATTCGGGGGACTCTGAAAGTAGACGGAGAGAAAGTAAGCGTAGAATTCTCAGAAGCAGAGCAGAAACGGGCAAGAGGAAAGATGGACGGCCTTTGGGAGCATCACTACGAGCTGCGTGATATGATGAAGGTCATTATTCCCAAGCTGGAGGAAAATAAGGATACGCTGCCAAAACTGATGGAGCCCTTTAAGAACTTTAAAGACACTTATTAAGATAGAGAGGCATATGGTATGGCTGTTTTGACGAAATACGGTAGCATCGAAGGAATCCAAAAGGAAGGATATACCCTGTACAAAGGGATTCCTTACGCCAAGCCTCCGGTGGGAGAATTGCGGTGGAAGGCTCCTTGGGCGCTTACCCCCTGGGAGGGGACCTATCAGGCAGATACCTTTGGGGCAATGAGCGTCCAGTCTCTGCCGGATCCTGAGCATCCTATAACCGGAAGGTTTCATAAAGAATTCTACAGCAATCCGGAGTTTGTCCCTCCTATGAGCGAAGACTGCCTGTATTTGAATATCTGGGCTCCGGATGGAGAAAAAGACGCAAAGCTTCCGGTTGCATTCTGGATTCACGGGGGCGGCTTCGGAGGCGGCTTCGGCAGCGAGATGGAATTTGACGGAGAAGCCTTCTGTAAAAAGGGCGTCATCCTGGTAACGATCAATTACCGGGTGGGCATCTTGGGATTTTTGGCCCATCCTTGGCTGAATCAGGAAAACGAAAAGGGAATTTCCGGAAATTACGGCATTTTAGACCAGATTGCGGCTTTGACCTGGGTCTATGAAAATATTGAAGCCTTTGGGGGAGATAAGGACAATATCACGGTGTTTGGCCAATCCGCCGGAAGCATGAGCGCTCAGACGCTGGTATCTTCTCCCCTTACCGGGCATATGATTGCCAAAGCCATTCTCCAAAGCGGAATAGACTGTCAAAAGAACGCTTTTTTTGCACCTACATTAGAGGAAGAAGCTGAAATTGGAGAGATGTTTGCAGAGCTGGCAAACGTTGACAGCATAGAAGCCTTGCGGGGTCTGTCAACGGAAGAAATTATGGCTGCAAAAAGTAAACTGGATGAAAAAACCTGGCAGATGGGAAAAGGCATTGTGGTGGTGCCCAATGTGGACGGCTATGTTTTGACAGAAAAAGTCAGTCAGGTATATGCAAAGGGAACCATGAAAGAAATCCCCTATATGGCGGGCTGCGTCACCAATGACTTGGGAACGAAGCCGGAGGAAGAAAAACAAAAAGATCCGGGGGATATTCTGGAGGAATGCATCAGCTGGTGCCAAAAGCAGGAAGTATTAGGACGCAGGGCATATGCGTACCATTTTGCCCGCAGGCTCCCGGGAGACGACTGGGGAGCGTTCCATTCCTCAGAATTATGGTATACCTTCGGGACGTTATCACGGTGCTGGCGTCCTATGGAAGAGCATGATTATGAATTGAGCGAAGAGATGGTTGATTGCTGGGCCAACTTTATGAAGACCGGAAACCCGAGCAAAGAAGGCTCCCAGGAATGGAAGCCCTGCACAAAAGAGGAACCCTTTGTGAAATTGTTTGAGTAATTTTAAAATACCCGGGTGAATTCAAAGAAAGCGATTTCGTGAGCTTCTAATGTAAGATCCAGGTGTAAGGTTTCTGTACTGGTAAGATAATAAATATCCTGTCTGGGGATGGAGGTCTGCTTATAGTAGCGGCTTTCATCCTCTTTCAAATTCATTAAGGTAGAAATCATTTCCCGGGAAGTAATATTTCCCTGCTGGAGGGTGCGCAGGTATTTGTCCAATGCGCTGCCATATCCTCGGTTTAAGGAGTAACGCACCACCTTATAGCGGCCCGGGGGAAAGTTGTCGCAGGTAAAATGAAAGGAGAAGGGCTCTTCCTGACGGAAAATTTCATAGGTTTGTTCCATGGAAATGCTTTCCCAGGGATCCAGGCAGAAGGAATCGTTATAGTGGGCGTAGTGATAAAACAGCAGTTGGAACCGGTTGGAAGAATTACAGGTCATAATATAGTTTTCTCCCTGGGAAACCAGTCGTTTTCCCAGCTTTGCCAGAAAAGCATAGCCGTGAAGGGCCGGTTTTGGAATGCCGTTTTCCCCCACCAGGCTGGAACCCGGAAAATAAATGCTGCTGGGGATGGCAATATCCTTATTGTTGTCCCAAAAGCTTAAATATGCCGCGGACTGGCAGCAGGGGATTAACTGCAGCATATTGTGGCACAGAAAGGCCGCTTGGAAAACGGAGTCCGCCACATGGTTTTCCAGAGCCACGGAAGAGCCAAGTTCTGTCATAAATACCGGCAGGCCGCCATAAGGGGTGGTTTTCAAATAACCGGTGTATTTCAGAAAGGTATCGTGGATATGGCTGATGTTAGAGGAAATAATGCCTTGGCTGTCTTTGATGTCCTGGGTGGAAAAAGACTGGGTTTCATAGCTGAAGCCGTACAGGGAAATAAAGTCAAAAGGAACCTGCCGCCTGGCGGCTTCCTTCAGAAAATCCATAAAGCTTTGCATATTTCCGCACATATTAAACCCGGGGCCTCCCAGCAGGCACTCCTTTACATGCTGCTTAATGATTTTGCGGTAGTTGAAATACATATCAAAATAAGTATCAAAATTTGGGGAATAGATCAGGTTATTTTCATGGCACAGCCAAAATTCAAAACGCCATTTGGAGACGTATTGTATGCCGAAGCGCTGGATGCAGTGGGCAAGTATGGCGGACAGGAGCTTGTAATAATACCCTTTTTCTTTTTGAGGAGAAAAGATCATTTCCCAATAGGCGGGGGTGTCCGGCTTTAGGTGGTTTTTTCGGGGTTTGTAGGCAAGCTCTACAAAGGGGATGACGTTAGCATGGTAGAAGAATCCCAGCACCTCGTCTAAGGTGGTAAAGTTGAATTCTCCGGTCTGATCGTCCCGGTATACGATTTCATCGGAAAAGATATCCGTGAAACGCACATAGGTGACCGGAATCATTTTCTGACATTCCAAAAAGCTGTCGTGAAAGGAAATTTTCAAAGCGTCCACCAAGGAACCGATATTTATAGCGTCGCACCAGGGCTTTGCATAGGGCTCAGGGTCTTTGCAGCTTACATGGATCTCCCGGATGGAAGGCGAAGGCTCCAATAGCTCCAGAGGAAGTAAAAGCTCCGGATCCTGCCGCCGTTTTGGGAGCTTCTTATAGGTAGCCCGATAGCTGCTGGGAGAGCTGCCATAGTTGTCCCGGAAGGCTTTGTTGAAGGCTGCGATATTAGGAAAGCCGTTGTTTAAGGCGATGGCGGTAATGGAATCTTCTGTATTAATAAGCTCTGTGTGGGCGTGTTCCAGACGAATCCCCGCCAGATAGTGGCTAAAGGTACGGCCAAGATGCTTTTTGATAAATTTGGAAAGGTACTGGGGAGATAAGAACATCTGATCCGCCAAAAGCTCTAATGAGACGGGCTGGTGATAGCTGGTTTGGAGAAAATGTTCAATGGCGGAGAGACGTTTTTGCACTAAAAGCTCCGAATTGCTCATAGAGGTGGTATCTCCGCTTTGAATGAAATTTCGCTTCATGGTGTCCGCCAGTTCAAAAATCAATGAAAGCATCCGGTAATGATTGTCCTCCGTATAGAAAGCGGCGCAAATTCTGGTAAGGAGCTGGTACAGGCTGTGATAATGGCTTTTGGGCCCTTTGGTGGAATCGCAGAAAAAGGATTGGTTGGGTTCTAGCAGCGTGGAAAAGAAATTGTCGTCAATCTGTACGCCCAGCAGGATATTCTGGGAATAAGGCTTGCAGACATAATTGCAGTTTGGCGGCAGCAGCAATACGTCTTCTTGCTGCAGCATGGTTTTTTCTCCGGTCTCCGGCAGGAAGATTGTGACGGCTCCTTTTTGCATGGCTAAAAACTGCCATTCGGTTTGGCAGTTATGATCCTCTGTCTGGACGCTTAAAATTTTGGCTCCGAAATTGATGGAAAGATGTTGTGAAATGTACATAAAGGCTACGCTCCTTTGAATATCGGCTCGATCAGTATCAGACGAGCTTCGTTGTGGTTTAAGACCGTGTGGAGCGTATAGGCTCCTTTCAGTTCTTCCATATGGATCCGCATGGAGGGAACGCTTTGGGAGGCCATGTATTGGACCTCGTCTTCATTGACGTTGGTAGAATAATTGAGCTGTCCCCAAATACGCAGGACATTTCCGTGATCCAAATCTATGGAAAATTCTTTAAACCGGTACGTTCCTTTGGGAAGCTCTGAGAACGTGAGACGAAACTCCAAAGGCTTTGCGTCCTCAAAGGCGGAATATGGATACTGCAGCAGCTCCTGGTTCATGGGGGCGTCGGCAAAGCTTTGTTTTAAAATGCCGTAGTGATATACCAATATCTGGAGAGAGCCGTTTCTGTCGTGAGTGACAATGGAGTGTTCTCCCTGATAAAGGATGCGTTCTCCCAACCGGTTCAAAAAGTCATGGGCATAGTAGGCGGGCTTTTGAATCCCGTGTTTGGTGACCAGGCCGTTTCCGCCGAACAGGGGAGAGTTGGGATTGCCGTATTCCAGGGGAAAATCAGACGCCAGCCAGTAGCCTAAGGCGTCTGCATTTGCCTGGTTTTGAATCCCCTGATGGAAGATATAAGCGGCGGCATAGGTGGAATCGTTGATATAATTTTCCAAGCTGATATGGGTGCTGTATTCTGTAATATAAAAAGGAAGATGTCCCATATTGATTTCTTCCATCATGGCACCTTCCTCGACATTGATCTCCAGCCCGCCCAGAAGGTCAATCACCTTGCAGATTGCATAAAAGTCCACCGCCACATAATCAGCAATATCCGGGTCCAGATTCTGGTTGAGCATGCGCACTGCCTGCTCCGGCCCGCCATGATTGTATGCATAGTTCGCCTTCCACAGATAATAATCGTCTTCTGTGCCGACATTTAAATACGTGTCACGGTATACCGATGCGACCCGGACTTCCTTCGTATCGTTGTTAATACTGACAATCATAATCATATCGCTGTTGCCGGACGTAAACACGCCCTTTTTTTCGTTATCCAGCCCAAAGACCGCGATATTCGTAAACCCGCTCAGTACTTCCTGTGTCGTCTGCCCGAGGTCTTCATTTACGACATCTTCAGCCTTTATATTTTCGGCCCGGTTGATTTTCTGGTACTTTGACCAGAGAAACAGCACAGCCAGCAGTATCAGCAGCAGTACCAGTTCAATAATCAGAATCAGCAGCTTGCGTTTTCTTCGTTTCCGTTTCTTTTCTGTACTCAATATTCCTGTCCTCTCCGCCAGACGCGTCTTATCATGGCAGCACCCGGACCGTTCCGGCTATCCGGACTGTCCCGGCTACTGCGTGCCCGCAGCTTCCGCCTCTGTGCCTGTATCTTCTGCGGCTGTGTCCGTATTCTCTGCGGCCGCCTGGCTGCTCTTTGTATAGCGGTCAGCTTCCACGCCGGTTTCTTCTTCATCGCCCAGCCCTTTGCCAGTCTCGTCGACAATCGCCTGGCTGTAACTGGTTACCGTATTGGACGGTGTATAGTTATACTCATTGAACAAATATTTGTGAAGGGCTGTAACATTCGTCACAAGGTCACACGGAACGACTACCATGCCCTTCTTATTTCCAGGGTCAGCATTGGTCAGCTTAAA
>CAMNQH010000041.1 GCA_946549035.1 uncultured Lachnospiraceae bacterium | reverse complement strand
TGCTACCACACGGACCTGAACCGTGCGCGTCTGCCAATTCCGCCATTCCTGCATGTATCTTGTAAGTCGTTTGTTCCTTACAACAAAACTGATTATATATGGTTTTGCAAAATTTGTCAACACCTTTTTTTAACTTTATAAATATTTTTTATGTGATTGGGTGCAGTCGTTTTTTGCCTTCTGCCCCTTCCTTATCAGAGCATACCCACAGTCACATATTCGAAGAACTTCCATATCATACTGTAGAACCATAAATCAGGAGAAGAATATTATATGGAAACCCATAATTCCCCCATTACCAGTTCCTGCAGCTTCGCCGGCCTCAGGCCCTTTATGGCGGATCTGCCATATCCTCTCATCCAGGTAAGAGAGCAAAACCCGTCCTATGCAAATCTGCTTAGTATTGACTATTGCGGCTTTGTATCCGAACTAAGCGCCATCACCCAGTACATCAACAATGAAAACCGACTGTCAGCTCAAAATTGTCCCATAGCCAAAACCCTTCTTGGCATTGCAATGGCAGAAATGATGCATTTGCAGAAATTAGGAGAACTGATTGTCCTGTTAGGCGGCACGATCACCTTCACCGCCCATTATCGCAATGGAGGGCAAAAAATGTGGACTCCCCAATGTCTGACCCTCCCGGAACATGCATCACAAATGATTTCAGCTAACATCGAGGCAGAAAAAGCAGCCATCCGCCAATATGAAACACATATCGGTATGATGAAGGACGACTGCGTAACGGATGTTTTGAAACGGATTATCCAGGATGAGGCATACCATATTATGTTGCTTCATTCGTTACAGAGCCAGGTGTAGCGGAATGGTCGATTTGGATAAGAAGGGCAATTCAGGGACTTTATTTCGTTGATTCTACTGTTCGGGGATGTTTGGCTGCTTTTTCATTGTCCCAGGGGAGGACGTCCCCTGGTTCCCGAAGATATTCCAAAAGCTGCCAGATGCCTTCTCCGGTGTAGGAGCTTACGTGAAAAATGTCCTTACATCCCGCCAGACGCAGCCAGTTTTCCGCCCGGGCCACATCCGCCTCACAGGCGTCAATCTGAGTTACGATTCCAATGACTGGGCGGCAGGACACCGCCGTTACGCAGGGCGGGAAGAGAGAATAAGGCTCCGTAGCATTCATAAGAAGCGCTACCACATCCGCCTCATAGGAATACAGCGCCAACGCTCTGCCCAAAGTCCCATTCTCCGCATATTCGCCCGGAGTATCAATGATTACGTCAAAATGATTGATATACTGGGTCTTATGATAATGAAGCGTATCTCCTTTTAGGGCCTGGCGCAGCGTCGTCTTCCCACACTCGCTGCGCCCCACCAGCATCATTTTTTTCATGGCTACGTCCTTGTAATCTCACAAACGGTAAATCCAAGCTTATCAATCAAATATGTATTGATTGCCCGGACGGCCTCTTCCACTGCCGATACGGTTCCTGTAAAAATCAGCGTACCGCTGAACCGGTCAATAAATCCTAAATCAATATCCGCATTCTTCACCGCCAAATCCCCGGCAATCACAGAAATCTCCGCCGGGCTCATGCTCAATATTCCAATCGCCGCCCGGCTGTAATCCACGCTTGGATCCAAACCAAGCTTCTTATATACAATGGGCTGAGGACTTGCAATAATATGGGCCAAGGTGACCTGTTTTCCCGGTACAAGCTCCTGCACGATCCGCATCTTCCCTTCCTGGGAAGGTGGTAATTGAAATTCCACAAAAATCAACTCCTTTATCCCTATCATACAACAGAAATCCACATAATACAACCAGAAGTTTTATTGTTTTTATTTATTTTCCAACTTCAAAAATAATATCGTAATTTACCCGACGGTAAAAAGCTTCCTCCATGGTCCTATCCTCCAGATTCCCTTCCCCCAGCATCCACATCGCTTTGGCAATCACCGCCTCCAAGGTCATATCGTAGGATTCTAAAATCTTGCATTCCCCTTTGATCTTATTTCCTACTTCATAGATCGTCATATCGCTGCCCTCATGGGCTACCTGAGTCGCCATAATCACCAAGGTCTCGGGAAATTCCTGGCGCAACAGATAAAACTCATCTGCAATGGAAGCCGGAATCCCTCCCACGCCAAAGCTTTCTACAATAATGCAGTCATGCTCTTCAAACAAAAACCGCAAAACCTTAGGAGAAATCCCCGGAACCAATTTCAGCAGAAACACCCGCTCACTCATATTCCGGTAAAAACGAACCCGCCGCCGGCAGGGAAGCATAGGGATGTACCGCAGAATCCGCATATCCTGAATTGCAGCCAAATAAGGATAATCAATACTCTCAAAGGCATTATAACTCTTGGAACGGATTTTTTTCGCCCTGGTCCCTGCAATCACCTTACCGCCAAACACAATCTGCACCCCCTGGGACTCCTCGTCGGCCGCATATAAAAAACTGTCAAACAGATTGGTCTTAGCATCGGTAATTTCCAGATCAATGGATTTTTGGGCCCCTGTAATCACCACCGGCTTTGCGGAATCCTGAATCATGTAAGACAATGCCGCCGCCGTATACGCCATGGTGTCCGTACCGTGGGCCACCACAAACCCGTCATAATAATCATACTGTTTTTGTATAGCGTCTACAATACTCTGCCAATGCTCCGGCCGCATGTTGGTACTGTCAATATTGCAGACTTGAATTGCATGGGGCTCGCAAAACTCCCTCACCCTGGGCACATAGCTTAAAATCTCCTCTGCGTCAATCTGAGGACATAATCCGTGAGTGGAATGCTTGGATGCAATGGTGCCTCCAGTGGCAATCAGTAAAATCCGTTTCATGTCAACCTCTCTCCTCCTCTGCCAACAGCCTTTTTAGTTCTTCAATCAATGCCTTTACATCTTCTTCTCTGGTCGCCCAGCTTGTGCAGAAGCGAACGGCGCTGTGGGTTTCATCCATTCTCTGCCAATATTCATATTCAAATTTTTCCCGGAGCTTCTTACAGACAGAATCCGGCAGCACCGCAAATTGCTGGTTAGTGGGAGAATCAATAAAACGGTTCAGGCCCATCTCCACAAATGCATCCTTGATCTGTTCCGCCAAAACCGCTGCATGTTTGGAAATTTTAAAATATAAATCATCCTCAAATAATACTCCAAATTGCAGCCCCAGCAGCCTTCCTTTGGCCAGCCTTCCTCCCCGCTGCTTCATATGATAGCGGAAATCTTTTTTTAATTCTTCCGCCCCAATCACAACCGCTTCACCAAAGAGAGCCCCCACCTTGGTTCCTCCTATGTAAAATACATCACAAAGCTGCGCCAAATCCGGCAGGGTTAAATCATTCTCCCGGCAGGCCAGCCCGTATCCAAGCCTGGCGCCGTCTAAATACAACCAAACCTCCCGCTGGCGGCATACCCTGCTAATTTCGGTCAGCTCCTCCTTACTGTAAAGAGTTCCCAGCTCTGTGGGATTGGAAATATATACCATTTTCGGTTGGACAATATGCTCCACACTTTCATCATTGGCCTGCCAATCCACATAATCCGCAATCTGCCGGGCAGTTAGCTTCCCATCCTTTCCTGGAAGGGAAATCACCTTATGTCCCGTCGCCTCGATAGCCCCTGACTCATGGACATTAATATGGCCGGAAGCCGCTGCAATCACCCCCTGGTAAGGCCTTAGGGCCGCTGCAATCACTGTGGTATTGGTCTGAGTCCCCCCTACCAGAAAATGTACGTCTACCCCTTCTGTGCCGCAGGCTTTTTGAATCAATTTAGCTGCCTGCATACAATAGACATCTTCCCCATATCCTGGCGTCTGCACCAAATTTGTCTCCATCAATTTCTGTAATACTTCCGGATGCGCCCCCTCAGAATAATCACTGTTAAACCATATCATTGTCTGTTCCTCCTATATTTTTTTATTTTATAAACAAGTTCCTTCTCCTGCCTCTTTTATCATATAATAGTTCAAAGAAACGGAACCATTCCCTTTATATCTACAATTTTTGACCAATTTCTAACTTTATTCTCCAATTTTTTGGCTGTTTTTTAACTTGTAATCTCGCTTGCAAAGGATTATAGTATATAAGGCCAAATACCGCTTCCTATTTGTATATTTTTTTGGAGGGAGATTTTATGAATTACGATTACTTACTTTATCTTGCCATTATTTTACTGGGTACAAAACTATTGGGTATGCTTACCCGAAAAGCCCATATGCCCCAGGTGGTGGGCGCCTTGCTGGCTGGGCTTCTCCTTGGCCCTGCCTGCCTTGGGGTCATTCATGACACGTCCTTTTTGAGCCAGGTTTCTGAAATCGGGGTTATCGTTCTGATGTTTATGGCCGGACTTGAAACCGATATCCAGGAATTAAAACGCTCCGGAAAGGCTTCCTTTGTCATTGCGCTCCTTGGCGTTGCCGTTCCCTTATTGGGAGGCTATGGGGCCGCCGTACTGTGTAACGTAGGTTCCCCGGAGCTTTCTGCCAGCATGTTTCTCCAGCGGATGTTTATCGGCGTCATCCTGACTGCAACCTCTGTAAGCATTTCAGTAGAAACGCTAAAGGAGATGGGAAAAGTGTCCTCCAAAGCAGGCACGGCTATTTTAGGCGCCGCCTTGATTGACGACATTCTTGGCATCATCGCCCTGACAATGATCACCAGCATGGCAGATTCCAGCACAAATATTTTGCTGGTACTTCTTAAAATTGTAGGATTTTTCCTGTTTGCAGTTGTGGGAGGCATCGTATTTGAAAAAATATTCGGCGCCTGGATTCGGCGTTACCCCCGCCCCAACCGTCGGTTCGTTATTATCAGCTTCGTATTTTGTCTGACTATGGCTTACTGCGCCGAGGAATTCTTTGGAGTAGCCGATATCACAGGAGCCTATGTAGCCGGGTTGGTTGCCAGCCTAAGTACCAAACGGGATGTGATCTACCATGAATTTGATACCGTCTCTTATATGCTGGTGGCTCCGGTATTCTTTGCCAGTATCGGTTTAAAAGTGGTCCTGGACTCCATGTCCTCCTCGATCCTGATTTTTACAGCCATACTTTTGGTTGTAGCTATTATCACAAAAGTAGTGGGATGCGGATTAGGAGCAAAGCTTTGCCGCTACAGTAACTGGGAAGCCATTCAAATCGGTGTAGGTATGATTTCCCGTGGAGAGGTGGCTTTGATTGTGGCCAATAAAGGCGCCTCTCTTGGCTTAATCAGCGACGGGCTCTACGCTCCTATTGTGGTTATCGTAGTTTTCACTACCATTGTAACGCCGATTTTGCTGAAAATGGCATTCAAAAAAAATTAACCGTTTCACATTTATTCTGTTTCCCAGACAAAACCATAAAATTTCAGGCGCGTCATTTCAAACGACGCGCCTGATTTTTAACTGCGCTCCTAAGCAAAATGGATGTCTCTCACATCAAATTTCTGCTTGTCCAATGCTTTCAGGACTTTATCAAAATCCCCTGCGTCAATCCGCAGAAAAATCTCCACCAAATTCATAACATCCGTATGAGCAACCATCATATTCCGAATGTCGCCGCCTGCCTTTGCAATGGTCTCACAAATTTTTGCCAGCATTCCCCGGCTGTCATAGCTGTAGATCACCAAGGAATTATAAGCCTGGCCAAACACTTTCTGATATTGCCGGAACACCGCCTGCTGAGTCACAATCCCCAACAGCTGGTTCTGCTCATTGGTAATGGGAATAAATCTCACCTTGGAGGTTATAAATAAGGCCGCCGCCTCTTCAATCCGCATTTCCGGAGAAATCGTCTCAATTTTCGTACGGATAAACTCCCGGACTTCCTTTTTCAGGAACGCTTCCTTCCCGCAGTCCCCCTCTTCAAAAAAACGTTCAAACACATATTGCTTGGACAGCACTCCGGCAAACTCCTGCCCTTCCACCACCGGAAGAGACAAGAGCTGGTGACGGTTGATACAATCAATCGCCTCCTGCACCGTATCCGACATATGGATACAACTCAGCTGTTCATAAGGCAGCATAATTGCCTTCACTCTCATGAAAAACCCTCCCTTTATTTCTTTCTTCTTATATCAGCATTATACTCTGGTTTCTTCTATCCTTCAATGGGTTCCGGAGATTTTCACAAACAAGTTGCATCCTCCGGTTACTGTTCACACGGCGCCGTGCACCCTATCACGTCGCAAAACTACGCCAGCGCTTTTTCCTTCCACTTTCCCCTGAGATAGCAAATGACCGTTACCAAAGCTCCCACCAGCCAGGAGCAAAGCAGGGAAATAAAAATGCATTCCTGTCTGCCTGCCGGAAATTCCGAAGACCTGGTAAAGTAGGCCACTCCATATGCGATAGGAACACGCACAATTACCGTGGTAAAAACAGAAATCCACATAGGCGTCATGGTGTCGCCGGCTCCCCGCATCACGCCGGAAAGGCTCTGGGTCACCGCCATAGCCACATAACCCACTGCGATGATAGTCATCATGCGCATACTCAAATCCACCAGCTCCGACGTATTGGTAAAAATGCCCATTAGCTGACGTCCAAACAACAAAATCAGCCCGGTAATCGTTGTAGTCGTCAGCACTGCAATCAGCGTCCCCTGCTTGGCTCCTTTCACCACCCGGTCATAGGAACCGGCTCCCACGTTCTGTCCGGCATAGGTGGTCATGGCAGAACCAAAGGAAAAATTGGGAAGCATGGCAAACCCGTCCACACGCATAACAATCACATTTGCGGCAATAAACATTTCTCCGAAGCTGTTGGTGAGAGACTGGACAATAATAGCCGCCATGGAAAAAATCGCCTGGGTCAGTCCGGAAGGCAGCCCTAACCGCACAATATTTCCGGCAAACTTTTTGTGAAACTTTATGTACTGTGGTTTTAAATCAAACAAATCCGTCATTTTTGCCAATCGCAGAAAACACAGCACTGCAGAAACTGCCTGAGCCAAAATGGTGGCCAGAGCAACTCCGCTGACCCCCATATTAAATTTGGCTACAAACAGCAAATCCAGAAGAATATTCAAAACCGTCGCTACCAGCAGATATACCAATGCTGCAAAAGCGTCTCCCAGCCCTCGAAGCACACCGCTTAAGATATTGTAATAAGCGCTGCCGACGCATCCTACAAACATAATCAGCAAATAAGAAGCGCACCATTGAATGATACTCTCCGGCGTACGTAATAAATGAAGCAGCGGCTTGACAATCACAACAGCCAGCACCATAATAATCGCCACGGCCGCGGCCGTCAAAAGAATGCAGTTTCCTACGGTATAAGAAAGCTCTTCCCTCTCTTTTGCGCCGAAATACTGGGACACCATAATACTGGCGCCCATACTGATTCCGATAAACAGTACCAATAAAAGATTTAAAATCGGAGCCGCGCTTCCCACGGCTGCCAATGCGTTGTCTCCCACATATTTTCCCACCACAATACTGTCCACCGTACTATAAAGCTGTTGAGCAATATTGCCAATTAACATAGGAACCGTAAAAATGACAATCTGTTTCCATGGTACGCCCACGGTCATATCCGTCGCTTGAAACAGCTTTTTCACAGAATTCATAACACACTCTCCCTTTTTCTACTTTCCTTCCTTGTTTCTTTCGTACAATTCCTGGAATTTCTCATGATATTTTTGATAAATTCCTTCCGGCTCCGGACGATAGATCTTGTCCTCGTATTTTACAAACCGTCTGCACGGCTCTTGAATATCCGAAAACAAGCCTGTCCCCACGCCTGCCAAAATACAGGCTCCCAGACATGCCTGCTCTTTCACGGTGCAGACCCGTACCTCTTTCTGGAAAATATCCGCCTGCATCTGAAGCCATACCGGGCTGACGGAAGCGCCTCCAGACGCAATGATCTGATCCCCGGCCATCCCCATTTCCTCCAGGATATCCAGGGAATCTTTTAGTCCAAAAGTAATTCCCTCCATAACCGCCCGAATCAAATGTTCTCTTCCGTGGCACAGCTGCAAGCCATAGAACATGCCCTTTGCCTTCGGATCCATATGGGGCGTCCGCTCCCCCGCCAAATAAGGCAAAAACAAAACCCCTTCGCTCCCTGGAGGAACCGTCCCTGCTTTCTGGCTCAGTACCTGAAAGCTGTTCTCCCAAAGCAGGTTATTTTTCAACCATTTTAAAGCCATACCAGCGCACAGCATCGCCCCGAAGACGGTGTAAGCCTTGTGATAACAATGACAGAAGGTATTCGTTCGCAGCTGCTTGTCGTATCGGTCCGTTTCACTGTATACAGAGATCTGGCCCCCGGTGCCGATATTGCAGATTGCCCTTCCCTCCTGAAACACGCCGTTTCCAATGCTCTGGCAAGGCTGATCCCCGGCTCCGTAAATCACAGGAACTCCTGCCTTTATCCCAGTTTCCTCCTGAGCCTTTTTCGTTACATATCCTGCAATCTCCCAGGACTCCCGGCACTCCGGAAAAAGCCTCCCATCCAGGCCAAAAGCCTCCGTCACAGAATACGCCCATTTCCGCTGTGATAAATCAAACATCAAGGATGCGGAAGCGTCGCTTACCTCCGTGCCGATTTCCCCTGTCAGCCGATAACGAATATAATCTTTGGGCTGCATAAGCTTATGGATATTTTGATAGATTTCCGGTTCCTGTCGTTTTACCCACAGCAAAGATGGAAATGCAAATCCGGGGAATACACGGTTCTGTAAGATCTCTTCCCAGCCCTCCTGTTTTACCCGCTCCATAATTTCGTGGCACTCCGCCCCGGAACGCTGATCCAGCCACAAAATAGCCGGACGCAAAATCTCTCCTTTTTTATCGGTAAGAACCAGCCCGTGCATCTGTCCGGACAGTCCGATTGCCTGAATCTTCTCAAAAGGTCCGGGATGCTTTTCCTTCAACGCCTGCAAGCTTTTGCACAAGCACTCCCACCATTCCTTGGGAGACTGCTGGGCATATCCCAATGCAGGAATCTCTACATCATAAGAACTAGCTTCTGTCTTCACGACTCCCTTTTCTGTATCCAGCAGCATTACTTTTACACTAGAAGTTCCTAAATCAATTCCCAGTATCGATGCCATAAGCAAGGCCTCCTTTTAACGAATCATTTGTTATAGATAATTGCATGTTTGGATATTCTAGCATATCGGTGGAGAAGATTCAATGGGGTGGGAGAAGATTTTCCGTTATATATATGTATGCGTAAGAGCCCATATGGCCGCATCCTTTTCCCGTCGGAACCGTTAAAAATACCTGCACAACAAAAAGCAGCTTACTTTCACCAACCGGAATTTCCCAACATAGACTGTGATCTCCTGCACGGTGTCGCAGTCCACCTCCATTTCACGATCAATGGCAAGATCCCCTCTTTCCAGTTCCTTATTTTCTTTCATTCTGTGCCTTTCATTGCAAGAAAAAAAGACACCGTATGGTTACGATGCCTCCATTTCGTGATTCTGAACATTGTAAATATCTGCCCCGGCTAAAGAGCCAGGATCATTTCATGGGCAGGAGCAAGGATCAGGGACGCCCTTGCGCCGATATACTTTTTGTAAAACGCTTTCTGCAGGTCACTGATATATGGAGTGTCCTCTATGAAATGATGAATCTCCTCCATATCCAGCCTGCCGTAAATTCTTTTCACTGTCTCATTACAGTCTGCATTTTCTGCTTTCGTCAAGTAATCATAATAATTGATTTTCCTCCCCTCCAGCTTCACGGCAGAAGCCGGGAACTGGAACACTCTCTTGTTTAAGGCATCCTCATTTTCCAGTACGCTTTGCATAACCCTCTCATCCGCCTGAGGAAGCAGGCAACTCCCGCAATCATAAACCGGAGCAAGATCGGCAACCTTTGATGCAGGATCGTACAAAAATCCCCAGTTGCCGTTATGCCGGTCAAAGTTGCCAAGCAGTGCGTCTATAACAAACACCTCCCAAAAATACTCCAGCAGGTGTCTCGGTTCTACAAACTGCTGTTTTTCTATCGTTTCCAGAATGTCGGAAAGCTCCGTCCCGTTTCCATTGCTGTCTGAATCAAGGATTGTATTCTTGATGGAGCAGAAATCAAAGAGCTGCTTCCCGTCTGCGGTAAAGTCACCGCAGGCACAGACAACTTTTCTCTTCCCCGCCACGTCAAAGGTTCCAAGCATGGTCTCCTGCGCCGTAACGCCCAGCATGCGGAAGATACTGCAGGCAATGTGTTCCGAGAAACAGCTGTTGGTGTAGGAAAGATCTGTAGGCTTTGACTGGCCTGACGGCGGGAATTTCAGCATATACTGTCGCCCTTCATATTCCACCGCGATCTTTTTTCCATTCGCACCATTGTATGCCTTGCCCAATACCCGTCTGCAGCTGGTAAAATCGATACTTTTGTTCATACACACGCCCCTTTCCAAAGATATTTCTTCCGCAGGTAGTCCGCATGCTCCGGGGTAATGACGCCCTCACTGATTTCCGCCATGTTGATGCTGCCATACAGCTCTCCCCACAGGCAGTCCAGAAGGTCGGATTTGGTTTTCAGTCCTTCCTTGTATGCATCAAGGTCATGCTGCAGATAGTCCGGCAGGCCGCACTCGAAGCTGCGCTCTCTTTTGGTTTCCCGAAGCCCGCCTTCCGTCAGCATTTCCATAGAAACACCGAGCGCATTCGCTATTTTATATACCGTCTCCGCAGAGCATTTTTCCAGCTTTGTTTTTCCGCTGCAGATGTCATTGAGCGTTGCATGGGGCACTCCCGCCGCAACTGCAAGCCGGTATTTTGTCATGTTTCTTTTATCCAGCAGATCTTCTATGATCATGTTCCTTCACCTCGCTTGCTCGCATCATCATTCATCAAAAGGAAACATACATTTATTTTTTCCCTCGTATAATTATTATATCGTCATACCGAAATAATAGCAAGGAAAGTTCTATATATTTTCAGAAAATTTCCCTTACCTCCCTGCGGCTCTGGCTATCCACCCCTTCTTTGATACATAATACACTTTTGTTTCCCAAAGCCCGCCTTCCGTCAGCATTTCCATAGAAATGCCGAGTGCATTTGCTATTTTATATATGGTCTCTGCAGAGCATTTTTCCAACTTTGTTTTTCCGCTGCAGATGTCATTGAGCGTTGCACGGGGCACTCCCGCCACAACTGCAAGCCGGTATTTTGTCATGTTTCTTTTATCCCCGCTAAAATTCAGTTTCTTTCATCCATGTAAAAATGATTCTCCTTTGTCGGCCCTAAAAGATTATTGTCTTTTCCCCCTTTTTTCCTATATTCCTTAATTGCCTTGTTTCTAAGAGGTATGCCAACACCAATTATAAGCCCTACAATTAAAACAGTAATATCCATGATTTCACCTCACATTTCTTTGTTTTTCAATATCTTAATAGATACTAATATAGAAGCAGCATACATCGCAGCAGCAAAAATGACAACGAATAACATGAGTAAAACAGGGGAATGGATCACCGTAAAAAGCAGCTTACTTTCACCAACTGGAATTTTAGTAATGAGCAACAATGTAACCAAAAAACCTGCCACCGGGATATACATAAATACCCTACCTTTGATAGAACCAAGCTTATAATATCCGGGGAGTTGAAAAACTGTATAAAGAGCAAAAAGGAATATTCCCACGGCAGCAGCGTTTATAAAATCGAATACGCCAACGGTTTCTCCCAAAAGGGTTAATATCATTGGGTGAGCAATTAAAGAAACGATCAGTGCAATAAAACCCATGATCATCATATAAAGATACCGCCCCATAACCATATCGCTTTTTCGGATTGGTAAAATACCGTAAAGCCGTTCCATGGAATTCTTTTCTGTAATAGAAAAGGTATATCCCGTCGTCATGGCAATAAAGCACATTGCAAATGATATTCCTGTTAGTAAGGAACGATTGATAGCGGCAAATGCAAGGGGCAATATCATTGTGAAACATATTGTTTTCACATAGGGCTTTACTAAAGAAAAATCCAGTTTTGCTGATTTCCAAATATTATTCATAGAGTTCACCTCTCTTGCTGGTAAATACAACAATATCGTCCATGGTTGCCGGTTCCACATGCAAGCGGGCAAACGGTTTCAAATCCTCAGTTCTTACAAGAGCTTCAAATCCAGTCGAAAAATTTCTGATCCCAAGGATTTTTTTACTCAACTCCTCAGATAGTTCTTCACGTCCGCCTTTGACTATCCGAAAACCATCTATCAATTCATCTTTCCCGCCACTGAAAAACAATTCTCCATAGCGGATATAGGTAATGTAGTCAGCAGCTCGTTCCAAATCCCCGGTAATATGGGTAGAGAACAAAACACTGTGCTCGCCGTCTTCAATATATTCCGACAAAATATGAAGAAGCTCATCTCTTGAAACGGGATCAAGCCCGCTGGTAGGTTCATCTAATATCAATAATTTTGCGTCATATGAAAAAGCGCAGGCAAGCATAAGCTTCATCTGCATACCTTTGGAAAGCTCCTTTACCCTTTTAGAGGGTTGAATATGAAACTTTTCCAATATCTCTGAAAATGTTTGTGTATTCCAATTTTCATAAAAAGCCGATACAGATTTTTCAACCTGTGAGATTTTCCATTCATCGCTGAAATAATTGGAGTCGAACACAACGCCTAAATTTCTTTTTGCTTCCTGTTCGTTGGCAACATGATCAAATCCTAATATTTTCACTTCCCCATTTGTGGGTTTTAACATATTCAGTATGAGTTTAATTATAGTTGTTTTTCCGGAGCCATTGGGCCCGATCAGCCCCATAATATACCCTTTTGGCAACGTAAAGGTGATGTCGTGAAGCTGAAACCCTTTAAAAGACTTTGATAGATTTCTTACTTCTAAATAATTATTCATCTCTTTCTTCCTCCATTAAAATACTCAAAAGATGATGCAATTCTTCTTCGGAAAGATTGGCAACTCGCGCCGCGCTTATTGCTTCCCACAAGTTGTTTTCTATTTTGCAAATCAACTGCTCTCTCAAAAGTTCAGAACCTCGTCCTAACACAAAACAACCCCGTCCCTGAATATTTTTTACAAATCCCTCCTGTTCTAATTCTGTATATGCTCTCGTTACAGTCAAAACGCTAATTTTTAATTCTTTCGCAAGTGTCCGTAATGAGGGAAGCGTTTCCTCCGCCTGTAAATCACCGGACATAATCGCCGATTTCACTTGCTGCTTAATCTGCTCATATATGGGTACACCCGATATATTTGAAATAATAAGTTTCACACTCCGCCTCCCAACTGCCTATTCTGTTATACTATTATACAAAACAGTATAACACACAAAACATGAGAAAGCAAGCGTTTACAGTCACATTTCCCTAATATCCATTTTTCGAAAATGGTATATCGGTAATCAAATAAAATAACTGGCCGGGAACCACTCTGTCATTGATTCCCGGCCTATCTCTATATCGCCCTATTACACAAAATTACGGAGCTGTTCATTTTAGAGTACCTTCAAGATACCTTTTTTGAACAGCCCCGTTCTTATGAATTTAAAATTAAATTACAGATAAATCTCTTTTCCTGTCTCAGAGGACTTGTAAATAGCGTCCAGAATCTGAGTTACCACAAAAGCCTGTTCTGGTTTTACCAAAGGCTCGGTATCGTTTAAGATAGCGTCCATCCACTGGGACTGCTCCCTTACGCCTTCTGCAGAAGCGCCTCCTTCAAAGAAGTCTACGACACCTGCAGGAGAAATGGTTTTTTCCATCAGCTGATTGTGCTCTACGGTATTGTAGATCAGCTCGTCTTTGGGATAGCTGCCGCCGTGATGGATTTCTGCTCCTGCCTTAGTTCCGCAAAGGGTGGTGGATGCTTCCATGGATTTTAACACATTCAGCGCCCAGGATGCCTCCAAATAAATGGTAGCGCCGTTTTTCATTTTTACCAGACCGAATGCAGAATCTTCCACTTCAAAGGTCTTGGGATCCCAGGGACCAAAAACGTTTCCGGCAGGGCCGTCTTCCTGACGTCCTAACTTATAGAATACCTGGCCGCTTACGGATACAGGCTCATAGTTATCCATCATCCATAAGGTGATATCCAAGGCATGGGTTCCGATATCGATTAAGGGACCGCCGCCCTGAAGAGCCTTGTTGGGGAATACGCCCCAGGTGGGAACTGCTCTTCTTCTCAAGGCATGGGCCTTTGCAAAATAGATTTCCCCTAACTCGCCCTTTTCACATGATGCATGCAATGTGGAGGTATCGTCACGGAACCGGTTCTGATAGCCAATCGTGAATTTCTTGCCGGATTTTTTCCAGGCGTCAATCATCTTCTGAGCGTCTTCTGTATTGTGAGCCATGGGCTTTTCGCACATAACATGCTTACCGGCCTCAAACGCTGCAATGGTAATGGGGCAGTGAGCCACGTTAGGAGTGCAGACATGTACCACGTCAAATTCTACGCTGCTGTCTTTTAACATCTCCTGATAGTCGGTATAAACCTTTGCACCCTCTGCGCCGTATTCAGCAGCGGCTTTTTGGGCCCGCTCTTCAATAATATCGCAAAACGCCACGATCTCTGCCTTGTCGGCATTGGCCTTTAAAGAAGGCATATGCTTCTGATTGGCGATTCCGCCGCAGCCTACAATCGCTACTCTTACTTTCCTGCTCATAATTCGTTCCTGCCTTTCCGGAAACGTTTTTGTTTCCTTACATGTATTTTATGTAACCATAAACGTTATCACGATTACAGCTGTTCTATTTTCATACTCATGCTCCGAAGCTCCAAGGAGAATCCATGCTTCTCTCCTTTCTCTTCTTAACGTCCCATAAAGACGGCGCACCTGTTTTACGCTATCCGTCAGAGATTTATGCTTCCCCGCTTAATCTTCTTAACATCTCATGATGACGGCGCACCTGTTCTACCTCGTCCACCAGATACTCTTCGCCTCTGTCCTGCTGGTCTCTCTGTCCCTCAAATTCCGAATCGATATAACCCTCGAATCCATGCTCTCTCAAATATTTCATGGGGGTTTCGTAATCAATGGCCTTATCCTCATAGCAGCCAGGCTGTCCCGGTATCTCCGTCATGTTATAGAACTTGCCGTGAATGCTGACAATATACGGAATAATATCAATGATATCCTCAGGACTTGCGGAAGATTCATGCAGGCTCATCCGCTCAATGGTTCCCATGTCAAGTCCATGGCCGGGATATTTTTCATCCAGCAGAGGATACATATCATCCAGCTCATAATCCTTGCTGTTTGCCAGGATAAAGTCAATACTCTCAGGAATCTTGGCATGACGCTTGGAATAGTCTATGGCCACCTGTGAGGGGGAATGCTGGAAGATACCGAAGTCAGGCACCAGTCCTACATGCTTGCTGCCGGTACGGTCCGCCAGCTCAATAATCTGATCCGCCATTTTAAAATCTAAGGCTGCCGCCATTCCCTTGGTGGGCTGCACCCGGGTTCCCGGCTTAATGGGCAGGGGCGCATGGATTTCCTTACCGATACGGACATTGTATTTCTCTGCGGTATCCAGCGCCATCTCAATGACGTCAATTGGTACGAGGCACAAGGGACGTACATTGGAAAAGCCCATTTTGGCCGCCAGCTTAATATCATTTTTCAGCCGCTCCGCCGCTTCCTTATGGGTCATAATATGATCCCGGAACTGGTGAACGTCCAAATAAATATCCATGGTTACGGCCTTCATATCATACCGGGCCATAAAATTATTCCAGTCATAGATGAACTGTTCCGATGTGAAGGGGTAGTCACGAATTACCGCTTCGTCAATAATCTCGATTCCATCGGTTTTCAAATTATCATGAACCTCTACAATCTGGTCTTTCCATGTCATCTGTTTAAAAAACTGCGCCTGCTGATAACTATAAAGCGAAACGCCTCTTTTGATTCCCATGTCAGCATCCCCCTTCCTGTAATTCCAGCTCAAAGGTACAGATAGCGGCGGTCTTTCCCGCTCCTGCGCCGCTTCCCGGCACCGGCGGATTCTTCAGCCATTCCTCGTCCCAGGGCATATAGCCGTATTGGGCCAGAATGGACTGCTGGAGGCCGATGGTGTGTTTTCCCGGCGCAAGTCCGCCTTCTTTTGTCACATAGACAAATCCTTCGTCGTCGTAGTTCCAGTGCTCCCAGACACATGTTTTGATCTCCTCAAAATCTCTGGGAGCCTTGCCGTTGATTTCGAACTTCTGCACCTCTCTGGGATATTCCACACCGTCGCAGTTAATATAATAACCGTTGTGCAGTGACAAGAAACATCCCCTGTAATCTGCGATGCGAACTGCAAATTTAAACCCTACGGCTTTTCCGTCCTCATATACGTTCTGTAAGCTGTCCTTGCGGATTAAATACTGGTCAAACACCTACATTCCTCCCTTTCTACCGTTCCAAATGGATGGCTTCTCCGGTTCTTGCAGACTCCCGGATGGCGTCCATAGCGCAAAGCACCCGGCGCACCTGGTGAGTCTGAATTCGCAATTCTTCTTTTCCTTCTACTGCTTTCAGATAATGCTCAAAATAATTCCTGTGGCTTACATTTACTTCCGGAAGGGGCTCTTCATACAACAGTCCCGGTTCTGGCGGTCCAAAGCTTCTGGTAGGACCGGCGGCCGTCATGGTAATCTTGCCCGGTACGTTTTCCAGAAGATGCTTGGTATGTACAATGGTTCCTTCGCCGCCAAATCCGTCGATAACAGCGCTGCCCCCATTGCCGCCTACAAACCATGCCCGCTTAGGAGTCAAATAATATGTACCCAGCTCGATTTCCGCCGTTATTTTATTTTTAAATTTGAAAATAATCTTAAAGTAGTCGTCCACATTTTCATTGATTACGTTCTGCACATCTGCAAAAACGCTGTCCACTTCACTGTCCACCATATTTAAAATCTGGTCAATCAAGTGTACGCCCCAGTCGTACAGCATACCGCCGCCCATTTCCGGGAAAATATGCCAGTCGTGCATATTGCCGTTGACGCCGTAGAGCTGAGACTTAATCAAATATACGTCTCCTACCATATGCTTGTCATAGACTTCCTTCATAATGCGGTAGTCCTTATCCCATCTTCTCTGATGATGAATTGTAAAGAGCACTCCCGCATCCTTGGTCACCTGTACCATCTCGTCAAATTCCGCCACAGACATAGCCGCCGGCTTCTCGCAAATGATGTTTTTCTTAGCCTCTGCAGCCAGCTTCACCATCTGAAGGTGAGACGGATTCGGTGTGGAAATAATGACTGTATGAATGGACTCGTCTTTCAAAAGCTCCGCCGCATCATCATACACCTTCACGCCCTGAGGCGCGTCCTTTACCTGTTCCGGATTGGTATCGCAAACTGCCACAACCTCAATCTCATCAAAAGTACTCAGCATATTATAATGCTCATGGCCCATAAAGCCATAACCAATAATTCCGAATTTTACTTTGCTCATGTTCCTATCCTCCTGCTGTCCTTTTGTTTCCTAATCAAGCGCCCTCAATGGCCCTTCGCATAGCCTCCTGGTGTCTTCTCACCTGTTCTACGCTGTCCACCTGCATATATCCCCGAAGGTGCTCTCCTCCTTCATACTCAGAGCTTAAATATCCCTGATATCCGGCCTTCTTAAACGCCTCTACTACCTCAGGAATCGCCACCGCCGTCTCGGCATAGTCCTCTCCCACATGATAGAATTTGGCATGGGTATGGAAAATATAGTCGATATTATCAATAATATCCTGCGGTTCGGACCAGGAATAAGTAAAGGAACTGCCGGCATACATCATATCCGCCGGGCCGCCGCCTGCTTGTTCTACGGCCTCCATCATTTCCTTCATGCCGTTGGCCATACGATATTCCATATTGGCCTTGCCCAGATCCAGGTCATATTTGATTTTCACAAAACCTTTTTCCAGCCTCTTTGCATAAGCGTCATCCACGATTTTGATACATTCTTCCTTTGCGCCCATGTTCCGGGCCTTATCCCGCAGGACGCTGGGGATATTCTTACAGAAAATACCCATATCAGGAATGAATCCGAAATGCTTTGTGCCGGTACGAAGAATCATTTCCATGTAGCCGTCGGCCCATCCGGAATTCAGGGAGAAGGGCGCGTGGACTTCCAGTCCGATTTTTACATCCTGCTCCGCCGCATATTCCAGGCTTCCTTCAATCACGTCCATAGGTGTAGAAACTAAAGTACGCAGATTATGAAAACCCAAAAGAGCCGCCAGGCGAATATCCCGTTTCATCATATTCACCTGTTCTTTTAAGGTCAACGTACGATTATCATAGATACGGTTCTCCAAAAATGCATCATAGCAGGAGGGCTCTAATCCATATTCTTTCAGCCATCCAAACCACTGATCCCGAAATTCCTGGGTCTCAATAGGCAGAGGGAACCTGCGGATCATTTGCTCCGCTAACAATTCCACTCCCGTTGCGCCTGTCTTGGCAGTCTCCTTTAAGCATCCTTCTAAATCCAGCCTTCCATCGTAATATTCATCCTGATAGCTGTACAAAGAAACGCTTCTTTTGATGTCGTAGCTCATATCCGTCCCTCCTTATTCCATCACAAAATCTGTCTCACACACTGCTTCCACCTGAAACGGCATATAAGACGGTGCTATGATCTGCAGAGCCTTGATATGATGGCTTCCTTTGGAAAGGCCGCCCTCTTTTTTAACAGAAACCGTTGCATAATCTCCGAACTCCCAACGGTACTCCGGGTCGATTACCGTACGCATCTCTTCCAAGGTAAACGCTTCTCCATTTACTGTTACGCGAATGTCCTCCCGGGCTGCCGCTTCCCCGTCTACCTCAATCTGAATATCCCGAACGATAGAAAGGGTAATTCCCCGGTAATACTGTGCCTTGAACTGGAACTCATATCCAATGATGGTTCCGTCTTTTTCCATGTTATGAAATCCATTTGGATTGTAAATCTGCCTTCCGGCCATATTCGCCACCTCCTGGCTGTTATTTTAACAAATTTTTCCGAAAAAGAATAGGACATAGGTCCCATTCTATTCCTTTACACCACCCAGAGCGATTCCTGCAATAAACGCTTTCTGGAAAAACGGATATAAAATCATAACCGGAACCACGCCAATGACTGCCATTGCCATACGGATACTGCTGCCTGGCATATTGGAAGCCGCCAGAGCCACATCCGCGCTGGAGTTGGCCATTGAGGCCAGCGTCTGAATATTGTCAATGATACTCTTCAAAAATTGCTGGAGAGAATACATATTGGTATTACTGATATAGTACAACCCGTTGGTCCAGTCGTTCCAATACCCCAGTCCTACCATCAATCCGATGGTGGCAAGAATCGGCAAAGAAAGGGGAAGCACTACCTTAAAGTAGATATACCACTCTCCGGCGCCGTCGATTTTGGCCGCTTCAATCAAAGCCGGATGGATGTTGGATGCAAAATTGTTCTTATACAGAATAATAAAGAAACCATTCATCAAAAGGGTAGGGAATATCAACGCCCAAACGGTGTTCTTAATATGGAAATACTGGCTCCACATAATATAGGAAGGAACAATACCGCCGTTAAACAACATGGTAAAGAAAATCAAAAAGGTAAACAGCTTCCCTCTTTTATAATCCCTGCGGGACAGAGGCCATGCCAGCATAGGGCCTACTAAAAGGCTGATACTGGTTCCTATGATCGTTACCAGGAAGGTAATTCCATAAGAACGGAATACTTTGGCCGCATTGGTCTTAAACAGATATTCATACGCATAGAAGGATATTTTCTTCGGTAAAAAGGAATATCCTGAGCTAAGCAAGGTAGTTTCCTCAGTGATGGATGAGGAAAGCAACAAAACAAACGGTAAAATCGCACAGAGAGCCAGCACAATCAAAATCGCCATCAATATCGTTTGATAGAGCCTGTCGCTTCTGCCCTTTACACTTGTATCTTCCATGTCCTTTCCCTCCTTTTAGAATAAAGCGTTTTCCCTATCCGCTTTACGGACAATCATATTCACCACAAATACAATGACAAATCCTACTACCGCCTGATAAGTACTTGCTGCCGATGCAACCGAAATATTGTTCAATACCATCAAACAGCGGTATACATATGTATCAATGGTATCCGTTACGGAATACAAAATACCAGAATTCATAGGAACCTGATAGAACAAGCCGAAGTCGGAATAGAAAATTCTACCTACATTCAGCAGTGTCAATGTAATAATGGTAGGTTTCAAAAGAGGCAGCGTCACATGACAAATCTGTTTCCATTTGCTGGCGCCGTCCACTCTGGCCGCCTCGTAGATGCTTCTGTCAATTCCTACAATAGAGGACAGGAAAATAATAGCGTTATAGCCCAACTGCTTCCATACTTGAACAAAAATCAAGATAAAGGGCCAATAGGCTTTCTCTCCATAGAAATTAATGGCCTTTTCATCCCCAAGGAACTTATTGATCATACCGGTTTCATTGCTGAAAAAGGCAAATACAATATAAGCCACAATAACCATAGAAATCAACTGAGGAAGCAAAATACTGGTCTGGAAGAATTTTTGCAGGGTCTTGCTGAAAATATCCGCCAGGCAGATACCTACGATAATACCCATAACGGTTCCTAACACAATGAACGCCAGATTATATAATAAGGTATTTCTTGTAATTACAAATGCATCGCTTTCAAAAATGGATCCTGTATGGCTAAACAGCATCTTGAAGTTTTCCAGTCCTATCCAGGGACTTTTCCAGATTCCTACGCTGTAATCTACTTTTTTAAACGCAATGCTGATACCCACCATGGGGATGTAATTGTTAATTACAAAATACAGCATACCCGGGATAATCATAAAATCCAGTGTGGAAACCACTTTCTCTTTCCACAAAAGGTACAGTCCCCGAACTACCAATACCATGGCCGCCAGCACCAGAAGAATGCTTCCGAAAGAAAGGCCGACTTTTTTTGCGCCGTCTAACACATTCTTGATACCTGCCACCGTCACAATATTCATCACTACCGCAATAATGGCTGCAATGGTTAAAACTCCATTGGCAATCTTTTTCTTCATCTTTCCGTACAACAGGGAAACTGCAAGAATTACCACTGCTGCAACAACTACCATGCACATGGGAATATTCGTGTGCACCGTTACCTTCCCGCCTGCAATCACTTTTCCGGTAATCAGTTCAAATCCGGATATGGTATAAACTACTTTTTTATATGTATAATGGGCAAATGGTAAGAAGCCTGCAATTATCATAACGATAGAAAGAATTGCTGAATCCAACAGGAACTTTTGTCCCCAGGCGCTTTCTTTCATTTGCTTTGCCTTTTCTTTCATTTTCAATCCCCTTCTTTCTGCCTGGCTGTCGGCCGATCGTATGCAGAATCTTTAAAAGGGGCGGTATACCCCGCCAAAGCGTCATACCGCCCCTTTTCCTTCACTGATTCATTCCGCTTTGCTTCTATAAAGAAACATTAGTTGCTTCCTTTTGCTGCCAACCATGCGTCTACCTGTTCCTGGTATGCGGCAACAATATCATTAATACCTGCTTTTTCCAAAGCTGCTGTAAACTCGGCGTATGTAGATTCATAATCTACAGAGCCAGAAGCCAATACTTTTCTGTAAGTCTCGCCTACATTGTAGCAATCTGTGATTTTCTGTTCAAATCCTTCCTGGTTAAAGGAGAATCCCATATACTTGGATACAGGCGCACTTGCCAAACTTTGCTTCTGCTGCTCTCTGAAATCAGGTTCTGTTCCTACCCAGGGAATCGTAATAAACTGATTACCATTTAAGAAGTCTGCTGTATGGTACTGTACGGTTTCTGCAGTAATGCCTTCCGGATAATCTGCGAATCCATCGTCTGTACGTACCCAGTCGCGGCCTTCTACGCCCCATGCCATGGTATTTTCCACATCCTCATTGGTGAACAGAAGATTTAAGAATTTAACGGCTGCTTCCGGCTCTGTTGCGGTTACTGGAACTGCAAAACCGAATTTCATACAGGAACCGGTGGTCAGCATAGCGTCTGTTACTTTTGTACAAACTACATCGTATCCGGTAATGTTCTTCTTGGACGCCTCTGCTCCTAATTCGCACATCTGAGCGTCGGAGAAGAATGCGTTATTCTTAATCATCGTATCGCCCATTTCCTGGTTGTTGGCGGAATCCCCGTATACTAAGCCCTTATTATACCAGTCTCTAACTCTTTGCATCATCTGCTGATACTGTTCGGAGAAATAGTAGCATCCTACTTTACCAGTAGCATCGTCGATATAAATCATCTGATAGCTGTCGCCCAAGTTATCGTATCCATAGTTCTCTGCAAAGCTGTCCGCTCCCATAAAGAAGGGCTGTGTGCTGATAACTGTACCTGCTGCATCTGCATTACCGATACCTGCTAACTCTGTGTTGGCAACTACTTCTGTCAGGATCTCTTCAAACTCTGTCCAGCTCTTCATATTCCGAGCTTTGTCTGTCAGGTTCAGCTGATCCAGAATATCTTTTCTCATGGTTATGTATTCTGCGCTACCCATATCACGATAGGAAGGAACGCCGTAAACGCCTCCGTCAATAGTGGTGCCGTCCAAAAGCTGTCCCAATGTACTCTTGATCTCCGGTGCATATTCGTCCAGCAGTGCGCTGATATCCATAAGCTGTTTCTGGTTGTTAAAGGAGTCAAAACCTGCTCCCGGAACTGGCGTATACATAATCAGGTCTAACTTCTCATTTCCTTGGATCATCAAAGGAATCTGCTTTGCGTAAGGATCCGGAGCATACCACTGAAGATCTACATGGGTATTGATCTCTGCTTCCGTAATCGCATTGATGGCTTCCTCTACAGCATCGGTTTTGCTATCGTCTAATGGTGAGAATGACATCCAGCCTACAACGATCTCAGCCATTTCCTCATCGTCTTCATCATCCGCATCATCAACGTCTGCATCTGCGTCCGCGTCATCGCCTGCGTCTGCGTCGTCGCCTGCATCTGCTCCGTCATCCTGCTGGGTATCGCCGCCCCCTTGTGACGCCTGTTCTGAATTGCCGCAGCCTGCCATAAGAGCCGCTACCATTGCAACTGACAACAGCATAGAAACAAGTTTCCTTTTCATATAATTACCTCCTTTTTTTGTATGTAATGATTATAGGTGAATATGTACACATTATCATCCAAAATAATTGCCCTTTTGGTGATTTTACCCGTTTCATTTTTAGTCTCTTTCCACCAGTATACAGGGGATGGTCATTTTTCTTAAGATATTTATCAAATCATTAAGATTTTTTCCCAAAGATGCAACGAGTATTTGTGTCACCCTATCATTATATACCATATAAAAGAGGAATGCTTCATGCAAATTCTGTCAAAATAGACAATACTTTTGTCTCATACCCAGGATCAGGGGCGGTAGTCATGGTTTCTAACAGCTACTCCTGAGTTTCCAGCCACGTATCCAACTGCTCTTGATATGCGGCAATAATATCCTGGATACCGGATTTCTCCAGAGCTGCTTTAAACTCAGCATACGTAGATTCATAGTCTACAGAACCAGAGGCCAATACCTTGCGATAGGTCTCCCCGGTATTGTAGCAATCGGTAATCTTTTGTTCATATCCAGTCTGATCAAAGGAAAACCCTAAATATTTAGATACCGGGGAATTTTCTAGGCTTTCTTTTTGCTTCTGTCGTAAATCAGGCTCTGAGCCTGCCCAGGGAATCGTAATAAACTGATTACCGTTTAAAAAGTCCGCCGTATGATATAAGACGGTTTCTGCAGTCACTCCTTCAGGATAATCCGCCATACCGTCCTCTGTCCGCACCCAATCGCGCCCTTCCACGCCCCATGCCATAGTCGTCACCACATCTGCATCTGTATACAACAGATTTAAAAATTTCACGGCTGCTTCCGGCTCTGTGGCGGTTACAGGCACTGCAAAACCAAATTTTACCACGGAATTTGTATTAATCTGGGCGTCCGCAACCTTTTTGCAAACCAGCTCATACCCAATGGCTGTCTCTTTTAACGCTTCCACTCCCAGTTCTCCGTTTTCAGCAACAGAAAAAAATACATTATTTTTAATCATGCCGTCACCCATTTCCTGATTATTAGCGGCATCCTTGTAAATCAGCCCCTTTTGATACCAGTCCCGGGCCCTCTGAATCATTTTCTGATATTCTTCTGTGAAATAGTAGCATTCTACCTGATCTGTTTTCTCATCTACACAGATAAACTGATAACTGTCTCCCAGATTATCAAAGGAACGATTCTCTGCAAAGCTGTCGCTATCCAAAAAATAAGGGAATGTACTGATCACTGTGCCTGCGGCGTCCGAATTTCCGATGCCTGCCAGATCCGTATTGGCAACTACTTCTGTCAAAATCTCTTCAAACTCTGTCCAGCTTGTCATAGTTTCCGCCTTTTGGGTCAATCCAAGCTGATCCAGAATATCTCTGCGCATAAGGATATATTCCGCTCCGCTTAAATCACGGTAATCGGCAACGCCAAACACTCCTTCTTTGGTGCTGGTGCCTTCCAGCAAATTTCCCATCATGGATACAATTTCCGGAGCGTATTCCTTAAGCAAGTCTCCGATTTCCATTAACTGCCCCTGGCTTTTAAAAGAGGTATAGCCTGCGCCGGGAACCGGGGTATACATAATCAAATCCAGCTTATCATTTCCCTGGATCATTAAAGGGATCTGCTGTGCATAAGTATTGGGGTCATACCACTGGATGTCTACATGCGTATGAATCTTTTCTTCTGTCATTTTATTGATTGCTTCTTCCACTCCGTCGGTCTTGCTCTCGTCTAAGGGCGTCATGCTCATCCAGCCCACCACAATCTCAGCCATGTCTTCTTTATCATTTTCCGGTTCTTTTTCTCCTTCTGCCCCTTCATCCTCTCCGTCCGTCTCACTCTCTTTGGCAGTCTCATCTTTCCTGGCTTCCTCAGCCCCCTTGGTTTCTTCCTCCTGCCCTTTTTCCTGGGATTGTCCCTGTGCAGATTCCGAGTTCCCGCAGCCTGCCAGAAGAACTGCTGTCATGCTTATGGCAAGGAGCATGGAAATCAGTTTTTTCTTCATTATAAAGTACCTCCTCGTTCTGAATTAAAAAAATATGGTTTTTCCAGTGGACGCCGATTCATAGATTGCCTCAATGACCCGTGTTACGACTGCCGCCTGTTCTGGCAGAACCGCCGGCTGGCCGTTGTTTTGAATGGCGTCAATCCAATGGTTGATATCGTATTCATTCATATTTACAGGCTCCTCAACAGTACTTACTTCTGTCTTTAATTCCCCGTCCACCATCTTTGTTACCCGCAGAGAAGCTTCAAATTTTGGCCCAAACATATCAACGCCCGCTTCAGTCCCTGCCAGAGAAGCCACCACTCCTGGAGCGTCTTGTATCATATTGGTAATCCATGCCGTTTCCATATAAATCATCATGCCGTTTTTCATGGTAATCATAGCCATAGCTGTATCTTCCACATCAAACTTTTCCGGATCCCAGGGGCCTAAGGCATTTCCTTGGGTATGATATTTCATTTTATCAAAGCTTACGCCCCGAACGCTTTCCACCTCATAGTTACTGGTAATCCACATAGGCAGGTCTATGGAATGAGGGCCGCCGTCCATCAGTACGCCGCCGCCGTTTGCTTCTTTATTGGTATATACGCCGTAAGCCGGCAGACGGCGGGGACGAAGCTGCTGGGATTTCACGTAATATACTTCTCCCAGCTCTCCTTTATCGTACATTTCCTTCATTTTCATAGGAGCCGGATTGTAACGCCACTGAAGGCCAACAGTAAGTTTCTTTCCTGCGTCTTTTGCCGCCTGAATCATCTTTTGTGTATCGTCATACGTACATGCCATGGGCTTTTCACAATGAACATGTTTATTATTTTTCAATGCCTCCAGCGTCATAGGACAGTGCAGGGGATTGGGGGTGCATATATGTACTACATCCAGTTCCTTATCCTGACAAAGCTCCCGGTAATCCGTATAGACTTTCGCATTCAACCCAAACTCTGCATTTGCCTTTTCACAACGAGCTGTATCTAGGTCGCACAGAGCCGTAATTTCTACATCCTCCCGTTTCACCAGGGCCGGAATATGTTTTGTAGTCGCAATAACGCCAATTCCGATCACACCAACTTTTAATTTCTTCATGCCTGTCTCCTCCTTCAATTTCTCTTATCTCTGTTTACTTACAGGCTGCTTCCACCAATTCTCTGCACTGGATGACGCTGGCTTCTTTTTCCATCGTAGGAAGATATTCAATGCCGAAGTATCCCTTATACCCCATCTTCTCAATAGCCGCTATCAGATACCGATAGTTCAGTTCCCCTTCTGTGATTTCGTTTCTGCCTGGAACGGAAGCAGAATGCAGATGTCCAATTAGCTCCAGGTTTTCTTTGATGGTATTTACAATATTGCCTTCCATCAACTGATAATGGAAGATATCATACAAAAGCTTTACATGACTGCTGCCTACTTCTTTGATCACCTGGAAAGCTTCTTTGGAGTCTTCAAAGTAAGAGCCTTCAAAAATAGGCTCCAGCACCAGCGTCACATTCCCTGCTTCTGCCAAAGGCGCAAGACGTTTTAAGCCTTCCACGATATTTTTATGGCACTGCTCCCTGGAAAGCTTGGGATTAGGGTCTGCCGTAACAATAATGTTAGGGCATTCCAGACGTTTTGCTACCTCAATGGTCTCCTTTAGGCCTGCCTGCGCTCTATCAAGAGTCTCTGGCATGGTCAGCGTTCCTCTGTCCTTGGCGCAAATTGCGGCTACGTCAAGGCCAAGCTCCTGCTTTTTCCTAATCAAACGTTCATAGTCTCTGGTTGCCCAGTCCCAAAATTCCACCGTATCATATCCTGTTTTTTTCGCCAGCTCCATCCCTGAGAGCAGCTTTTTTGTATCAGAAAAAACGGGGCCGTCCGGTCCGATCTCCAAATATAAAAGATCAATACATAAACTGCACTTCATACAGTTCCCTCCTTCGTTTTTGATAGGTTTATCATACGCTTTGGGAAGGCTCTCTGCGCTCTTTCTCGCGCCTGTTTTTCCCTCTAGCGAACCCTGGCCATCAAAAAAAGACCCTTGGTTTCAAATTTGAAACCAAAAGTCTTTTCCCCTGCATTATTTATTTTCTATTCCATGCATACGGTAAATTTCACTGAGTAAAATGAAATATGCCTCTGCCGCCAAAATGCCCGCCGCCACTGCCCCTTCCTCATTATGAATCAGTTCTCGGTCCACATATTTCCGATATCTGGAATTCCTCATAAAGATTCCCCATATGCTTGCTCCCCGGCTGCTGCAGTTTTCAAACACCAGCTCCATATCCATCGTTTCTGCGTGTTCTATAATACCCAAAATCACAATACTGTCCTCCGTCAAAGTACGACTGTCTGCAATCATCTCAGGAAACAGGCTGTAATACCCAGTTTCTTTTCCGCTCATAGCCAGATTTTGTTGTAAAGACAGCAATCCATTGGATTTATAATGGGTATAAAATACTACTTTATCTGCCAAAAGCAGCTCTTTTACAATCTCCTCTAACTCTGTCCCATCCGTCTGTTCCTCCATCATTCTTTTTGCATCCTCCATCTGTTCAAGAAGCTGCTTTCTCACATCAGAAGTTTGTCTGAAATAATTTGGTGAAATCAAACGATTGTAAAATGGATATTGCTTCACTGCCTGCTTCAATTCAAAATGAAAATCAGAAAAATTTTGATAACCCATTTTCTGCAGCATCCGCCAAATCGTAGTACGGGAAGCATTGGTCAATTCCGCCAAATCATAAATCGTCCCTTGGGCAGCCTCTTTTATATGGGAAAGAATTCCTCCGCATACATCCCGATAGGTACTGTCCTGGGGCAGATGGTTATATAATTCTATCAAATTTTGAAGTACATTCATATCATTCTCCTCTCTTGGCACCGTGCAGGTATCATCCTCTCCACATAAGTTGCATTCCAGTGAAACTAACCTGCCGCGCACAAAAATCTTAATACTTTCATTGTATTATTAAGATTTTTATATTAAAATACATAGTATCAGCGTTAAATCCCGTAAGGAGGATTTTTATGATACATCTTATAACACAGCTTCCTATATTTCAATATGAAGTTTTTTATTTTTCCGGGAAGCAGGCTCTTTCTCACTTTCACGCCCGCTTTCTGCATCTGCTGAACGGCGAACTATCCGTAAAAACAGAGGACGCCCAATATGAAATGAAAGGCGGAGACATACTGTTTCTTCCGGAAGAAACAGTATATCACATCTATGCATGGCGCTCTTCTTTGCTATTATACGTTTGCATCCATCCCTATTTTTTGCTGAACACCTTTGGGTATCCCAGACACCGGTTCTTACCCTTCTATTCCGACGACCATCCGGAGCAGAAGGAAACGTTAAACGGCAAGCTTGCACAATTAGCCGCACAGCTTCTCATTCAGGAGACAGAAGCGCAGCCTTCCGGCACTTACGCCAGAGCTTATGAACTCATGGACTATCTGCTCCGGCACTGCAAGGCACAGGTAGATCCATACGGCATTCCTGCAAAAGCAGCGGAAAAGCTCCGGAAACTGGAAGAATTCCTGGGAAGTAATTACACGGCTCCTTTGTCTTTGGGAGACGCCGCCTGCGCCTTAGGTTACACTCCCCAGTATCTGTCCAGTTTTCTGAAAAAACACCTTCATATGACCTTCCAGGAATATCTTAACAGCTTCCGGCTGGATGCAGCCCGTATCCTGCTGCGGTATTCCCAGGAGCCTTTAAGTAAAATCGGATTTCAATGCGGCTTTCCCAACCAGAACTCTTTTCTCCGATGCTTTGAGAAAGCCTGCGGCCAGACTGCAGAACAGTTTCGGGAAGAGAGCCTTACCGCCGTCAGCCGTCAGGACTCTCTTTCCGGCATCCCTATCACCAACCACTCTCTGATTCTGGATTATATTTTTAATTACATGGATTATACCACCCCGCCTGTGGCTCCCCACACGGAAACCATACTGGAGGAAGCCCAGATTCTGCCTCATAGCTCCTCTCCCCGAAAGCCAATCTGGAACTTCCTGATTAATCTGGGCAGCGTCCGGTATTTTGAAAAGCCCACGTTCCGCAACCAGCTCATTCGTATGCAGGAGGAGCTCCATTTCCAGTACGGGCGATGCACGGAAGTTTTTACCCTTGTGAAAATCTACACCATTAACCAAGTGAAAACATATGACTTCTCCCAGCTGTTCCGTCTGATTGATTTTTTAAAAAGCATCCGGCTGCTGCCGTTTTTCGATATTGACAACAAGCCCTTCCGGCTTTACAAGGCTCCGGAGGTAACTGTGGACTATGACGCCTTTTTGTCTGCAAAAAACTACGATGCATTCCTATTGGAAGTTCTTCCCGAATTCATCAAGGCCTGCATCATCCGCTACGGCTTCGATGAATTTTCCACCTGGAAATTTGAACTTTGGCGGCGTTATAATGTGAACATGTCCTCTTTAGAGCCTCCGGACGTATTTTGCCGCCGCTTCCAGCAGGTGGCCGAAATTTTCAAAACCCTTGTGCCAAATGCCTCTTTAGGGGGTCCCGGCTTTAACGGCTTTCGGGACACCCAGCGGTTTCGGGAGCTTCTTTTGGCATTTCAGGACGCCCGTTACCAGCCTGATTTTATTTCCGCCTATTACCTCCCCTATGCCGCCCTGGCCGGGGACGATATCCAAAATCCCAGTGGGTATAAGGCGTCCGCCCATGCCCGC
>CAMNQH010000040.1 GCA_946549035.1 uncultured Lachnospiraceae bacterium | reverse complement strand
CCGATTTATGGCAGACAGGGGGAATTTTAACGAAAATTCTTTTTGAAATAATTTATTTGTTTGTTTCATTTGTTGTTGCTCCTTTCATACCTATAAGTTTTTAGGCGTTTGCGAAACGCCAGAACCCGCATAAATACGGGATTCTCTTTGTTACAAAATAAAACAACTCCTCACTGGTCTGTGGTATAATTGAAATGTCCAGTAACAATTATCCATATCCACCAGTAAAGGAGTCGTATCTATATGATAACACATAAACAGCTCTCTTTGGCAGATATTTTTACCGATTGCCAAAATAAATTTGATAACGATAAATATGAGTTCCTTGAACTTCTCGAAAATACCATTAACTTCGATGAAATTGTCCCAGTGTCCTTTATCTCTCATTTCCCTGCCGCCAGCGGATGGCTCGTTGTGGCAGAGGATGAGAGGAACGAAATCCCGGCTCCCACTCCCCAGTATAAACTTGATATTCCAGAAAATGCCACCTGTTCCATCATCCGCATTGATACATTCTCATACCGGGCGGCAACCGACACCAGAGCAGTCCGTAAAAATGTTTCGCTTCCTGCATGGATGGCCACCCTAGCAGAAAAGCATGGAGTAAACTGCTCCCAGGTTCTCCAGGATGGACTTATGCAGCTGTTTAATGCCGACCATGCAAGATAAGGCTGATTCAGCCAATCTACAGGAGGGCAATTCCACGGAAGAAATACCCAATACAGAAACCATATCCTCTATGGCGGAGTTGGAAAGCGGCTACGGTACTTAATTTACCGGAAGTACAGAGGCTCCATTTGCCGAACTGACAAAAGAATAACTATGCTGATCTGTTTGGGTTATAGTAAAAAAAGCTGCGCACTAATTACTTAGTGCGACAGCCCCCTTTACATATCTAGCTCAACTATATTCAAACTCTATTGTTACAGTTACAACTCCACTTCTATCAATACCGGACAATGGTCAGACCCAAATTCATCCTTAAGTATTTCGACTCTCTTAATAGAGTCTTTCAAATTCTCCGAAAGAAATATATAATCCAATCTCCAACCCACATTTCGTTCTCTGGCATTATAAGAATAAGACCACCATGTATATTGGGATTCTTCCGGATACATATAGCGAAATACATCTAGGATGCCAACCTCTGTGAGGCCTGCCATTTTCTCCCGTTCTTCTTTTGTGAACATATTATTATTATAATTTTGTTTTGGCCGTGCCAGATCCAATTCTGACTGAGCCATATTAAAATCACCAAATATCATCCATTTTCCGGGATTTGATTTCACCATTGCAGTTATATAATCACAAACCTCTAACTTATAGGGAACATCTTTCTTTGATCTGTCTCCTTGGGGAAAATAAATGTTAATTATGTGATAATCTTGATACTGATACAGTAGCATCCTGCCTTCTGTCTGGAATCGTTGATTTGGTATATCAGTGGGAAGCGGCGTCAGTTCCAATTTAGAAATACTAGCTACACCTGCATAACCTTTTCTACTGGACGCAAGGTTTTGATAAAGATGCCATTCTCCCCACAAGCCAACTTCTTCTCGGATGTTCCACCCCTCCACAAGCTTTGTTTCCTGTAAATGTAACATATCAATATCATACTTTTCTAAAAATAACTTTAAATCATACTTCTTCTGATAGCTTCTTAATCCATTTATATTCCAGGTTGCCAATATCATTTTGCACTTTTCCCTTCACGACGATTTAAATAGAATCCATTCTTTTCTTCACGGAGCATCATTTTGGCCATGGAAAGAAGGAGCTTATCTAATCATTTGACAGCCCCTTCTCAGATATGGTTCCTTTTTTGAAACCTTTCCATTGACGCTTTGTGTAAATTTTTCAGTAAAATACCTCCAATAAGTAAACATATGTATTATACACAACTTTTTATATTATTCCACACTCACTGTGCGGAAAATAATAAATAATGCGTACGAATGTTCTGTAAAAATCTATTTTCCTTTCTTTTTCACAATATTTTTGACGTTTTCGGGATAAATTCGATGACATTTAAAGCAAATTATTCTTTACTGCAACGTCATTGTGTTTTACCCCCTTTAAAGTTAAATTATAGGAACAAAAAACAACAAAAAAACAAACAAAAAACAGGAGGTATTTACTATGAAAAGAACATTTAAACCTGCAATTGTAACTGCTGTATGCGCTCTTTTTTTAATGGTGGCTTGTACCTTTATGCAGACTACTGCCGCAACGGATAATGGTGCGGTTTCTGAGGATAATAATACTCAAGTTTGCTATTTACCTGGTGACTTATACAACTCCTAATACCATTCCACATCTTTTTCATAAAAAGCGCGATAATTCTTATCAATATAGGCAGTTACACTATGAATTGACATTAAATCACTAAGGTAATATGCTTTTTGAAGGCATTTTCTAGCTTCATTTGTAAATATTCCTTCTTTTTCATTCATAGCTTCTGCCTTATTGACTAAGAATTTTGCTAATCTTATTCCTCTTCCACTTTCTAAGCATAGATTTATACCCATTTCACAGATTTTTAAACAATCATCCAATTTACCTGTTTCACCGTAGAATGATGACAAATTTCCTACAACTGTCATGCTTGATTCATATCTATCCTCCAATTGAACCTTACTTCGATCTAGCTGTTCCATCAAATGCTCAGAAATAAAAATACTTTTCTCTAATTGCCCCATACATTCATATCCCACTGAAATATGATTCAAAAGCAGAATTTTATAATTTGTAAAAAATTGTAACTTCCAAAATTCATCTTTTCTCCATCCTTCATTTTCACAATCTAAATCCTTCTCACAGCGTTCAACAAATTCCTGAGGAGTAATTTTCTTTTCAAGAAACAAAATACTATTTTCAGCTGCATTTAAAGTTTGGTAATTTTGTTTCTTTTCCATATTTACTTTTGTTTTTAAATACTCTAGCAATTTTCGTCCTTCCTTACAATCATTAAAGGACATGGCTCTTTCCAACTCTTTCAATTTCTCCAACAAAAGAAAATCATTGGTCTCCAACTTCCCATTATAATAATCATGCTCTGTTTCCAACTTTCTCATCAAAGCATAGAAGTTATTCGGATTAGGCCCTCTTCTTCCACTTTCAATTCTGGAAATGGTTTCTGGTGTACAAATACCTTCACTTAATACATCCTGTGAGACGCCCTTCTTAATACGGAACCTCTGCATCATCTCATCAATCAAATATAACTCCTGATTATGATAAGTCAGCCTCATTTCCTTCTGCTGGTAAATATCGGCTCCGTATTCTTCATAGACCTCCCGCAATGCCTGAAGCTGCCGTTTATAACGGATAATCTCTTCATTCTCAAACAAATTAGAGGCACATTCCAAATACCCTTCCATCAAATCAGCCAAATCGTACAGTACACCTTGCCAGCACAGCAATTCTACGGCCTTTTTACATAGAAGTATCCCTTCAAGCTCCCGGTTCTTCTGAATCAAGAGAGGATAAAGCATTCGCACAGCTTTTGGTAATATTTTCACCTTTGCCTCATAATCATCATAACTTCTGTCGGAATAATCTACGATATCATTCAGCAAATTCGTAGCTTCGTCCACACGATCGCCTTTGATCCAGAACCTTGCCAGTTCCAATAGGATATGCATTTCTTCAATACTAATGTAGTACCGTTCCATTTTCTCAAACCGTATATTCGGCATCGTTAATTCAACGGCCTGCTCCAACAAAGAAATGCCCTTCTCAACATCCTCTTCTTTATACCAGGCTACCAATGCCTGCATCCGATATTTAAACTGCAGTTGAAGATTTTTGTTAATCGTAAGGTCAGACGCTTCTTTTCCATCCAAAAGGCGCTCCAACTCGTCCATATCTTCGTGCCCTACTGCTGTTAGTACCTTTTTCTTCCATAAAAAATATCTGTATTCTTTGATGGTAAGAATCGTTACCAACTTATCCGCCGATTTTCCCAAACGCTGAATAATCGCATTTAATAATAACCGGTCTGGCGTCCGCTCTCCATTTTCATACCTGCAATAGGTTCCTTGAGAACATAATCCCCAACATAATTTCTTTTGCCCGACGTCCTTCTCCAACCGAAGAACATATAATAATTCACTTATTTTTCTTTCGTTCATCCCCATTACTTCCATCATACTTTTAGTAAAATCTCCCGATTGGTACGTTGATATTTATAATACCTCACTCCTGATGCATCTAACATCCGTTTTGATGCAATCACAGAGGGTTCTCCATCATATTTGTCGCTATCATATACAATTGTCTTGATGCCAGCCTGTATAATTGCCTTGGCACATTCATTACAAGGGAACAAAGACACATACAGCTTTGCCCCGTCCAGACTGCCACCGCGGTAGTTTAAGATTGCGTTCAATTCACTGTGGGTTGAATAAAGATATTTATTCTCCAATGGATCTCCCTCTCGGCCCCAAGGAAATTCATCATCAGAGCATCCCTTGGGAAAGCCGTTATAACCCATAGACAAAATTTTATTATCTTCACTGACAATACATGCCCCCACTTGAGTATTGGGATCTTTGGAGCGCATTCCGCTTAACTTCGCTACGCCCATAAAGTATTCGTCCCAGGATATATAATCCTGACGTTTGTAACACATTATAAAACCCCCTTCTAGCTAATCTGTAATTACTTTGTACCAAAAATACGGTCTCCCGCATCCCCCAGCCCTGGCACAATATAACCATGACTATTTAAACATTCATCCAAGGCGCCGATAAAAATATCTACGTCCGGATGATGTTGTTCCATACGCTTTACCCCTTCCGGAGCAGCAATAATACACATAAAATGGATATTTTTTACCCCTTTATCCTTCAGCATTTGAATGGCTGCCACAGAAGAACCTCCAGTAGCCAGCATAGGATCTACCACAAACACTTCCCGTTCTGAACAATCCTCTGGAAGCTTGCAATAATATTCCACCGGCTCCAATGTCTCCGGATCCCGATACAATCCGATATGCCCTACTTTTGCTGCAGGTATAATAGAAAGCATTCCGTCTACCATGCCAAGTCCTGCCCGCAAAATGGGGACTACCGCCATTTTTTTCCCTTTTAATTCTTTTACCACCGTCTTGCAGATCGGCGTTTCAATTTCAATATCCGAAAGCTTCAGATCTCTGGTTGCCTCATAACACATAAGCATAGCAATCTCACTAATTAATGTTCTGAAATCTTTCGATCCTGTCTCTTTCCTCCGAATCCAGCCAATTTTGTGCTGAATCAACGGGTGGTCCATTACGTATACCTTTGACATTGCTTATTCTCCTTTGTTATATTCTTCTTCTGCCTTTGCGGACTCATCTTCTGGCGTATCCTCTTCTAGCATGTCCTCTTCCATGCCATCCTCATTCAACCTTTCAGCCAATTTTTTTATGGATTTATTCAATGTCTCATAACACAATCCATAAGACTGCAAAGGACTTCCATAAGGATTGAGAATCTCCAGCTCGTCACCTACAATTTGGGTTAAAACCTGAACTTGGCTTGGATCTGCTTGAGAAAACGAACCTAAAATCTTTTCACGCTGTATCTCTTCCATTACGATTACCAGCGTTTCTTCCGTAAAATCCTCTTCTGTAAGCTGTGCAGACATATGATCTCCAAGATTGATCCCATTGCTGATTAGTACTGCCTCTACTTTCTGGTTCAATGGTTCTGGAAACAAAACAACCAGACCTCGGCTTTCAATCTCCATGGGACGATTCAGCCGATATTCCTTTAAGATAGCTTCGGCCATAGGAGAACGACAAGTACCGCTGTCACATACAAACAGAATCCTTTGATATCGTTTCATATTTCACCTCTACACTTTAATCACCCGATGCCCGGCTGCCTTTATCATCCGGTTCATGACCGCCTGTCCAATCCCTTTTCTGGAAAAACTTTCGGAATAAATAATATCTACACCCAGCTCGTCAAATTCCCTTAACAATCCATATAAGTGTTTGGCTATGACAGCCGCTTCTTTTCGGGTCCCAATACTTTTCACAATACCTTCCCTGTATAATCCGCAAGTCTCATCTGTTCCGATTACACCTGCCTTCTTCCCCTGTCTTCCTGCTTCCTCTAAAAAATGGTTGATGGCGGATACGACCTCCTCCTGCTGCCCTTCTACCAAAATTAAATCCGCCTGAGGAGCATAATGACGATATTTCATACCCGGAGCCTTTGGAGGAACAGCCGAATCGCTGCTTTCCAACCCCGGATCCATGGAAACTTCTCCAATCACCTCCTGTATCATTTCTTTTGTAATATAGCCTGGGCGTAAAATAGTGGGCGTAGATTCACTAAAATCCACAATGGTAGATTCTATACCAATTCCTACCGGACCCCCATCCAATATCATCGGTATTCTACCCGCCAAATCCATATATACATGCCCTGACTGCGTGGGACTAGGCCGCCCCGATGCATTGGCGCTAGGCGCTGCTACAAATCCCGTACTGGCTTTAATCAAAGCCAATGCAATGGGATGATTCGGCATCCGCACCGCCACCGTATCCAGTCCTCCAGTGGTCTCTAAAGGAACACACTCCTTCTTCTGAAAAATCATGGTCAACGGGCCGGGCCAAAACTGTTCCCCTAAGATCCGGGCTTTCTTTGGAATCTCCTTTGCAATCTTTTCCAAGTCGGCAAAATCAGCGATGTGGACAATCAAAGGATTGTCCGAGGGCCGTCCTTTCGCTTCATAGATCCGCTTGGAAGCCAGAGGGTTCAAGGCATCTGCTCCCAGTCCATAGACTGTTTCCGTAGGAAATGCGACTAGCCCGCCTTGTTGGATCAGGCGGGCGGCGGCAGCGATTTGCTGCTTTCCTATGTTGTCTACATCAATCTTTTCAACAAGTGTTTTCATGGGTCTATTATACCACATCCTAACCTTGCGTCAATACCTGCCGCTTAATCCGCAAATCGCAGCTCGGATTTCATGTTACTGTTCACAGGGCACCTGTGAACAATAACCCAAAATACCGTCAATTCCGCTTTAAGCTGGCCGTTTAAATAGATAAAAAAATATGTAAGAATGTGTAAACCCACACAAAGAATCCAGCCCTTTGCCGAAAACAAGCTTTACATGGGCTGGATTCAATAACAGGGAAGCCAAAAACTGGACTGTTACTACTTTTTCTTTTCTATTTTCTTTACTATCTCATTCCATTTTTGAATCTTGTCTTGTGGCGTCAATTTATATGGATTGATCAATGTATTCAACGCATTCGCTTTCCTCACTGAAATGCCGGCTGCTGAAGCGACCGCCTCATCATATACCTCGAAGTAACCACCCCCTGAATACTCAACATTCCCAAAATATTTCACACCGTCATACCAAAAGACAAAAGAACATTCTGATGCTGTAGACACAGGAAAATATCCAAAATTACTCCTGCATAATAATAGCATCTTTTCTTCACCAGGATCTATTGTATAGGAATCAAGAAAATCAAGATCACTATTCACCAGCCAAAGGCCCGTCCTACTGCCTCCCGTTATCAAAAGATAAAAATCCTCTACAGTCAAAGGAAGATCTCCCATGTTTGTAAGAATAAGCCCCAATACCGGGGTCGGAGACTTGTTTGTAAACAACTCTCCTTTTAATTGAGGCTCTTTTTCTTCCCTAACATTAACAACACATGTTGCTTTTTTGCTTCCAGCTTTCGCATAGATGTAGGCAGTTCCTTCACGCTTCGCTGTCACTAATCCTTTAGAGTTCACGCTTGCCACCGAAGAATTTGAGGAACTCCAAGTTACCTTTTTATTGGTAGCGTTATTTGGAGATACTGTCGCCTTTAGCTGCAATGTATCGCCTGCATCCAAATCCGCCTTACTTTTATTCAGATTCACCTTCGTTACGCTGATCGTATTTTGCTTTACGGTAACCTTACAATTATATTTTTTACTGCCAACTTTCGCTGTAATAGTTGCCGTTCCTTTTTTTACCCCTTTTACCTTACCTTTACTAGAAACCGTTGCAATCTTCTTATTACTGCTGCTCCAGGTAATTTTCTGTTTTGTCCCATCTACTTTTGCAGTAATGGTTGCCGTTCCCCTCTTTTTAGCAGTTACTTTCCCTTTCTGTGTTACGGTAGCTACAGATTTTTTATTTGTAGACCATTCTACTTTCTTCCTCGTACCAGTTACTTTTAATGTTTTTGTCTGCCCTTTAATCAACGTAGTCTTCTTGGTACTAATTTTTACCTTTGCTGCCTCCACAGTCACAGGAACATCTGTCATAGGGATCACTTCTGTTGCCAGCATACTGAATGAAAACACTAAAAATATCCCCAACATCCATTTCCTTAGCTTCTTTGTTCCATTTTTCATACCACTTGCTCTCCTTTTTGTACTCCCGCCCCATAAATGGATTCAGAATATATTTCATGTGCCAAAAGCCATCCATGCACTAAAATCATTTATGCGGCTATTTTTTGACTCATAAAAGGTTCCGTTTTCATATACTATACCCTCCTACTATTGTAAACTGACTATTCTGATTATTTTCTTTGTTTTGTAACAGTTGATTACTTTTCACGGGTCAGGAATGCGCACTTGCTGCGCATTCCGTGAGAACATGATTCAGGTGTGAGGGGCGATTTTTGCGAAGCAAAACTTGGAATATTGCCCCGAATCGTTACTATGAGCGGCCCCTGGACTGTGAATAGTAACAAATGCATTCAAACGAAAGACTATTTATCGCGGTTCATATTGCATTTCCCCCAATACTATGGAATAATACTGAAAAAGGAGGACCAACATGATATATACAAAACAATCTTTCGGTGAAACAAAAGATAACGAACCGGTACACCTCTACCGATTAGAAAATTCCAACGGCGCCTCCGTGGAACTTACTGATTATGGATGCCGTATCCGAAGCATCTGTGTTCCGGATAAAACCGGCGTTTTACGGGATGTCTGTCTTGGATATTCCACAATCGCTGAATACGAAGCTGACTGCGCCAGTCTTGGGGCTGCAATCGGCCGTCACGCCAACCGTATCGGAAAAGCGGCTTTTATTTTAAACGGAAAGCCTTTTTCCCTAGAAAAAAACGACGGCCAAAACCATCTTCATGGCGGAAGTAAAGGCTTTGCTTTCCGTGTATGGAACACAACGCAGCAAGAGCATAAAATTATCTTTTCCCGGACGTTTCCGGACGGCGAAGATGGATATCCCGGAAACCTTCATATGAAAATCACTTATGAATGGAACGAGAAGAATGTATTGTCCATTACTTACGAAGCCATATCTGATCAAGATACCGTCTATAACGTTACAAATCATGCTTATTTTAATTTAGAAGGCTCAGAAAGATGCTCCATCCTGAATCATCAGCTTCAGATTTTTGCTTCTGCCATAACGGAAAATGATTCTGAAAGTATTCCTACCGGCAGAATACTTCCAGTTGCCAAAACACCCTTTGATTTTAGAAATGCAAAAGAAATAGGAAGGGATATTGAAAAAGAAAACACCCAGCTTTTATTTGGCTTGGGATATGACCATAACTTTATCCTGGAAGGAGAAGGCTTTCAAAAAGCCGCCGTACTGACGGCTCCAAACTCCGGAATTCAAATGACATGCTTCACAGACCAGCCTGGCCTGCAGCTTTACACTGCCAATGTTTTGAAAGATTGTAAAGGAAAATATGGAAATGATTTTTTCCCCCGCAACAGCGTGTGCCTGGAAACCCAGCATTTTCCCAATGCTGTCAACTGCCCTTCGTTTCCTTCTGTCGTGTTAAAAGCCAATGAAGTGTCCATTACGAAAACTTGTTATGCATTCGGAACAATTTAATATAGAATTACGGCTTACAAGCTGCCAACGCCCCTATATACGCTTTTTATCAACCTTCGTACGCAAATTATCTCACTAAAAATAATTCCAGCACAAATACAACTGCGCATGAAATAACCGCAACTGTAAAAAGACTCTTCCCCAACCATGCCAGCAGGATGCCGACTGCAAGAGCCGCCAATGCCGACCATGTACTTGCAGTTGCATCTAATATAGCCGGAAACGTCATAACAGCCAGTGTCACATAAGGAACATAATATAGAAAGGAACGGATTGTTTTACTTTGAATTTCTTTTCGGATTAAGGTCAACGGCAGTACACGTATCAAATACGTAACTGCAAACATAATGAAAATATAGACATAAATATTATGATTCATGCTGCTCCTCCTTTATGGGAAACAATATGGCAGCTCCCCCGGCAATCACAACTGTGAGAATAATGGTACGGATTCCCGGAGACAAACCGGAAACGACAGGCAGTTTTGTAAATAGGAAGCTTGCCGCCATTGATATTGTAACAAGCCCTGCAATAATCCTGCTTTTACGGGCCGGCGGAATAATAATGGCTATAAACATACCATAAAGAGCAACACTTAAAGCGCTGACCACGCTGGTGGGAAGGATATTCCCCATCACTACGCCAAGATAAGTTCCTATAGACCATCCTGGAATCGCCACCGTCATCATCCCATAATTATAAAAAGGATTCAGTTTTTCCGGTACGGATATTGCTACTCCGAAAATTTCATCCGTAACGTCAAATCCAACTAACAGGCGATGAAGCAATCCTGTTTCTTCTTTTAACTTCTGGCTCAAGGAACATGACATAAGCAAATAACGTGCATTTGCAATCAACTCCATGATCACCATCTCTATGTACCCGGAATTGGCGGCAATCACGGTAAAACCTGCATATTCGCCCGCCGAAGCATTCACAAGAAAACTGGCAAGCATGGCTTGTCCAGCCGTCATGCCTGCATTCCCGGCAGAAATCCCAAGAGTAAAAGATACGGCAAAGTATCCAAGACCTATGGGAATTCCCATTTTAATTCCTTTTAAATAAAAATATTTATTTTCTTTGCTTTTCATCATTTTTTCATCCTAATGGGCAAATTGGCTGCAACTCCTCACCCATATCATTGCATCTTAAGTTCTGGCTTTTTCTTTCCTTGACAATTATATTTTTTTACTCCATTCCTGTCAAGAAAAACGTTTCGTATAGGAACTCATAATATTTTTCACCCTTCAAACAATCAGACCTTTATCTGATAAATTTCCTGAAACTGCATATACTCTTTCGTATCAATCTGTAATAAAACCAGGAGGTATTCCATGGATACACGAACTTTGATTCCCAAAAACAGTGGACTTCGTTATAAAACCATCGGTTTTTCATTTATCTATTATATTTGGCTTTTTTTATTTCTTTCTGGGATTGGATGGCTATGGGAAGTTTGCCTGTGCTTCATTACAGACCATGCATTTATCAACCGAGGCGTTCTGTTTGGCCCATGGCTTCCCATATATGGAGCCGGAGGATTATTTTTATATTTTTTGCTCTATCGTCTGAAAGAGCATCCGGTTCTGGTTTTTTTCCTAGCGGCCGGAGTCTGTCTAAGTCTGGAATATTTTTGCAGTTGGTTCCTTGAAAAATTATGGGGTATTCGCTGGTGGGATTATTCCGGATACTTTGGAAATCTCAACGGAAGAATTTGTGCCATGGGCGGCCTGGTATTCGGAATTGGCGCACTAGTAACCATTTATATACTGATTCCCTGGTTTGAACCCTTATATGAAAAAATACCGCCTCGCATACGCAAGACGGTTGGCCTGATCCTTCTTCTTTTATTTATCGCAGACGCCGCTTACGCCGCGGCTACGCCTAACATCGGAAAAGGAATCACTTCGTAAGATTCAAATATTGAAGAATTCCCATATGTACTGCCCAGGCTACTTTTTCCTGATATTCCTCGGAAATCAGCAGCGCCGCTTCCTGAGAGTTGCTTAAAAAACCACATTCCACAATAACGGTGGGAGAAGGCGTCCGTTTTAATAAATAATAACTTTCATTTGCTTTAGCTGTCCGGTGATTCTCTTTATCCAGGTGCTCAATCATACTGTTCTGTATTATTTCCGCCAGTTCCTTCCCTTCCTGGGACTTTCCATAATAAAAGGTTTGAGCGCCTTTTACATATTCTTCTGGATAACTGTTTTGGTGAATGCTGATGGTAAATACCGGATCTGCTTTCGTAATAATCTCGCAGCGTTTCCGCATATCAGCTACTTTTTTATTACTGTCGCCTTCCTGATACAATCCTCCATCCTCATCACGAGTTAAAACTACCTCTATCCCTTCCGATTCCAAGAGTTTTTTTAATTTTAAGGCAATTTGGAGATTGATGGTTTTCTCCTCTGCTCCGTTAATTCCTACTTTACCAGGATCTGCTCCCCCATGTCCTGCATCCACCACGATACAAGTTTTTTTATCACCTTTTTCAGCCCGGGCGCTTTCTACCAGCACTGCCCCTTCTTTTGCAAAAATACAGGCAGCCAGCAATAGCACTGCCCCCATCAAAATTTCTAACTTCTTCTTCACTCAGACGCTCCCATAATAAATGTTATTATAAGGTATGCTCCCAAGTTCCCGAATATACGCTCCCGGCAATGGTTGTATAATCTTATACGATTTTACGATTCATTGATATATTTGATAATTAAATCCCAGACGCTGCTTTTTTCCAGCCCCAGCTTCCAGAATGCGCCTCCAGCCAGAGACTTATCCCTTAAGAGCTTTAAACGCAGCTCCATAGAGTTTTCATCCTCCAGCCATATCTTATAAGTCTTTCCTTCGTTTTCATATTCCACATAGTTTTGCCCGTCTTCTTCAGACCATACTTTTTGCGCTCCGTTTGCCGCCACACGGTTCTCAGCCTCTGTCATCCCCACTGCCGAACTATCCACCGTATAAGGTACATAATCCTCCGAAGCGACCTCTGCTTCTGATACATCATCGCCCTTTGGCGTACATTCCCAAACCCTGGTATAAAATGGCATTCCAAGAATTGTTTGCTCGGGGGGGACTTCTAATAAAGTATTTTCTACCCCTTCTGTCACAAATCCGATAGAAGCGACAGAGCCCTCTTCAGAACCATAGTAATGCTCATCATATCCCATAATCACAATGTAATCGGCAAATACCGCCTGTTCGCTTCTATTGTAAAATGCAGTATAATCTGATGGGACATAATTATCAACAGACAGCACAATTCCATTCTTTCTACACTTTACGGACAACTCCCGGACAAGCTGAATATAGGCGTCTCCAACCTCTCCGCTTAAGCTTTCAAAATCCAGATTAATTCCGTCCAAATCATACTCAATGGCCGCTGCGATAATCTGATTTACCAAATAATCCCGAACAGAAGAATGTGTCAATACCTCTGTGGAATCCACATCCGCATTTTCCAAATTGCTCAGCAGCGCCCACACCTCAATGCCATTTTGATGACAATAGCTGACGTAGCTGCTGCTGGCTAAAGAATGAATATTTCCCTGGTTATCGTTTAAGTAAAACCAGGTGGGAGATATTACGTTGACTCCTTTTGTATTTTGCAAAACAGATGCAATCTGGTCGTTTGCCTCCTGGGTTGTCACTTGATGCCACACCATATTAACGGCCCCCCGATTCAACAAATGAGTAAATTCAGGCTCCTCAAAAAAACGGCTAATGGTCTGAACCTGCGTCTCTCCCAAACGTTTACTTTGCAAATATCCAATCATTCCGTCTGCAGTGCATACTTTTGTCCAATCATCCAGTGTCTCCAATACAGTAACGCTGTCATTCTTAACAACATCCGCCACAATCGGGCTTTTGATGCCTCCCTTTTCCCGGATTTGTGTATCCTTCCGGACAACGGAAGTCTGAATGTCTCCCCATTTACTGGTGATCAAAATTAAATTCGGTTCTTGTCCTATGGTAAATTCTATATTGGTAAACTTTTGAACAAAATCAATCGCTAAGTACATGAACTCTCCATCTACCCGCACAATCGTATAGTCTTCCGTATTCTTTTCCTTGGTCACAAAGTATTCATTGCTTCCTGCACTTACAGAAATTACATCTGTAGGCGTCGTATATCTTAAAAGATTTTCATTATGATCCCAATAAAATCTTTGATTCAGATATTGATTTACAAACTCATAGGCCAAATATGCATGGCCGTCGATATATTTACAAACCTCGTCTGTTTTCTGATTATCTAAAATAATTGCCATATCGTCTGCTTGATTCAAATGATAATATTCCTCCAGGGACACCCGCTCTTTGCTTGGGGTATACTTTTGCACCAGCGCTGTGACTACTGCAATCAATATTACAATAAATATAAATATCACTGCCACAATAAGCGGCATCAACTTCTTTCTCATGTCTGGTGTCCTCCTGCCCAATGGTTTATCTTTGTCAGATACTTCGTAAATTTTAGTATACCACACCAAACCCATACTTGCAAAGAAAATTGATGCTCCTGCATTCCCCAATCACAGGAGCATCCTTTTCTCAGATCACGTATCAACGCATATACTTATCTTTTGTACATGGTTTCGTATCTATTCTGTTCCTGTATACTTGTTACAGGCTTTCTACTCGGTCAAATCGAAGTTCCGTCCACACCCCCTTTTCATTTGTTACGTAATCTCTCATGAAGTCATTACTGTCGTTCACGCACAAAGCATCCGTAACGGTCAATGGACTGCTTGGAATTCCATTCAAAAAAATTGTAATTCCCCTGTTCTGTATATTTTCCAATTCAATTAGCAGCCCTTGCTTTTCCACTCCATTGGCAACACTCATATTTCTTCTCCTTCCTCCACAAGGAGGCTTACTGTGATATATTATAGATTCTAAGCGATTGCGCCAGCAGCTTTCGCCCCCGCTTAAATCAATGAATGTAAAAAATCTGTTTCTTCTCTTTTTATATGGAACGGATTTGCAATAAAAGGGATACTCTGTACCTGAGCCTTATAAGTACGACAACATCTTTTTATTTCTATCTTATCTTCAAATAACGCCAAAAATGTAAACATATCAGAAATACCCGTATGTTCTTGTAACCGTTTGATATAATCATAATATCTGGCTTTCCTCCAGGGACACAGGCTGCCGACAATCAGTTTTCCATTACAGCGCATTAATTCTTCTCTGGCTTTTTGACTGTCACTTCCAAGATCCAGAATAATATATTCAAAATCCATACTATAGATCAATCCTAAATCCTTTACAGGAACAGAGGGAAAATATGCAACTCCTCCAATGTCAAATGCTTCTTCTCCTACCTTCGGTGATAAAGCTGCGAGGCTATTCCTTGTTCCCCACTCCACCAATGCAGTTCTGGCATTGAGCCATTTTGCAGCATAGTTCGCCAGGGAAATGGACAAGTGAGTTACTCCCAATCCTGGCTCTTGCCCCAAAATGCCAATTAAGATTCTCGGCTTCGCCGCTTTTATGCTTTTCATCCGTATCGTTATCTCCTCCTTCCTTTCAAAATCTCCTGAAACAACTGATGCTTCTCCTTTGTCCATGCAAAAGGATCCTGATCTAAGGGAAAATAATATACTTGTTTTCTTAAAACGGACGCATACTTTCCCGCAGCCTGTTTATCATTATAATTACAGAGCAAAACCAGATGTTCCTCTCCGGCCAATGCCTGACAGGCTTGTAGCCCATATTCTATTTCCCAGGGCCGGCTTCCCAAAACCAATATCAGAAAATCACAATTTTCCTCTCCTTGGACAGATCCAACGTCTGTTCCGTAGTCCTGCACAAAAATGTGTGATTTTTTTGTTTCTGTCAAAAATGAAGAAGTAGTGACTGCTTGAAAGTTATGATATCTTACGACTCCATGCTCCTCCCATAGATGGTCTTGATAAGACGTCAAAGAGGAGATAAGATTGGAGCTTCTTGTGGATTCATAATATGTTTCCTGATTCTGGTGATTCAGCCAGCTTACAAGGCTGATCGCAATATGAGTAACACCGATATGTTTCTGACTTCCTACGATTGAGATTTTTTTTAAGAGATGCGCGTTCGGCTGAATATCAGTCCGGCCAAAAGAATGTTTCATAAGCGCTTTCCGAAGTTCTCTGGCATTTTCATATCTTTTCTTGTACTCCGGAGAAATTGCTTTTTTTATGATTTTTTTGAAATGAAGGGAACAATATTTGGGAAACAAATGAAAAGCATCAAAATATGATGATACTAATTCCTTTGTCAACATATAGTATAGTATCGCACCGATACCATAAACATCCGTCTGCAGAACAAGATTACAGCCGTTGAGCTGTTCAGGCGCTGCAAAACCAGGTGTTCCGTGACTTTGGAAGGTTCTGTTACCCTTTAATTCGGAAGAAATTCCGTAATCAATTAACTTTAATTGACTTTTGCATAATATAATATGTTCCGGTTTAAAATCCAGATATAGGATAGGATAAGGCTTCTGATTATGGAGATACTCGATAATACCGCATAGTTGAATACCAAATGAGACGATGATTTCCTGAGAAATATTACTATGATTCTGCACAAACGCAGATAATGATTCTCCTTGAATATACTCTTCAATAATATACAAAAACATTTCATCTTCTTCGATGTCATAAATCATGGGAATTCCGGGATGTCTCAGATTCTTCAAAAGACTTGCTTCCAGATACTGGGTAGAGATTCGGACCTGTGCCTTGGGAATACACTTGACGGCCCGATATTGCTCCAGTTTCAGATGCTCCGCCAGATACACGCTGCTGCTGCCGCCGCTTCCTAAAAGCGACAAAACGCGATACTTTTGGAACAAAACTTGATTGATAATGATGGTACGCCCCTTTCCTGCTTTATGGCCGGGACGCATCTCTTAGCATCTTGTATAACACAATCTCGTCTATTTGGCAACTGTTTTTTTGAAAAAAATTCTAATTTCATAAATTTTTTATGAATTTACAGCCTTATACTTGACGAAACATAAGATATTGTATATACTTTTTGTACTCAAAGTATTTTGATTTTTTTATTGTAGACCTTGAAAAAGGGAGTGATCAAATGAAAATTGAAAAGGTTAGCGAAAACCAAATACGCTGCACCTTAACCAGGGAAGACCTTGCAGACCGTCAGATTAAGCTGAGCGAGCTTGCTTACGGCACAGAGAAGGCCAAATCACTGTTCCGTGATATGATGCAGCAAGCCGCATATGAATGCGGATTTGAGGCAGAGGATATCCCGTTGATGATTGAAGCGATACCGCTTTCTGCGGATACTATCATACTGATTATTACTAAGGTGGAATATCCGGAAGAACTGGATACACGTTTTTCCCAGTTTTCTCAGGGTAATCCCGAGGAAGGAGGCTCCACAAAATATCCGGAGAATGATTCCGTATTCGACACGGTTGGAGCCGATGATATTCTGGATTTATTCCGAAAGATTCAAGAAGAGCGAAAGAAAGCAGAAGCCGGTTTAAAGAAAGAACCGGAATTCATTCCTTTGGAGCAGAAGATTCCGACTACGCCTGCTCCCCGCCCTGTAGAGCCTCAGATTGTCGTTGATATTACAAAGCTTTTCGTATTCAATCGGCTAGATGACGTCAGCCGCCTTGCCCGGGTATTAAGGGGCTTTTACAACGGTTGCAACGTACTGTATAAAAATATTTCCACCAGAAAATATTATCTGGTTATCAGCAAGAGCCAGCATACGCCGGAAGAATTCAATAAGGTCTGCAATATCTTATCCGAATATGCCAGACAAGAGAAGTATACTGCTTCTGCTCAGGCGTATTTAGAAGAACACTATGAGATGATTCTGAAGGAAAATGCGTTACAAGTTCTGGCTGATCTGTAACAACGCTTAAATATCATTAAGAGCCGTAATGTTCTGCCCCTCGGCAGCCACATACGGCTCTTTTTGTCGTCATACACTGACTCCATATGAAGATGATTTCGTCTTATTTTGCACTTGCCAGGAAATCATTGATCTTTTCAACCAATGCATCCGGATCTATTCCATGTACCATTGCCGCCTCTTCGATTGTCTCCATCTGAGAAGAGGGACAGCCCAAGCAATGCATTCCGATCTCCAATAAAATCGGAGCCACATTCTCATCAATCATAAGCAGCTCGCCAATCATCGTACTTTTCGTAACCTGTGCCATTGTAGTATCCTCCTTTATTTTCCATTATATGGATCCTATAAAACATTCCTTTTCTATAAAACTCCGCGCCATAATATCTATATGAGACACGGGTACAAGCAGTAATTATTATAATACTATTTTTGTTATTATGCAACGAATTTATTCAAATATTCATCATATGACAAACGCAAGATATCTGCATTCTTTGGTTTTTCCTGTTAAAACTGGTAACAATGTATTTGAAAATATACTTGTCATTCCGCTATTTTTGTATTAGAATATAGGTCAAGGCTAATATACATAGCTTCACATTTTGAATATTGTTAAAGGAGGATACTGACATGGCATATGTAATTAATGACTCTTGTGTAAGCTGCGGAACCTGCGAAGGCGAATGTCCGGTAGGCGCTATCGGTGCTGGAGATGGAAAATACGAAATCAACGCTGATACCTGCGTAGATTGCGGAACTTGCGCAGGTGCATGTCCGGTAGGCGCTATTGCTGCCGAATAATTAAGACTGACTGAAAAGAGGACACAGATTGTGTCCTCTTTTTTGCAACATACAAACAAGAACATCCATGGTTTGGTTCCACCTTCCAGGGCTTGTCCACGTCTATCACATACTTAAATTAGGGTTCAGCTTTTTCTCTTTTCTTGAGAACCTTCCTACTTTCTGGGGGTTGTCCTCTTTCATCTTCTTCCCTTTCCGATGTGTGCGTATTGCTGCATCCAATTTCCGGAAGCGTTCTTCTTCCGCTTCATCCTGTACCCGCATCAGGTAGTTCATTTCCTTAATTACTTTTTCTTCCACCTGATAGCCAACCTCTCTTCCCAGGGCCTGATTGTTTTCCTCCAGGGCATTTCTAACAATATTTGTCATCATAGACTGAAATTGCTCCAGCTTCACCGTATTCCGGGCAGAATTATTTGATATTTCTTCCTTATGTACCGGTTCGCCAGCCATTAACTGATTCCCTGGGGCATTGGTATTTCCTGCCGAAAGCTGAGTGTTTTGGGTAGTTTTGTTTGCTGCCATTTTTTTCATCCTTTCTTCCTGACCCAGCATGCGGATTGCTTTTAATTGATAGCCCTGCTCCTTCCATTCTTTTATCCTGAAAAATTCTTTTATATTATCTTCTGTATAGTAACGGTGTCCCATTTCATTTCTTGGAATATCCAAATCCAGCTCATCTTCCCAGTAGCGCAGTACATGCGATTCTACATTGACCAGATTTGCCGCGTCTGAAATCATATAGCGAGTACTCTCCACACAATTACCTCCAATCTTTTCGTTTTCTCTGCAATTTTATTTTATACCATTTTTCTATTATCTTACAATCATTTTCCATCGTGTAATAGCGACAAGAAAAAACAGATACTCTCCTTTCTCGGAAAGTATCTGTTCTGTTCAACAGCAATTTCTTTTTTTCAGTTTTTTTCCATATTGGCAAATTTGGTATATTGGGGCAGCCAGACGAGATTTACCGTGCCAATAGGGCCGTTTCTTTGCTTAGCAATGATAATCTCCGCAATATTTTTTTCCGTGGTATCTTTGTTATAATAATCGTCCCTGTAAATAAACATCACCACATCTGCATCCTGCTCAATGGCCCCTGATTCACGCAAATCCGAAAGCATGGGCCTGTGATCCGGCCGCTGCTCTACCTGCCGGCTTAACTGGGATAATGCAATCACCGGCACATTTAATTCCCGGGCAAGACCTTTCAGGGAACGGGAAATGTCCGATACTTCCTGCTGCCTGGAATCCGAACGCCCGGAACCGTTCATCAACTGCAGATAGTCAATAATAATCAACTGCAGACCATGTTCTAATTTGTACTTTCGGCATTTGGAGCGCAGCTCCGAAATGGTAATGCCTGGCGTATCGTCGATAATCAAATTGGAACGCCCGATGACTCCGGCTCCTTCTATCAATTTCTCCCAATCTTCATCCGCTAAATTACCGGAACGCAAAAGCTGGGCGTCCACTCTGGATTCCAAAGAAAAGAGACGGTTTACAAGCTGTTCCTTTGACATTTCCAGACTGAAAACTGCCGTACACAAATTACTGTGAAAAGCAACATGCTGGGCTATATTCAACACAAAAGCCGTTTTTCCCATAGAAGGACGGGCGGCAATGAGAATTAAATCCGAGGGCTGCAAACCGGACGTCTTGTAATCCAAATCCAAAAAACCAGTAGCAATTCCGGTTACATTTCCCTGGGTTTTTGCAGCTTGTTCAATTTTTTCCAAGGCTTGAATGACAACCTGCTTGATAGGTACATAATCGCTGCCTCCGGTATTCTGAAGCAAGGAGAAAATTTGTTTTTCTGTATGAGATAAGATATAGTCCAAGCTTTCTTTTCCCAAGTAGCACTGGTTGGCAATCTCTTCATTCACCTTGATCAGGCGGCGTAATATGGCTTTTTCTGCAACAATCGCAGCATAATTTTTTACATTGACAGAAGTCGGGACTGCCGCTATCAAACCTGCAATAAATTCTGTACTGCTGATTTCCGGCGGAACGTCTTTTTCCCTCAAACGATTTTGCAGTGTTACCACGTCTACTGGTTGTCCTTCATTGTATAATTCTACCATACATTCAAAGACAACGCCGTTAGACTGCTGATAAAAATCATCTTTTGTGACTGTCTCTGAGGCAATTACAATAGCCTCTTTATCCATAATCATAGCGCCAATCACAGACTGCTCTGCTTCCAGGCTGTGTGGCATAATCCGTTTAATCAGAGTTTCTTCCATTGAAGTCCCTCCTGTTATTCTTCTACAACCTTTACTTTCAGGGAAGCTGTAACCTTAGGATGAAGCCTGATGGGTACTTCATGAACGCCCAACGTCTTTAATCCTTCCGGTAACTGCATTTTTTTCTTATCCAGCTCCAGATTTAATTGTTCTTTCGCCGCTGATGCGATTTCCTTGGTGGAAACGGATCCAAAAATCTTGCCCCCTGCCCCGGTCTTAATGGTTACTTGAACTTGCTTTTCTGCTATCTCATCTGCAAGCTTTTCTGCAGCCTCCAGATTCTCTCTGGCAACCTTTTCTGCATGCATGTTCTGAAGCTTTAAATCATTTAAATTCTTTCCGTTCGCCTCTACTCCCAGTTTTTTGGGAAGAAGCATATTTCTGGCATAACCGTCGCTGACATTTACAACATCCCCTTTTTTTCCAAGGGATTTTACATCCTGCAATAATATTACCTTCATAGTTCGATCTCTCCTTCTTTTAGCATTTGGTCTAATGTATTTTCCAGTATGGAAATCGCTTCATTTATAGTACAGTCTTTCAACTGGGCTCCCGCCACGTTTAAATGGCCTCCTCCCCCCATCTTCTCCATAATCAACTGAACATTAATTTCATCAATGGAACGGGAGCTTATGTAAATCTTCCCGCCATATTCTGTCAGTACAAAGGACGCTTTTATTCCTACGATGTTTAAAAGCTCATTGGAAGCCTGAGCCCCCACTATTGTAGGACTTTCCACGCCATTGCCGGGACACACAGATATTGCAAACACTCCATGATACACCTTCGCCTGCCGCACTGCCTCTGCTCTGGCCTTATAAGCATTCATATCATCCCGCAGTAATTTTCGTACCCTGGTTACTTCCGCGCCGCATCTTCGCAGATATGCCGCCGCCTCAAACGTACGGACGCCTGTATTTGTATTGAAATTATTCGTATCAATCAAAATACCGGCATAAATGCAGTCTGCCTCCTGTGGAGACAAATGAATATTTTCTGAAAAATATTGAAGCACTTCCGCCACCATTTCACAGGTAGAAGAAGCATAGGTTTCAACATAGGATAGGACGGCATTGCTTATGACGTCGCTGCTTTGCCTGTGATGGTCAAACACAACAATGGTTTTCGTCTTATTCAGTAATTCCGGACATTCGGTAAAACCAGGACGGTTCACATCCACCACCATAACCAAGGCGTTGTTATCCACCATATCCATGGCCACATCCCCTCTTATAAACATATCATAGGGATATCCTTTTTCTTCTGTGAATAACTCCTTAAGAGGACGCAGGGAAGAGGTTACCTCGTTAATTACAATATATGCTTTCTTTTCCAGTACGCGGGCAGCACAATAAATGCCCAGCGCCGCGCCAAAGGAATCCACGTCGCTAATATTATGGCCCATGATTACCACCCGGTCTTTACTTTCAATGATTTCCCGTAAGGCATGAGCTTTTACGCGGGCTTTTACGCGAGTCATTTTTTCTACCTGATGGGTTTTTCCGCCGTAATAGGAAATTTTTTCCCCTTCCTTCACTACGACCTGGTCGCCGCCCCGGCCCAATGCCAGATCCATAGCCATTCTGGAGTATTCGTAATCTTGGTTATAGCTGCCGCTTCCCACGCCAATACCGATACTCAAAGTTACGGCCATCTCGTTTCCAACTTTAATAGTCTTTACATCTTCAATAATACTGAATTTATCCGCCACAAAATCATCCAGGTATTTCTGCTTGAATGCAATAAAATACTTGTCTTTTTCCAGCTTTTTCACCAGCGCATCCCGGTCCATGAAATATTTATTCACCTTCCGGTCAACAAGAGCCACCAATAGAGAACGTTTCACCTCTTCAATGCTTTTTAAAGCCTCTTCATAATTATCTATATACATCAAACCGCAGACCATTTTCTGTTCCCGGTTCTCAATGGCATACTCGTGAAGCTGTGTTTCATCAAACAGGTACAGCACCGTCATAAACTGAGCGCCCTGCTCTACGGAAATGATAGAATCATCGTCTGTGACCGTATCAAAATATAGCTTTCTCATACTGGCACGATAATGCTTTTCTTGTAATGTCAAATTCATTTCCAGCTTATCATCGCTTTTTTGTACAACCTCCCTGGTCAAACTGGAGAAAATGCTGGTAATGGATTTATGGTAATCTTTATCTTTTCCCGTAATCTCTGTAAATTTCTGATTCACCCATAAAATCTTCCCGTTATAATCCAGCAAAGCATATGGTACTTCAAATTCATCTAAGAGCCGTCTCTGTACCGTTCCGTACCGGGTAGCAAAATTAATCAATTCATTCAAAATAACTGGTTTGTTATACCAATAAGCAAATAGTACAATAATAAAATATAAAATCACAAAACCGGTAAAAAGCGCGCCTAGTTTTTTGTTTACAACATAAACCGGAATATTGATAATTACCAATAATATGGTTAAAAGCAGCGGCCAGTACATATAATTGCGAAGCTGGCCTTTCAGCCTGATCTTTGATTTCATAAATTACCTCCGGGGCCTTTCGGCCTTTTTTGTAGGATATTCCACACTGACCCTTGTTCAGCATATCCACTATTATACCGTGAAACCCCTAAAAAGTAAAGCAAACAAAAAGTACCCGGGGATTCTATGTCCTCAGGTACTTTATAAAACACGCTATAATGGCCTATTCTGTTACATACGGCATCAAAGCCACGTGTCTTGCCCGCTTAATAGCAACGGTAAGAGCTCTCTGATGCTTTGCACAGTTACCGGTAATTCTTCTGGGAAGAATTTTTCCTCTTTCAGATACATATCTCTTTAACTTATTGGTGTCCTTGTAATCAATTACATTATCTTTTCCACAGAATACACAGACTTTTTTTCTTCTGCGCATTCCGCCTCTGCGCTTCATGGGCGCATCGCTTTTCTCACCTTTATTATAAGCCATGATTATACCTCCTGCTCTAATTAAATGGTAATTCCTCATCAATACCGTCTGGAATATTCATGAAACCATCACCAACTGCAGCGCTAGGCGCCGGCCTGTCCATGGGGGCAAAACCATTGTTCTGCTGACTGTAATTGTCACTGGCCGCCTTGCTTTCTGCAAATTCCTGATCTTCTACCACAACATCCGTAGTATAAACTTTCTGGCCATCCTGATTGGTATAACTTCCGGTCTGAATTCTTCCGGTTACCACAATCTTCAATCCTTTACGGAAATATTTCTCCGCAAACTCACCGGAACGTCCAAATGCAACACACTGGATAAAATCAGCCGTCTGCTGATTATCACCGCCGTCACGTCTGGTAAATCTCCGGTCTACCGCCAATGTATATCTTGCCACTGCTGTGGAATTCTCACCTTGGGAATAACGAACTTCAGGATCTCTGGTTAATCGTCCCATAAGTATTACTTTATTCATACGGTCTCCTCTTTTCTATTTACGCTTCCTCTTGTTTCACGCATAAGAAACGGAGCACATTGTCCATAATCCGGACTCTGTTTTCCAATTGTCCAGGACAATCTGCTTCTGCATCGAACTGGATAAAGTAGTAGTAACCTTCTCTCATTTTCTGAATCTCGTAAGCAAGTCTCTTCTTGCCCCATTCATCAACGTTGGTTACAGTGCCGCCAAAACGAGCAATATACTCTTTTGCCTTTTCAACAACAGCAGCTCTGTCTTCATCCTCGATTTTTGCATTCACAACAAGCGCTAATTCATATTTGTTCATGCGAATCGTACCTCCTTGTGGTCTCTGGCCCCCTATTTGTTTGGGAGCAAGGAATTTTATAATATATCACAAGTACATATCCTAGCATAATCTTTGCCGGTTTTCAAGTGTTTTTGGCATTCTTTTACTGCATTTTCAAATAAATTCCCACCGGAAGAAGCCAGTTGATCCACCGGACTGCCGGAATATACGTGGAAATTCCAAAAAACACAGGCGGCAAAATTACATTGACCGCTAAAAGGGGACAAATACATCCATAATAAACCGCCTCTTTTTTTAACCATATTCCCAATAAAATCACCCACAAACTCCCTGCAAACAGGAAGAATACCATGTTTAACACTTCCGTCGTCAGGCTTTTTCCCACTCCAAAAATGTTACAGCCAATTACTGCCGTTACAGCCAAAAGAACGGAGCTTATTATATACTTCCAAAACAGATATTCCCGCTTTTCCCATTTCCTAAGATTATGTTCATAAGATCCCTTTCCTAAAGAAACAGTTTCTCCTCCCGCCAACATCATATGTAACAAAATCATAGACGCTGCAATTCCCCGGATTGGAAATACATCCCTTTCTTCCTGCTGTTTCTCTTTCACGTCACTCAGATATTCATATGTCACGTCAAATACTTTTTCACTTGTTTTATAATACTCATTTCGTTCCTTCATTAACGCAAGAGCGTCTTCCAGAACTTCCTGTTCAAAAATCTGTGGAGCCCGATGCTCCAAAAGCATGGTGCTGTATACAGAAAACAAGGCTTGGTAAACAGTTTCTAACACAGAGCTTCCGTTATCGCTCATTTCAGAGCTGATAAAAAGAATCAAATCCTCTGTCTCTTCCTTCTGCAAGCCTTCTTCCAGCCCTGCCTTCAAAATCAACCCATACTTTGCATGTCCGGCCAAAATCTCCTGGCGAAGTATTTCAGGATCATCTGTTTCCTGAAAGAGGAATTCTCCTGCGTTCTCCTTTAGATTCTCAATAAATTGTTCTCCAAAAGAGCCGTCCTCATTATAAACCAATACATGCATATTTTCATGATCCGGCAAAACAATCACAGAAGCCATCCACATCAAAAACAACATTGCTGCCGCCTGTATCCACAAAACTGATTTTTTCAGCCTGATTTTCAACAATACTTCAATCCATATCAATCTTTTTTCCATTTATAACATCCTTTTAAAGAACCTATCAGGATTCCACCTACTATGATTGCCCCTTCCAGTAAAAACCATTTTCCATCGGAACTTCCAAAGCATAGTTGAGCTCCATGTATTTCCCAATATGACAAGGGCATTATAGTTCCCGCCGTCTGGAGGGCTTTGGGCAGATAACTTACAGGGATCAAAGCTCCGGAACATAATATCATTCCAATGTTTATAAAAAAAAGGACGACTCCTCCCCCTTGTCTTCCGTATGTATACACTACATGAAAGATCGAGGAAATACTCAAAGACACAGGCAGCATTCCGATCATGGCCTGTCCCAGCTTTAGATCCCAAAAGCCCAGTAATTTTCCTGTCATTTGCAGAAAACAAAGTAATATCAAGGAAATCATCCACAAAATCAGCCCCGCGGTCAACAGCTTTACAGCCGATGATGGAACCGCTCCAATCCCATACACTCTCAATTTTTCTGCAATAACATCCTCTTGCTTTCCATACATAAAGCTGAAATTCAAGCCGCACATCAGCAGACATATCATCATACCGCTTATTCCATAGTAGGAAATCACCCCATATTCGCCAGTAGCAGAAACCACATGTTTTTGAAAAATCTCCCCTCGAAAAAAAGCTTTTTCTATATAGCTGAAAAAAATCAAATCTTCCATTTCTTTTCTGGATACTTTCAATCCATATGTTTTACCTGCATCCGTGGCAGCATACACGGCTGCTTCTGTGGTTTGAATCAGTGAAACGCCGTCTGTGATCAGTTGCCGAAACATTCTGGTTTCAAAAGTATCGTTGACGGGAAATAAAATAACAGCAGGCGTATTTTTTCCCGTTTCCATATCTTTATAAAAATCATCCCTGATGATAATGGCAGCATCCGATTCTCCACGTTTTAAATGAGCCCTGGCCTCTTCTTCTGTTGTATATTGAAAACGGCAAATATTTTTCACACTTTCCATACTGGACAAAACATCAGCTATTAATTTTACTTTTGTCTCATGATCAGATACCGCCATATCTACTGTAATAGCGTCAAACACCTGCCCTTTTAAAAATACTTGACTGATAGCTAATGTTCCGGAAAAAACCAAAACCATAAGAAGAAGAATGCTTCCAAAAAACCATGGAAGCATTCGAATATCTTTTTTTAATTCCAGCAAAAAATAAGTTGCAAATTGCCTCATCCCTTATCACACCTTAAAACAACCGATCATATATGTCGCCGAAAAATTCCATACATTCATAGACGGTAGCATTTCCTATATCAAATTCTTCTCCTTCTATATCCTTAATCGTTGCCCCTGGCCGAATGGTAAATTTCATTTTCATAGATATACCATTATCTCCAGTATCTAATTCGGAAATCTCTATTTCACCATATTCTTTTTCTTTGGTAATCTTACCTTTCATATAATAATTCTCTTGGCTGTAATCATAATTATACAAAATGAGAGAAGCTTCAAACTCTCCGGTGCCTTTATTGTAGCTGCCCCGCATCCATTCACTTCCCAAAGAAGACAGGACAACCGTATCTTTCTCACCCTCTGTAGTTCCGTTTATTTTCAATATCTGTAATCCGCTTACATAGACTCCTATATTTTGAGTCCTTGTGGTACCTCCTTCAAAACGGATCTCAGCATCTTCTCCATTCAATTCCCAACGAACAGCAGCCAACTTCTTTTTATAAATATAATATTTCATGCGAATCTGCAGATCATTGGATTCATTCAAGGCATACCGGAGGCTATTTATGATTCCCTGCATATCGGCTGTAGAAGAATTGAAAACTCCTGTATCAACAGCCTTCTGAATGCCGTCTAAAATTTCGTTTATCATTTGAGCGGTAATCACGGTTTCGTAACCAGCACATGTAACATTTTTTCCGTCAATATTAAATGTTCGTTTATCTATTCTTTTAAACTCCAGGTTTTGGTAAATCTCTATCATACTTTTGAATAGTTCTTTATTTGCCTCAAAATTACTGTCACCTTGTTCAGAACCATTGTGAAGGGACTCTAAAAATTGATTTAATTCCTTGGAGGTTATTCCGTATTCTTCCAGAACTCCCATGAAATAGCCAGTATTTTCCTGATCGTAGTGATACACGAACATTTTTTTGTCATCCAAAAACGGAATTTTCAGTTTCAACTGTTTATCATCTAAGATACTGGAAAACTCTTCCTCGCTTCCCAATACTCCTATGCTTCCATTGATGGCCTGACGTTCATTTGTATGTAGATATTCCACATCAATGGAAACATCGTCCGCCTCTCCTTTTATATCCATCGTATATGCGTCAGAGGTTATGAACTCGCTAAAATCCATATCCTTTATTATTTGCGGTGTTTCAAACGTATTTGCTACGGCGGCAATCACTTTATTTTTATCACTGAGAAAGGCGCCGGTTACAACACCTATTATTACCACGGCCACCGCTGCTGCCAATACGACCGCCAAACTTATAATCAAAGGCAGTAATTTCTTTTTTTTGGGAGGTTCACCGCCGGATCCTCCTGACAATTCCCCGGTTTTCGCATCAAAATAAAAATTATCCCCACCAGACGTCTCCTGGGATTCTCTCGACATGGGATCAAAATTCTCTTCCATTTCTTTCGTTCTCCTCTCTTAGTTCTGTAAAAACTTCTGACCTATGGATTTCCTTCATCTGTCCTTCCTGCAGAAGCATACAGCGACGGCTCTCTTTGATTTCCTCTACGTCGTGAGTAGACAAAACCAGAATACCATTCATAGCGCTGTACTGCTTCATCCAATTCCACAGTACCTTTTTATAATATAAGTCCACAGAGGCCGTAGGTTCATCCATAAATAATATGGAAGGCCATTGGGATATGGCGCACGCAATACTGACCCTCCGTTTCATTCCTCCTGACAGCTTATGCACCGGAACTTTCATAATCTCATCCAAATCAAACATATCCCTCAAGCGTTGATCCGAAAGGCTCTGTTTTCCGCCCCAAAGCTTCAGATTATCTTTTACAGATAACTCCTCTATCAGGGGATTTTCTTGAGGCACATAGCCGCATAATGTTCGAAAGCAGTTTTTCTGTTGAAAAGGATTCTGTCCAAAATATTCCAGTGTTCCGTCATCTGGTTTCAGAATCCCGGATAAAATTTTCATCAATGTGGTCTTACCGCAACCGTTTCTTCCTACAATCGCGATTTGTTCTCCAGGCTCCGCTGTAAAGGAAACGTCTTCTAATACTGTTTTTTTCCCATATCTTTTACTGATATGCGCAACTTTTATCATGCCTCGCTTCCCTCGGCCCTTTTGATTTCTCTGGTATTCTTCTCTACCAGTTTACGGGCAATCATAATCTGATGGCCGCATCCCTGGCACTTTAATCGAAAATCTGCGCCTATTCTCAAAACTTCCCATTCAAAACTGCCGCAGGGATGCTTTTTCTTTAATCTTACTACATCGCCGATTTTATATTCCATGTATGCCTCCTAATACCTCTCCGATATTCCCTTGTATCAGCAAATCCGCTCGTCTGTCCATGGGAGTTGCATCCCTGTTAATCAGTACCAGTTTTTTTCCATTATAATAATCTATCAATCCGGCGGCGGGATAAACAGCCAGTGAGGTTCCCCCGACAATCAAAACATCTGCATTGCTGATATAGGAAATGGATTCCCGCATCACATCCATATCCAAACTCTCTTCGTAAAGTACGACGTCAGGCTTAATAGTTCCGCCACATTTACTGCAAACAGGCACATCCTCAGAATCTAATATAAACTGTGCGTCATACAGCGCATGGCAGCTCTGACAATAGTTCCGGTGAACGCTTCCGTGAAGCTCCAATACCACTTTACTTCCAGCCTGTTGATGAAGTCCGTCAATATTCTGTGTCACTACTGCCTTTAGTTTTCCTGCCTGCTCCAACTGTGCCAGCTTCTTATGGGCGTCATTCGGTTTTGCCGTAAGACATATCATTTTATTCCGGTGGAAGCGATAAAATTCCTTTGGATTTTTCACATAAAAGGAATGGCTTAAAATTGTTTCCGGCGGGAAATCATATTGTTGATGGTATAATCCATCCACACTTCTAAAATCCGGTATTCCGCTTTCTGTTGATACGCCGGCTCCTCCAAAAAACACAATATTATCGGATGCTTCTATCCAGCTTTGCAATTGTTCTCGTTCCGTCATATCCGCTCCCCCTTTTGAATTATCTCATAACACAATTATAGTCTTTTTTTCTGAAAAACACAATAAAAAGAAGAAGCCCATCGACGGAATCAATGAACTTCTTCTTAGAGTTGCGGGAGCAGGATTTGAACCTGCGACCTTCGGGTTATGAGCCCGACGAGCTTCCAGACTGCTCCATCCCGCGTCA
>CAMNQH010000039.1 GCA_946549035.1 uncultured Lachnospiraceae bacterium | reverse complement strand
TTAAACTTATCAATACGTCCACGAGCCTGAGCCGCCTTCTGCTGTCCGGTATAGAACGGATGGCACTTGGAACATATCTCAACATGGATATCTTCCTTGGTGGAGCCTGTCACAAACGTATTCCCGCAGTTGCAGGTTACAGTCGCCTGATGATAATTTGGATGGATTCCTTCTCTCATGTTTCTCACCTCTTCATGCTATATTAAATCTCATTTCTGATTCTCTCTGTTTTATACTGCATTTCCACAAACAGCTTTTTAATTGTAGCATATGTCCTATTTATATGCAAGGTATTTTTTGCATTTCAGACAATTATTTTAAAAAAGCTTGGTTTTCTTCACCATTTGTGCAAATTCTCGATTGGTTCTGGTTCGTACAAACATGTTTAAAATATTTTCCACCGCTTCTTCCGTTTTCATACCGTTAATCCCCCGGCGCATAATATCCACCGCTTCCCGCTCTTCAGCATCCAAAAGCAAATCTTCTCTTCTGGTTCCGGATTTTGTAATATCAATAGCCGGGAATACTCGTTTTTCCGAAAGCTTCCGGTCTAAGATCAATTCCATATTTCCAGTCCCCTTAAACTCTTCATAGATAACGTCATCCATCCGGCTTCCGGTATCCACCAAAGCAGTAGCAAGCACCGTAAGGCTTCCTCCCTCCCGCATATTTCGGGCCGCTCCAAAAAACCGTTTGGGCATATGTAACGCCGCAGGATCAATACCGCCGGATAATGTACGTCCGCTGGGGGGAACAATCAGGTTATAGGCTCTGGCCAATCGTGTAATACTATCCAAAAGAATCATAACATCTTTTTTATGCTCCACCAAACGGCGGGCACGTTCAATTACCATTTCTGACACTCGTTTATGATGCTCCGGAAGCTCATCAAACGTAGAATAAATCACTTCTACATTTTTTCCTTCAATGGCTTCCTTGATATCTGTAACCTCCTCTGGACGTTCATCAATCAGCAAAATAATCAAATGCATCTGAGGATGATTCCTGGTGACGGCTTTTGCCACTTCTTTTAATAATGTGGTCTTTCCAGCTTTAGGCTGAGATACGATCATTCCTCGCTGTCCCTTGCCGATGGGAGATACCAGATCCATAATACGCATGGCCGTACCGCTCTGATGTGTTTCCAAACGAATCCGGTCATTGGGAAAAATCGGCGTCAAATCTTCAAAATTGGGGCGCATTTGGGCTTCCCTGGGATGCATTCCATTGACGGAACGAATAAAAAGCAGCGCACTGAATTTTTCCTGCATCGTCTTAATCCTGGTGTTACCCTGGATAATATCCCCTGTCTTTAAATTAAATCTTCGAATCTGAGACGGCGAAACATAAACATCATGTTCTCCCGGTAAATAATTTTCGCATCGGATGAAACCGTATCCATCCGGCATAACCTCCAGAATACCATTTGCTTCCACACCGCTGTCCAGTTCCGGATTTTCAATTTCGATGCCGTCTGGCGTCACAATTCTCTGAGGGGCCATGGCAGGCTGAGCATTCCGCAGTTCCCCTGCGCCTCCTGGATAAGTCCCTCGCTCCGTCTGGCTGCCCAAAGCATGGCCTGCCCGTTCTCCCTGGTTCCCTGATGTATAGCCTGTCCGTTCCCCCTGGTTTCCCGATGTATAATTTCCCCGCTCTCCCTGATTCCCTGGTGTACGGCTTGTCCGCTCTCCTTGATTTCCTGATGTACGATTGCTGCGCTCTCCCTGGCCTGCCGGTGTGCGGCCTGCCCGTTCCCCCTGACTTGCCCAGGCGCGCCCTGTCCGTTCTTCCTGGTTTGCCCCTTGCTCATACGCTCCTGGATTATCTGATAAAATATTGGGCCTGGTCTCTTGTCCGCCTCCTAACGCTTCTGTTTCCCTGCTTGACAATGCATCCTGTTCTGTCTCTTTCGCTGCAGGTGCCTGTTGAACTTCCTTTTCTGCCTTTTCATCTTCCCGAAGCATCAGCTCCACCAATTCACTTTTTTTCAAGCCGGACAAGTGTTTCAAACCTCTTGCTTTCGCTACCTCTCTTAACACAGTAACGGATAAGCTCTCATACTTTTCTCTCATTTTTTGCTCCTTTATACTAATTTATAATTACATTTCATCTTACTTCCTGGAAACCTCGTCGGAAATGACAATGATATAACTGATATAGACATTTTCGCTATTTGTATGTATGGACTCTCCGCCACAAACTGTAATACTTAGCGCTATTCGAACAACCATCATTATACACTATATTTTTTAAAATAGGAAGCCTTATTTTGCTTGATTTCGTATTTTTCAAATGGTATCATAGAATCATAAAAATGTAAAGGAGTCAAACCATGGATACAAACGAAAAAGCACTATTTCTGCACAAGGAATGGAACGGGAAGTTGGAGACAACCTCCAAATTCCACATCAAGACCAGGGAAGACCTGGCATTGGCTTATACCCCCGGCGTTGGCGAGCCCTGTAAAAAAATCGCTGAAAATCCGGAAGACGTATATGTTTATACTATGAAAGCCAACACGGTTGCCGTTGTATCTGACGGAAGCGCAGTTTTAGGCCTTGGAAACATCGGACCCAAAGCAGCCATGCCAGTCATGGAAGGAAAATGCGTCCTGTTTAAGGAATTCGGAGGCATCAATGCTGTTCCTATTTGCCTTGATACCCAGGATCCCGACGAGATTGTAAAAGCAGTCACCTGGCTTGCTCCGGGCTTTGGCGGTATTAACCTGGAAGACATTTCTGCCCCGCGCTGCTTTGAGATTGAAGCCCGGTTAAAAGAGACGTTATCTATCCCGGTTTTTCATGACGATCAGCATGGAACCGCCATCGTAGTTCTGGCCGGAATTATCAATGCTTTAAAAGTAACCGGCAAGGATAAAGCCTCCTGTCAGGTAGTTGTAAACGGAGCCGGTTCTGCCGGCATCGCCATCACAAAGCTGCTTTTGTCCTATGGTTTTTCTCATGTAACCATGTGTGACAGGCTTGGCATCATCGGAAAAGACTATCCTGACCTGAATTGGATGCAGAAAGAAATGACACAGGTAACGAATCTTGAAAACAAGACCGGGACATTGGCCGACGCCTTAAAAGGTGCAGATATCTTTGTGGGAGTATCCGCTCCTAATATTGTGACAGCCGAAATGGTCTCCTCCATGAATCAGGATGCAATCCTTTTTGCCATGGCAAATCCGGTTCCTGAAATTATGCCGGATGTTGCGAAAGCCGCAGGCGCAAAGGTCGTTGGTACTGGACGCAGTGATTTCCCCAACCAAATTAACAATGTGGTTGTATTCCCTGGTATTTTCAAGGGCGCCTTGGAAGGACGTGCGACGCAAATCACCAATGAAATGAAGTTGGCTGCTGCCGAAGCCATTGCTTCACTGGTATCGGCAGAAGAGCTGAATGAAGATTTTGTGATTCCAGAAGTATTTGATCCCAGAGTAGCCCAAGTAGTAAGCCATGCGGTAAAATCCCATATTAAGGAGTAATGGATGGTCAAATGAAATGGGGAGATAAACCTTATCATTCTCTGGATTACTACATGAAAAAGCGCTTTGGCGAAAAGGTCTATCGGCTTTCTTTGAACGCCGGATTGACTTGTCCCAACCGGGATGGAACTCTCGGCCGTCTTGGCTGCATTTTTTGCAGCCAGGGCGGATCCGGAGATTTTGCTTCTCCCTCTACAGAGCCTATAGCATCGCAAATTGCAACTGCCAAAGCACTTATCTCTCCCAAAACCAACTGTCGAAAATATCTCGCTTATTTTCAGGCATATACCAATACCTACGGCCCGGTTCCTTATCTGCGCCGTATTTTTATGGACGCCATCCAACATCCCGATGTTGTGGGACTTTCCATCGCCACCAGGCCGGATTGTCTTCCAAATGAAGTACTGTCCCTTTTGGCGGAGTTAAATACGCAAAAGCCTTTATGGTTGGAATTAGGCCTGCAGACCATTCATCCCCAAACTCATGCTTTTATCCGCAGCGGTTTTTCTCTTTCCTGCTTTGAAACTGCCGTTGCAAATTTAAAAAGCCTCGGCATCCCGGTAATTGTCCACGTAATCCTGGGCCTTTGGGGAGAAACACCCCAACAAATGCTGGAAACAATAGATTATTTGGCATATTTGGGGATTCATGGCATCAAACTTCATCTGCTCCATATCCTCACAGACACAGATCTGTACGCTTACTATCAAAAACATCCGTTTCCTCTGTTCACTATGGAGGAATACTGCGATATATTATGCAGATGCATAGAACATCTGCCGCCGGACGTCGTGATTCACCGGCTCACCGGAGACGGACCAAAAAAACTTTTGGCAGCCCCTCTATGGAGCGCCGACAAAAAACGGGTACTAAATACCATCCATAAGACCTTAAAAGAACAACATTCCTGGCAGGGAAAGTCTTGGCAGGCATAAATCATGTGTAATGGAGGCATATTATGGCAGAAGCGCTAACACAATATAAACTAATCATACTTTACATGCTGGATAAGGCAGATTCTCCTCTGACCAATACACAAATCTCTAATTTCATTCTGGAGAAAGAATATACCACTTATTTTACCTTGCAGCAGGCTCTCAATGAGCTGGTAACTTCCACCCTGGTACGGACAGAAGCCACTCATAACAACACCTTCTACCATATTACCCCTTCTGGAACAGAGACCCTTTCTTTCTTTCCTGATAAAATATCCGACGCCATCAAGCAGGACGTAATCTCCTACTTTGATGCCAACCACATGGAATTAAAGCAGGAAATCCAGGTTCTGGCCAATTATTATAAAACGACCGCCCAAAATTATGAAGTTCAATGTCAAATCAAAGAACGGGGCGTTTCTATCATCAATCTTACGATAAAAGCAGGCTCTAGGGAACAGGCAGAAGCCATCTGCCAGAACTGGAAAAAGCAGAATGAAGAGGTATATGCATATCTTATGGATCTGCTGTTGCAATAAGGCTCAAACAAAAACCATTCTTATATCTTTCAGGCCTTTCGCACCGGTATCCGTATCACGGTGCGAAGTTTCTGAGGATTACACCTTCTCGCATCACTCAAATAGATTTCATGATGCCGCCGTGTATCCGAGTGATCAAACTTATATCCCTCTCTTATGATATACTCCTTCATGGTCTCTACGGTTGCAGGCTCTTCATCGTAAGGACCTACATGCAGACATTGTACGCAAAGTCCCTCCTGAAATTCAAAAAATTCCACCTTGGAATAATCTGTTTTCTTCTTTCGTTCTGCTTCTATTACCGCCCACTCAAACTCTTCTCGTGTAACAAATTCCGGCACACGTATCATGGATATCCACTGAAAACCCTCTTTGTGGGCATAATCCATCCTTACTTCACCTTCTTGACTGTCAATGAAATCTTTTTCAGATTCTTTTGGAATCTCCTGCCACCAAAGCCCTTCCAACGGCGGCACTACATAATCAAAAAAACCTTCCATCGTATGTCCGCTTTTTTTGCTCATCTTCAGAGTAAATGCAATGCCGTACAAAAGTCCTAAAGCCTGCTGATATGCTCCATCCTTTTTATTCGGATCACCCGCTCCCTGCACTGCAAGAAACTGCATCAAAGGGACTTCCACCAGCTGGGGTTTTCGAGGAGGCAAATAAAATTCTTTGTATTCCTTTTTAAAGTCAAATACAGTTCTATCCTTTTCAGACGCCTGATCCTTTCCTTCCTCCTCCAAAGAAGCTTCTTTTTTCTTACGTTTTTTGGGTTTCGGCTCCGGCAGTTCACGGCAGGTTGCTATCACCAGCTCCGCCAATCTCTCTTTGTCCTCCACGTCCTCAAACAGAAAGTAATTATTTCCTCCTTCATAAGGCGGCTTCTCTGTCAAACCGGGGCAAACTCTTCTTCCTGCCTCCGTAATCTTTACAAAAACCTGATCTTCGCAAATTGCGCCAAAATATTTGCCGTTACAATAAAGCCCATATTCCCCAAACATTCTTTTGCTGGTTATACTACCTGCTTTTTGCATTTGATCCATACAAAACTCAACAAATTCTTTTCTGGACGCCATACGTATCCTCCTTTGTTTTTCTAATTACAATGAACCCAAGATTTATGATGACCATTCACCTTCCCTTCACGCAATCATAGGTTCTTGATACATACTCATGATATCACGTCGGAGAAGGTTTTTCCATAACGCAAAGTCTTATAAACTGTCGCTCCAATCTCGATAACCGTAATCACTCCTAAAATGATAAGAATTCCATTGGAAACCATTTCTTCATTCCAGTACCGCAATAAAAACCCGATTTTCTCTTCTTTCGGTATTCGCTGCCTTAACTCCACTACAAAATTCGGATTCCAAAAAGGAAGCGCTTTCAATAGCAGAACCGCCAGAAGGAGCTGAACAAAATTAGCAACTATATTAGCAATCATCACTCCCCGGCAATATACGCCAACAACTAAGCGAAAAATCTCCTCTGCAAGCCCTAACGCCATACTGGCTATCATGATCGGAAGAATGCTCTGCCACTGTTCCAGATTTAAAAAGGAAATGATCTCCATTCTGCCTTCCACAGAAATCACAACCGAAAAAATTCCCGGCGCAAAGCTAAGAAGAATCCCCACAATTATAATCAACACAATCCCTGCAATGCTGTCTCCTTTACTGATTACTGCTTTCTCATGGGGGACGGGAGCAAGCTTTTCAGGCATCCAGCCTCCAGCCGTGTCTGCTCTGTGACCGGCAGAGCCCGTTTCTTTCGTTCTTTTCCCTCCGCTCCATTGTCCCATAGAGGCAGATATCTTCTGTCCTGCCTTTTTATCCACCCGTATCTTCTGACGCTCCAACAGAGCAAATACAAGCGTCACCATGCCAAAACATCCTGCAGCGGATATAAGGGCGTCCGTAATCCCATTTCCCAGGCCAAAGACACATGATAAAATCACCCCTCGAAGCAGATCATCTTCTCCCGCCCGTGCAAATCCATCCTGCATTCCTCGAATCATAGATATTACAAATACAAGAATGGTACTGCTCAAAAGCACTACTTTCAAAAACCAACTCCACGTATCATAATATTCCGGCCCAATCAGCCAGGAGACTTCATCCCGGTACTTTCCGGCAAATACCGCCGGATCCCCCAGCTTCTCCAATACCTCTTCCATAGACGATGCCTGCTCCCGCATATCGCTGATCAGTTCCTGAAGTTCCATCCTTACTTCTTCTCTCTGCCTCTTAGGCAATCGGCGAACCACTTGGTAAATATACCGTTCCATCCATTCCTGTTCTTCCCGCTTCAAAACGCATCCTCCTTTCATAACTGTTCCATAGACGCAGACAACTGCTGCCATTGACTCTTTAATTCTCTATAAATCTGATTCCCATAAGCTGTTCTGCGATAATATTTTCTAGGCTTTGGCCCGCCCGTCTCCCATTGGCTCTCTAATAATCCCTGTTTCTCCAATCTTCTAAGAAGAGGATACAGCGTATTCGGATCTATGGCCACGCCTTTTTCTTCCAGGCATTGCACCAATGCGTATCCATACTTGGGTTCCTGCACCTGGCTAAGAACACTTAAAATCAGCGTTCCTCTGCGAAGCTCCAGCACCAGGCTGCCCAATAAATCTTTTTCCTCTCCCATACATATCCTCCTTTGTTCTACTGGTATGTATTATATTATACTGTACGACACACATTATTGTCAATCATAAATTATTGTTTATCTATGTACAAACAAAGGTTCCTGAAAGGTTTCATTTCATAGTATACTCCTGGTTTTAAACCAAGCTTTTTTCTGTTATAATATGGTTTTGTCTGCTTCCACTATTTATTCACACACAGAATTATGATAAAATGGCACAATAGCTACTGTAATTGTAAAGCAGTAAAAACAGTCAAGCTTTCTAAATACATCTAAAGCTTCCAACCAGCGGTTGAATCTTACAATTCTACTGCTGGTTCGTGTAAAAATCATTCCATCTGTCGTATCATTTCAGGTGAAAGATGAAAATATGAAATAAGAAATTGCGAAACTCAAAACTTAGCTGAATATTCTCGTGGCTTTGACTTTCCCAATTACCTAAAAATATGAAACAGGAAAAGGAGAACTACCATGAATCAAGGGGAAATCGGATCTTTTATTGCCAAATGTCGCAAAGAAAAAAAGCTAACGCAAGCCCAGTTAGCAGAAAAACTAAATATTACAGACAGGGCCGTTTCTAAATGGGAAACCGGAAAAAGTATGCCTGACTCATCTATTATGCTGGAGCTTTGTGAAATTCTGGGAATCACAGTAAACGACCTGTTAAGCGGAACAGAAGTCAATCTGGAAAATTATGAAAAAAGAGCTGAGGAACATCTGATTTCCTTAAAAAGAAAAGAGGAACATAACATGATAAACAAAAAAATGATTGCCATTCTTTTTTCCGGAACGCTCTTTTTAGGAATCATGATATGCTTTATCTGCAACATCGCCATATCCGGCAAACTCACATGGTCCTTAATTCCAGCCTGCTCGATTGTTTTTGCATGGGTTCTGATTTTTCCAAGTATTGTCTTGGGAAAAAGAGGAATTGCCGTAAGTTTGATTTCGTTTAGTATGTTTACCGTTCCTTATTTATTCTTATTGAGCCGTCTCCTAAAAACAAAGGAAGTATTTTCAATTGGCTCCATTATGGCAGTCATTTCCATATTATTTTTATGGATTACAGTTGTAGTCTTTGTCCGCATTGGAACAAGAAGAAACGGTATTGCTTTCGGAATCACTTTTTTAATGGCTATCCCGTTCCTGTTTATCATCAATATAGTACTATCAAAGATGATTTCAGAGCCCATTCTGGATATCTGGGATATGGCGACAATCTTTCTCTTGTTGATCTTGGCGTTTGTTTCCTTCATGTGCAACAATATGAAGAATAAGTAACGTATATGCTCTTTCAACTATAAATGGCAGCCTCAGTGAACAAGGGGGCACACGCCGCCAGCCGCCAAAAGACGGCACTTGGGGCGTGTGTCCCCTTGTTCACTGAGGGTAATGACAGTTACTGATATAATTTTCGATGGAAGTGTTTTTAATTTGATAAGTTTTTCAGGTCGCAATCCTGAATTTCTATAATACTGCTATAAATTTAATCAAATTAAAAAGGTGTAACTCTTTAATAATTCAATAGACTTTACACCTTGGTTTATGTGATATTAATTTTTATAAATCTAAGTCAGTTGTTGCAATACCAAAAGATTCAAGTTTTGCTTTTAATATTTTTAATTGATAATCAATTTCTTTTTGTGTGTCCTGTGCGGTTTTGATGCGCTGTAGACTTGTATAGTTATCAATTAAATTATTTATCATTTCTTTATCACTTGGCATATACTCACCTACCTTCTATTGCAACTAACCTTGTTACAACGTAAGTATATCACAACTCAGGTGCAAAGTCTATTCAATTATCACCTTCCTTTGAGCCTTGGGAAGAGCTCTCGACCTCTTCCTTTTATTTTTACTTTGACACAACAAAAAAACCTTGATTTCTCAAGGTTCTAAAAAGCTGCTGACGGGAATCGGACCCGTGACCTCCGCACTACCAATGCGACGCTCTACCGACTGAGCCACAGCAGCCTGTGTCGGAAACATTTTGTGTATCACCGACCTCTAAAACTATACTACATAATGTAGCACTTGTCAATATAAAATTACAAAACTTTCTAAAATTTTTATTTGCCAGACCAGGCGTTTTGATAAGCAATCTAATTCACCAATGTTCCTGCGCCTGGCGAAACCTTTCCTGCTGCTTGTCCCAGGTTTCATTGAGCCAATGCAAGGCTTGGCAAATGCCATCGTCGGAAAACACAAATTCCTGGCTCTCCTTTTTTTCTTCCGGAGTTGCATCCATACTATAGGGACCTTCCCATAAAATCACCCTTAAACAGTCTCCACCCTCTCCTTCGGCTTTTTCCAGACGATACCGCATTCCCTGATGGCTTCCCGTAAAGGGTGATTTTTTCAGAAAGGATACAGGCAGGATATCTTTCTTTTCTATCATTTACATTCCTCTAATACAAACCAGCCGTTCTTTCCCCGGCCTTTGATCCTATAAAGCGCCTTATCCGCATGTGCCAAGAGGCCTGCTAAATGCTCCCCTTCTGCTGGTTTAAAGCAAGCGTAGCCTTGAGAAAGGGTAAGTGTCCCCGTAACTGTTGAATTGACATTCTCAATTCGAGCTTCTTCAATCTTCTTTTTAATGCGTTCCGCCACCTGTTCTGCTGTCTCGCTGTTTCCTTCCGGCATTAAAATCACAAACTCGTCTCCGCCAAAGCGAAACACGCTCCCATAGCTGTCTACCGCATTTTGCAGAATGCCTGCCACCCGGCGCAGGCACTCGTCCCCTGCATTATGGCCATAAGTATCGTTCATTTCCTTAAAACAATCCACATCCAGTATCCCAACGGCAATGGGCTTATCGCTCTTAAGGTGCTGCTGGAGCAGCTGGCGGCTTTTCTTTTCCAGGCCATATCGATTGCCAATGCCCGTCAAACTGTCGGTCTCCGCCTGGAGCTGTGCCATGCGGCGCTCCGCTTCCGTCTCTTTTAATGCAATATGTGTATCTAACGCTTTCACCCGTTCTCTACATTCTACGCTGTTTTGCTGCCTGCAAAGCTTAGAATGACGGATACACAAGGCATTATACTCTTCCATCTCTCCGATAGCATAATAATAATCCATCCACATTTCCACGGAAATGAGATGATAATAGATTCTGTCCTGCTGACGGGCAACCTCCTCCACCATTCTTAAAAGTTCCCGCCATGCTTCATATTCTCCGGCTTTATTCAGAACCTCCGCCAGTTCCTGCACATTTTGAATATAGTCATTTACTACATCCAGATTTCGACTTAGCGATAACAGTTCTTCCAAATGCTCCTTCATATAGCTGTGATTTCCCATATCCCAGAAAATACTGCACTTGGTTGTTAAAACTGCCAATTTGAAATCCTTGATTTTCGCCCGCTCCATGGCATTTTCCGCCACTCTCAAATGTTGAGATGCTTCCGCCGGATCTCCCAGCTTCTGATACGAAATCGCCAAATTCAATTCATACACAAACAAATTGTCCCAATGGTCTTCTCTATTCTCTCCTGCTTTCTCCCCATAAGACTCTTCTTTGCAGCAAGCCTCCAGCGCCTTCTCAAAATATAAGATCGCCCTTTGGTGCTGCCCCAGCTTTTGATACCTGGAGCCAATGTTATTATAAAATATTGACAGAATATCATAATAACCTTTCTCCTTCGCATATTCCAGCCCTTCCAAATAATAATCCACCGCCATGGATTCTTCACCCATATTGGAATAAATCACTCCCAGGAAATTCAGACATTTTGCATACTGATAATCGTCTTCGCATACTTTATACAGGCGAACGGCCTCTTGTGCCAACCTGGCTGATTCTTCAAGATTTTTCATAGTAAAAGCTTCCTTCGCCTTTACCTGGTATTCCTCCGCCAATTTCCACAGCTCATTCGTCTTATATCCCATGGCCTACTCTCCTTTTACCGTATTTCCTTCCTGATCCCGCCAAGCTTTCCTTTGATCCGCTGCAGAGCATTATCAATCGCCTTAGGCTTTTTTCCCATGGCTTCTGCGATCTGGTGGTAATTCAGGCCTCCCAGATAATATTTCATCACTTGTTTTTCCATTTTGCTCAATACATGGTTCATCTGCTCTTCCATAGCCGCTGCGGTTTCCCGATCAATCAGCAGCTGTTCTGGATTTGCGTCTTCCGCCACAGAAAACATCTGAGGGACTAATCCGTTTGATTCTCCCTCCCGGTCATTTAAGGATACGTAAGAATTTAAGGGCTGATGTTTTTTTCGCTGGGACGCCTCAACGGCACGGTAAATCTGCCTGGTAACGCACAAATCCGCAAAATGGTAAAAGGAGGCTTCCCGTTCCTCTTTAAAATCACGGATTGCTTTAAACAGCCCAATCATTCCTTCCTGTATCAAGTCTTCCGGTTCCCCGCCAATCAAAAACATTGCATTGGCTCTTCGCCGTACCAGGAACTTATATTTTTCCAGAATATAATCCATAATTTCTGTCCTGCCTTCCCGCAGGCTTCGTATTAATTCTTCGTCCGTCATCTCCTCGAAAGGTCTCACAAAACCATCCTTTGCCGTACAGCCTCATAAGCCAGCACACCTGCCGCCACCGAGGCGTTCAGAGAATCAATATTCCCTTTCATGGGAATCGCCGCCGTAAAATCACACTGCTCCTTTACCAGCTTGCTGACCCCCGCGCCTTCGCTGCCAATTACCAGGCCCAAGGGGCCTTTCATATCCACCTGGTACATCAGCTGGCCGTCCATATCTGCACAGACGAACCACATGCCTTCTTCTTTCAGCTCCCGGATGGTAGCAGAAAGATTCGTAACTTTGGCCACCGGCGTATAATTCACGGCTCCTGCAGAAGTTTTTGCTACAACCGCCGTAAGCCCCACCGCCCGGCGCTTCGGGATAATGACCCCATGGGCTCCCGCTAGGTTTGCCGTCCGAATTACCGCCCCCAGATTATGAGGGTCTTCGATACTGTCCAAAAGGAAAAGAAAAGGCGCTTCCCCTTTTTCTCTGGCATCCTTTAGCATATCCTCCACTTGAGCGTATTGATATGCCGCCGCCGATGCAATGACGCCCTGGTGCTTCTTGGTCTCAGACATCTGATCCAGCCGTTCTTTTGTCACATAGCTGACAATCGTATCGTGCTTTTTGGCTTCTCTTATAATTGAGCAAATCGGCCCGTCCTTGCAGCCATCCAAAAGAAACAGCTTATCAATGGTCTTTCCGGAACGAAAGGCTTCCAGTACTGCATTCCTTCCTTCTATGGTCAATTCCTCGTATCTCACATTATTCTCCTTTTCTCTCAGGCTCTTGCATAGATGTAAGCCCCAGCTTCACCAATTCCACCAGCCGTACAAAATTGTCTTCCAAATACAAATATCCCAGCAAAGCCTCAAATCCAGTAGCCATGCGGTAATCAGATACCGTGGCGTTTTTGGCTATGGTAGGGGATTTGGCGTTCCTGCCCCGGCGGTAGACGGCCTCTTCCTCCTGGGAGAGCTTCGGCAGCAAGGCTTCTATCATCTCCGCCTGAGCCTTAGCTTTTACCATACTGCTGGTTTTTCTATGGAGAAGATTGGCATTGGTATTTCCTTCTCCAACCACAATGGAGCGAATAATAAGGTCGTAAATCCCGTCGCCAATATAGGCTAAGGTCAGAGGGGAGTATGTGCGAAGATCCTGCTTTGCAATCTGAAATTCCTTTAAAATATACGCATTTATGCCCTCTTCCATTTTACCCCTTCTCTGGTATCCTCCAATACAATTCCCATTTGCAGCAGAGTATCCCGGATCTCGTCCGCTCTGGCAAAATTCTTTTCTTTTCTGGCGGCCTGGCGTTCCTCAATCAAAGCTTCCACTTCCTGATCTAAGACTTCCGGCTCTTTGTCAATCACAATGCCCAGAATATCGCACAATTCTTTCAGACGTCCATAGCAGCTTTCCAAAAATGTCCCGGTGCATTCTCCAGAAGTATGAATATTAAAAAATTTCACCAATTCAAAGACAGCGGATACGCCGTCTGCCGTATTGAAATCGTCCTCCATGGCTTCTTCAAATTTTTGTACAAAACGACGGCTCTCCTCCAGCAGGGAGCTCTCTTCCCCGGTCATGTCTCCTTCTGTCGCCGCCTCCATCAGACGCCGAATACGATCCGCCGCCGTAAGAATCCGCTCTAAGCCGCTGAAAGCCGCATCCATGAGCTCCCGGCTAAAATTCAGCGGACTCCTGTAATGGGCGCTCAACATAAAAAAGCGCAGCACCTGTAAATCATACTCTTGACTGATTTCCCGCACTGTGAAAAAATTCCCCAGAGATTTTGACATTTTTTTGTTATCAATATTCAAAAATCCGTTATGCATCCAATATTTTGCAAAGGCTTTGCCATTGGCCGCTTCGCTCTGGGCAATTTCATTCTCATGGTGGGGGAAAATCAAATCCTCCCCTCCTGCATGGATATCAATGGTATCTCCCAAATATTTTCTTGCCATGACGGAGCATTCAATATGCCATCCCGGCCTGCCCTGGCACCAGGGAGATTCCCAATAGGGTTCCCCTTCTTTTTTCGGCTTCCAGAGCACAAAGTCAAAGGCGTCTTCTTTTTGTTCGCCGGTCACCTGAATTTCCCGATGTCCCGCCTGAAGATCATCCAGATTCTTATGGGACAGTTTTCCGTATTCCGGAAATTTTCTGGTACGGAAATAAACGGTGCCGTCCTCTACCCGGTATGCAAACCCTTTTTCTATCAGGGTTTCAATCATTTCCAGCATACCGCCGATCTCCTCCGTGGCCAAAGGATGGCTGGTAGCTTCTTTTACATGCAAAGCCGACATGTCCTTTTGGCATTCTTCAATATACCGTTTCGAAACCTCCTGGGGGGATATCCCTTCTTCCTGGGCTTTCTTTATAATCTTATCATCCACATCTGTAAAGTTGGAAACATAATTGACTTCATATCCTTTATACTCTAAATAACGGCGCACCGTATCAAATACAATCATGGGCCTGGCGTTTCCGATATGAATCAAGTTATAAACCGTAGGGCCGCAGACATACATGCTTACTTTCCCTTCTTTGAGGGGAATAAATTCTTCTTTTTGTCTGGACAGTGTATTATAGATCTTCATTCGATTCCTCCTTGCGCCTGCTTTGGCGCAGTTCCTTTATTTCTTTCTCCAAATCAATTACACGGTTGCAGAGGGCGGAATTCTCCCTCTGAAGCAGAAGAATATCTTCCATAACCGGGTCGGGCAAATCCACCTGGCACATGTCAATACGAGGCACTTTTATATTGTTCTGTTTTACGATTCTCCCTGGCACACCTACGACGGTACAGTTCGGGGGGACTTCCTCCAACACCACGGAACCGGCTCCAATCTTGGAATTCTCCCCAATGGTAAAAGAGCCTATAATTTTTGCTCCGGCGCTGACCATAACATTATCGCAAAGCGTGGGATGACGTTTTCCGGTTTCCTTGCCTGTGCCTCCTAAGGTCACTCCCTGGTATAGGGTCACATTATCTCCGATGACAGTCGTCTCTCCAATAATCACGCCGCTGCCATGGTCTATAAAAAATCCTTTGCCAATCACTGCTCCCGGATGAATCTCGATTCCGGTTTTTCGCGCCGCCCGCTGGGAAATTCTCCTGGCCCGGAAAAAATGGCCTTTTTCATAAAGCCTGTGAGCTCTCCTGTAGCTTAACATCACTTTAAAGCTTGGGTACAGCAGCACCTCCATTGGCGACTTAATAGCCGGATCTCGTTCTCGGATGATTTGAAATTCTTCTTTGACATGCTGGATCAATCCCATATACTGCTCCTTACATTTTCTATTCAGCGCTTTTTACATATACAACATAATTTATGCTATATCAGGATTTTTGTCAATAGGATTACACCCACTCCCGTATAAAAATCCGCTGCTTTTCAAACAAGACGCCGGCCAGCTGCCGGATATCCATAGCGCAGGTCGTCTCTTTTTGGTCAATCTCAGATACACTGCCTCCCTGTCTGTGGATTCGGATTGCAAAACAGCCGTTATTTTCTTCTATTACGTCATCCGTCACCTGCACGTTTAGGCTTATAGGCCGTTCACTGGATAAAAGTTTTACCAGACGACGGATACTGAGAATTCGGACCATATAATTCATATCCGATATATGAAAAAGCTCCCCATGAAAAAAGTCCAGCAAACGCTCTGTTAAAATTGTTTGTGCTCTGGGCTTTACTAAAATCTCCTGAATCTCTTTTTGGGTTCCATCTACTCCATAGGAAACAATCCCCATAATCTCCTGCTGGTTTTTCAGCAAAAGAAAGCCGCCCCGCTGGCTTTTCAGCTCTTCCAACATCCGCCGATAATACGGCGCATCTCTAAGGGGAAACACGTCATATTCCAGGCTCATATGCGCATTGGCAAAAAACGCCATCTGGGGGATATCTTCTGGCAGAGCCAAGGTCAAAGATTCCTGCCCTGCCAAGCTCCCCGAAACAAGCTCCGCCGCCTGTAAGCTTCCCGCCTCTTTCATCATCTGATGGTTCAGCCCCTGATACGCTTCTGTGGAAATAAAAACAAAACCGCTGGATTCATAGACTTTCGGATTCGCAGGAATCAAAAACGCAAAGGGCTGTCCTTCTTTTGCTAAGTCTGTCAGCGCCCGTTTCATCACCATAGCCATTTTTCCCTGTCTGCGCATAGACGGGTCCGACGCAACGGCTACTATATAGCTCACCCTGGCCGTCTTATGGAAAATCTGAAACTCATAGGGATTTAGGTGGATCATAGCCTGCAGCTTTTGTTCCCCCTCTTCCTCTTCCATAACCAAAATCCGGTTCTCCCGGGTCTTATATTGATAATAATAATCTACAAAGGATGCATCGTCCTCCGGAAAACATGTCTCATAGAGCTTCCGGGTCTTAATCTTTTCTTCTTGCTTCAGATACCGTATCATTGCTTTTTGCACCCTGAACATCCCTCGCACCCTTCCGTTCCCCGGCCTGCCGTCAAAACACTGCCCTCATAGAAACCGGAAAGGGAGCAAACCGCCTGGCTTGCAATTCCCTGGCGCGTCCCGGTAAAGCCCAGTCCTTCCTCTGTAGTCGCTTTCACATTCACCTGCCCTGGGGAAATCCCCAATACCCGGGCCATATTTTGCTCCATTTCTTCTATATAAGGACGCATCTTAGGCTCCTGGGCTATGATAGTGGCGTCAATATTTTCTATCACATATCCTTCTTTCAAAAGCAAATTCCCCACATGCTCCAAAAGCTTTAAGCTGGAAATTCCCTTATATGCAGGATCCGTATCTGGAAAATGTTTCCCAATATCTCCAAGAGCCGCCGCTCCCAGCAGAGCGTCCATCACTGCGTGCACCAGCACATCTGCGTCCGAATGTCCCAAAAGCCCCAAAGAATGGGGAATGGTAACGCCCCCTAAAATCAACGCTCTATGTTCTATTAATTTGTGTACGTCATATCCGAATCCTATCCGCATCTGCCTGCTCCTGTTCTATTCTTTATTCTTACTTCTTAATAACAATCGACGCCAGGCCGCCTGGGACGCACCGGAAACTTTCTTTCCTTTCTTTGCGCGTCTCCAGGACTTCCTGGCGCCATACTATTTTCCTTCGTATGTAATAATACTCTCTACTTGATAGCCTTTCAGCTTTTCTCTTCCTTCTAATCCTGCAAGCTCCATGACAAAGCAAATCTTTACCACTTCGCCTCCTAATTGTTCCACCAGGCCTATAATAGCCTCTATGGTGCCGCCGGTAGCAATCAAATCGTCTACAATCACTACTTTCTGCCCTGGCTGGATTGCATCCTTGTGCATTTCCAACACGGCGCTTCCATATTCCAAATCATACTCTGCCGCTACTGTCTCGCAGGGGAGCTTTCCTTTCTTACGCACCGGAACAAATCCTTTTTGTGTTGCATAAGCCACTGGAACGCCAAAAATGAATCCCCGGGATTCCGGCCCTACCACCACATCATATTCCACATCTTTCAGCATATCCAAAAGTCCGTCAATGGACATGGCAAGTCCATTTGGATCCTGCAAAATACTGGTTACATCACGGAAAATAATACCAGGTTCCGGAAAATCCGGAATATTTCTTACATAATCTTCTAATTTTTTCATGCTCTCCCTCCAGATTCGGCACATCTTAATCGGAAGATGTGGCTTTCGTAAAATGATCGTTCTGTTTGTCCGGCGGGTCCTAAAATACAGCGTAACGCCCTGACAGAAACCATTATATCCAGTTTTCTCAGATTCGTCAACCGCAATGACTCTTTGAAGAAAGATTATTTCTTTGATCTGGCGGCGCCTATTTTGCTTCCTGCATAAAAATTACATTCTGATACCGGGACAATACCTTTTTTAAGATGCTTCCCAAAATAACACAAGCAACTACCTCCCCGATTCCAACAGTTAGGGCATGAAAGGGGATAGACCAGTCCGTTCCATGATATATGGCCGTCAAGCCATATCCATAACGCAGTACAAAAGGCACCACAATCATATTGGCAATCACAGGCGGAAAGGTAGAAACCAGCTTATGTTTTCTCAGCAAATAGGTTCCCACGGCTCCGATTAAGGTTGCAGCGCTCCCGCAGATCACGTCCACTAAGATACATCCCGTCAATAGGTTGGCCAGAAAGCATCCCAGCCACAGCCCCGGAATTGCCGCCGGGGTAAATATGGGCAAAATACATAATGCTTCGGAAATCCGCACCTGAATTGTGCCAGAGGCAAGCCCAAGAGAGCTGCTTACAAAGGTGAATGCTACATAGATGGCCGCAATCATAGCTGCCTGTGCCAAAAATAATACTTGTTTGTTTCTCATTTTCTTGTCTCCTTTAGTTTTGTTTTACGTGTGGAAGGTCTCGAACACACGGATCTAAATTTTACCGGTCTAACCTTCAATATTTAAGACCGCAACGCTTGACAGTATATCACAGACATCCTGACAATGCAAGAGAAACGCTGATGGATTCAACGTTCCTTTACATTTCTTTCATGACAGGCTCTTTTTTTAACAGACCAGATGACGCCTTTGGCGTTTCCAAACAGACAGATAAAATATAATCTTTTTTTAATTTTATCTGCCAGAAGCTTCCTTCCTTGGAACTGATGATTTCATTTGGAAGTATCCAGATTCCTGCTCCAGGTTCTTTTCTTATTTCAAACTCTACTTGATGTAAGGGGGCCCGTAAACCCTCCCCGGTCATTTTCAAATAGCTTTCCTTTAATGTCCACAGCCGAAGAAACCGCAACGCCTCATGAGCAGGGCCGCATTCCTTTACATATTGTTTTTCTTTTTCACTGCAGACTCTATCAATCAAAGCATCCGTCACCCGCCGTAAGCCCTCCACGTCCACGCCGATCCCAGCCTGAGATAAGGCGCATACCGCCATTCCTTTGCAATGACTGATGCTAAACAAAAGGGCGCTATGCTTTAGCACAGGTTTCCCACATGCTTGATATTCAATCATTTCTTCTAAAAATTCAATTCCGCATTCATTTTTCAAAGCCTGTTTTAATAAATACCTTCCATGCTCATGATGAGTTTTGGAAGGTTCTTCGGGAGAATTCCACCTGTAATAGATTATCATTTCTTCTTTCATCCCTTGTATCCTCCCTGTTTCATATGCGCCTTAGAATCCTCGAATCTGATCTTCTTCCTCTCCGGTATCCTCCACAGACTGAATCAAGGCATAGTACCCAAAGGAATCATTTACCTTTACATAGACGCGCTCCCCTACTTTTTTCCCTAAAATGGCTTTTCCCAAGGGAGAATCAATGCTAATTCTTCCCTGGATAGAATTCCCCCGAACGGTGGTCACCAGCTTGTATGTTTCCGTCTCGTCATCGTCTTCCATATATAATGTTACGGTTTTATTTATGCCGGCTTCATCTGATTTGGAATCATCAGAAACGATTTTTGCTGTCTTAACCATGCGCTCCAAGTAGCGGATCCGGCTTTCATTTTTATTCTTATCCTTTTTTGCCGCATGATATTCAAAATTCTCACTTAAATCCCCGTGAGCCCTGGCCTCCTTTACGGCTTCGATGGCTTCCTTACGCACCACCAGCTTTCGATATTCAATTTCTTCTTTTATTTTTTGAATATCCTGTTCGGTTAATTGGTCGTACATGATGCTCTCCCCTTTTTACAAAAATTTCAAAAACATGTTCCTGGAATCACTTTCCTATTGCTTTGATACACAATTGGCAAAGAAAAAATGGGATGCTTCTACAAGCATCCCATACAGCCGAAGAAGGGACTCGAACCCTCGACCTGCGCATTACGAATGCGACGCGCTACCAACTGCGCTACTTCGGCTTAGACTGTTATTCTTTTCCTGAAACACAATCCTTTGCTATTATATCTCCTTTTGTTCTATTTTTCAAGCCTTTTTTTCATTTTTTTATTTACTTTCGGCGCATCTTTTGATGTATCGAAAAAAAACTTGGATATTCCCGGAAAATCCTCTTGACTTTTTCCTTTTTCACGATATAATTAGGATTGCTTTGTTTAATATTATTAAACTAAAAATATACTGTTACTTTTATTCCCGCCGGCTGCCTGTCCTGAGGGAATTTGTATTGCTAGAAGAAAGAAGGATTATCATGGACATTGGGAAAAGAATGAAGGAGCTGCGCATCTTGTACGGATTGACTCAGCAAGAGCTGGCGGACCGGAGTGAACTTTCCAAGGGATATATTTCCCAGCTGGAGCGGAATCTTACCACCCCCTCTGTCAGTACGCTATTAGACTTGATTCAATGTCTGGGAACGACTCCGGCTGATTTTTTCACAGATGAGGAACCGGAGCAGCTGGTCTTCAAAGAGGAAGACTATTTTGAAAAAGAGGATGAAGAAAATAAAAGCCGTGTGGAATGGATTATTCCCAACGCTCAGAAAAATTCCATGGAACCTTTACGGCTCACCTTATATCCCGGCGGGAAATCCCAGGTGCATACCCCTCATGAGGGAGAAGAATTTGGATATGTGCTTCGGGGAACGATTAAGATTTTCCACGGCCCCCGCTCTTTTATTGTCCGTCAGGGAGAATCCTTTTATTTTAAATCAGGAAAACGCCATTATATAGAAGCGTATGGCGGGCGTCCGGCTTCCCTGATCTGGGTAGCCACTCCCCCCAGCTTTTAAGGAGGATACCAATGAGTAAGAAATTAATCGACTTAGTCCATATTTCCAAATCTTTTGACGGCGCTGCAGTTTTGGACGATTTAAATCTGTATATCCGGGAAAATGAGTTCCTTACCCTGCTAGGTCCCTCCGGCTGCGGTAAGACTACTACCCTGCGCTTAATCGGAGGCTTTGACACACCGGACCAGGGGCAGGTGATTTTTGACGGGAAGGACATAACAAGCTTGTCCCCCAATCAGCGGCAAGTAAATACCGTATTCCAAAAATATGCCTTATTTCCTCACATGACCATTGCAGAAAACATCGCTTTCGGCCTGAAAATACGGAAAAAGTCAAAGCAATACATCCAAGATAAAATTAAATATGCATTAAAGCTTGTGAATCTGGACGGTTTTGAGGGGCGCAGCGTAGACTCTCTCAGCGGCGGCCAACAGCAGCGGATCGCCATCGCCCGGGCGATTGTCAACGAGCCAAAGGTACTCCTTTTAGACGAGCCCCTAGGCGCGCTGGATCTGAAGCTTCGCCAGGATATGCAATATGAATTAATCCGGCTGAAAAATGAGCTGGGCATTACCTTCATCTATGTCACCCACGACCAGGAGGAAGCTCTTACCATGTCCGATACGATTGTGGTAATGAATCAAGGCTATATTCAGCAAATCGGTACGCCGGAGGATATTTACAACGAACCCTCCAATGCTTTCGTTGCGGATTTTATCGGAGAAAGCAATATTATAGACGGAATCATGGTTAAGGACCGTCTGGTGGAACTTTTGGGCGTAACGCTACCCTGTGTGGACGAGGGATTCGGACAGCAAAAACCGGTGGACGTGGTAATCCGTCCGGAAGATGTAGAATTGGTAGATCCGTCAAACGGACAGCTTGCCGGTGAAGTGACGTCCTTGATTTTTAAAGGCGTACACTGGGAAATTGACGTAATGGCCAACGGCTTTGAATGGCTGGTTCACACCACTCAAATGCATCCCGTAGGCTCTCATGTAGGCATTCACATTGACCCTTTTAATATCCAGATTATGCATAAACCAGAATCCAGTGACGAAAGGGCGGTGGAAACAGATGAATAAATTGAAGCGCCAGTTCCTGGCAGGTCCTTATCTTGTATGGATTATTGGATTTATTTTACTTCCAATCATCATGATCTTATATTATGCCCTGACCAACCAAACGGGAGAAGCCACCCTCTCCAATATCTTGGCCATTGGAACGCCCATCCACTCTAAAGCGCTATTCCTTTCTTTGAAGCTGGCGTTCCTATGTACTGCCATTTGCCTGGTACTTTCCTATCCGCTTGCTATGATATTAAGTAATATAAGGAAGAAACACCAGAATTTAATCGTGTTTATATTTATATTGCCCATGTGGATGAACTTCATGCTTCGGATTCTGGCCTGGAAAATGCTTTTATCCAACAATGGGGTCATTAACTCGGTATTAGAAACGCTGGGCATTCCTCCTTTGGATATTTTAAACACGCCTACCGCCGTGGTATTTTGCATGGTATACGATTTTCTTCCGTTTATGATACTGCCCATTTATAATTCCATGGCCCGTATCGGCAAGGATATTATTGAAGCCGCAAAAGATCTGGGAGCCGGCAGCGTTACCATATTTTTTAAAATCATCCTGCCTTTAACGATCTCCGGGGTAGTCAGCGGTATTATCATGGTCTTTGTTCCGGCGCTGACTTCCTTTGCGATCTCGGATCTGTTGGGAGGCGGAAAGGTACTGCTGATCGGCAACGTCATCGAGCAAGCTTTTATGCAAGAATATAACTGGAATCTGGGTTCCGGTCTCTCGATTGTATTGATGGTATTTGTAATTGCAAGCATGGCATTGATGAGTGCCCACGATAAAGAGGGAGGAGGCGCCGGCGTATGGTAAAAAAATCAGCGGAACGGATTTATTTGGGACTGATCTTTCTATTTTTGTATCTCCCCATTGCAGTCCTTATCGTATTATCTTTTAACAATTCCAAATCCCGGGTGGTATGGGGAGGCTTTACCTTAAAATGGTATCAGCAGCTTTTTCATAACAACACCATTAAAGCCGCTTTTACTACTACCATTTTTATTACTGTAATTTCCGCTCTTTTGGCCACTCTTTTAGGAACGCTGGCAGCCCTTGGAATCCACGCTATGAAAGCCAAAAAGCAGGCGATTATGTTAGGAGCTACCAATATTCCGCTGCTAAATGCAGACATTGTGACCGGATTATCCATGATGCTGTTGTTTGTACGATTTACAAAGCTTGGAATGTCCACCGTGTTGATTGCACATATCACATTTAACATTCCTTACGTTATTCTCAATGTGCTGCCAAAGCTGCGGCAATGCAGTCAGAATACCTATGAAGCAGCCCTGGATTTGGGGGCTACTCCTTTCTATGCATTTCGGAAAATTATCTGGCCTCAGATCCGCCCCGGTGTATTCTCTGGTGCATTAATGGCCATGACCATGTCTTTAGACGATTTTTCCGTCACTTATTTTACGAAGGGAGCCGGTATCAACACCCTCTCTACGATGATATATACCGAGATGCGCAAGGGAATTATCCCGGAAATGTATGCCCTCTCTACCATTCTGTTTTTTATTGCGCTGATTCTTTTGCTGGTGATGAATTTTGGTTCCTCCCGCAAAGACAAACTTGCCAAGGAAAGGATAGGATAAATTTATGAAAAAAAGAATTGCAGCTCTTTTCGCAACATTATTTGCAGTATGCTTATTTACCGGATGTCAAAACTCCGGTTCCGACGAAAATACCCTTACTGTTTTAAATTACGGAAAATATTTAGATCCAAAAGCAATTGAAATGTTTGAAGAAGAAACCGGCATACAAGTGGAATATGAGGAGTATATTACTCCGGAAAATATGTATACCAAATACAAAGCCGGCTCCATTGACTATGACTTAATCTGCACCTCCGACTATATGATTGAAAAGCTGATCAACGAAGGAGAAACCTTGGAAATAAATTTTGACGGATTTTCTAATCTTTCCAACCTGGATACTACTTACTTCGAGTTTTCCAAAGCTTTTGATCCGGAAAATAAGTACACCATACCTTACTTTTTTGGAACGGTAGGAATTTTGTATAATAAAAATATGGTGGACGAAGCAGATATGCAGTCCTGGGACTGCCTGTGGAATGAAAAGTACAAAGGCCAGATCATTATGGCTGACAGTGTTCGGGACTCTTTTATGGCCGCGTTGAAATACAAGGGATATTCTCTTAATACAACAGAGGAAGCTCAACTGCTGGAAGCTCAGGAAATTCTCATTCAGCAGAAGCCTCTGGTGTACTCCTACTTAGTAGACGAAGCCCAGGATGAAATGATTGGGGAAAACGCCGCTCTGGCCTTAGTCTATTCCGGAGAAGCCGGATATGCCATTGAATTAAATGAAAATCTGGGATACTGTGTTCCCAAGGAGGGCTCCAATATGTGGATTGACTCCTGGTTCCTCCCTAAAACCTGCAAGCATCAGGAAAACGCGGAGAAATTTCTGGATTTCCTTTGCCGCAAAGAAATTGCAGCCATGAATTTTGAATATGTTTATTATGCAACGCCCAACAAAACACTGGTGGAATCTTTGGAGGAAGATCTCCAGAATAATACTACTATTTTCCCGCCCAAGGAAGTGTTAGACCGTTGCGAAATACTAAAGTCCTTAGACGAGGCTGCCACCGCTAAATATAATGAGCTTTGGAAAGAAATAAAATCTACGGATTAAATTTCTCCTTGAATTATTTTCTAAAACATGATACAGTAAATCCACGCAAACATTTGCGTGGATTTTTTCTATCTTATCTTCTATAGCCTCCAGTACAATACCCGTTTTACAAACAGGAGGTTCTATGACTTACGAATTATTTAAAGCAACGCTGTTGGAAGAGCTAAAGGGGCATTTTCCCCCGGGTACTGCCATCACATTTCAATCGATTCCCCGCAACAACCGCTCCCCCCTGGAGGGCTTAACCATCCTAGAAAAGGGACAAAATATCGCTCCCACCATCTATATCCAGACCTACTATGAAAAAATAGCGGCTCGGGAATGGGACTTTTCCCAAGCATACAGCCATATTCTGGAAGATTATTATGCTTACCGTCCAAAAGAACCTATAGACGTTTCTTTTTTTCAGGAATTCTCCCACATCCAAAACAGGGTTATGTTTAAATTAATCCATTACAACCGGAACCGGGAACTTTTAAGGAAAATTCCCCACATTCCCTTCTTGGATCTGGCTATCGTATTTTATTGTCTGCTTTATTTTGAACCCGCCAAAAGCGCTACCATATTAATTCAACACAGCCATATGAAGCTGTGGAAGCTGGAAACCGGCCAGCTCTGGGAACTGGCCCAAAAAAATACTCCTGCTATGATGGAAAAAAGCTGTGAACCCTTGTCCCAGCTTCTATCCGGCTTTCCCTTGCAAGAACAGCCCTCATTCTCTTCTCCGCTTCCCATCTATGTGCTGACGAACCGACAACGGCTCTACGGAGCTGCATGTATTCTATATCAGGATCTCATGTATCAGTTGTCTCAAAAATTCCAGTCTGATTTCTATATGATACCCAGCAGTATCCATGAAGTACTATTAATCCCGGCAACCTCTGAAATGGATCCTGCGATGTTTAATCAGATGATCCAGGAAGTAAATGAAACGCAACTGGAACCGGAAGAAATCCTCTCTGACCATGTGTACTATTATAATCGCAGCAAACGGGAACTTTCTCTATAATCTATCTGTTTTTATAAAATCTCAGGAACGCTTTTTATATTCTAATCGAATCTTGTCTGCAATCAGAGCAATGAATTCCGAATTTGTGGGCTTTCCCTTTCCGTTATTAATCGTATAGCCAAATAATTCATCTATGGTGTCCATCTTGCCTCTGCTCCACGCTACTTCGATGGCATGGCGAATGGCCCGTTCTACCCGGCTGGGCGTTGTCTGATATTTCTTGGCAATGGTAGGATACAGAATTTTTGTAATGGAATTGAGCATTTCAATATCCATCACAGACATGATAATCGCTTCCCGCAAATATTGGTAACCTTTGATATGGGCGGGAACTCCGATTTCATGGATAATCCCGGTTACTTCACTCTCTAAATTCCGCTCCGTATATTCTTCTTGTTTTTCATAGGCATTGATTTTTTTGATTTCCCCTGCCAGACGGTTGCTGCGTTTCTTTACATACTTAATCCTGCTTAACACCGTATCATTATCGAAAGGTTTCATAATATAGTAATCAGCCCCCAGAGCAAAGGCGTCTTCTGTGATTTTTTCCTGGCCTATGGCGCTAATCATGATGAATGCCGGATGCTTTTTGATATTCCTGTCATTTTTAATCTTATCCATAACGCTAAGCCCGTCCAATTTAGGCATTACAATGTCTAATAACACCACATCCGGCTCTTTATCCTTTATCATACCGTAGGCTTCTTCTCCATCCTTCGCTGTACCTACCACCTGTAATTCGTCATCACTTTTTATAATATTGCTTAATAAGTGTAACATTCTTTCGTTGTCATCTGCAATTGCCACGTTCAGCTTTTCCATGCTGGAAACCTCCTGCTACTTTTTATGATAAATTCTCAAAAAACGAAACTATTTGTATTATAATTCTAAGTGCTGTTGGATTCAATAGAAAACTTTCTCACTCCTTCGACATTTTTTGACTTTGCTGTAAACTGCACTTAGTATTTGTCAAAAGTTCTCGTTTCCTTCAAACGTATTCACATAGTAACTGCAAGATGCGTTGTTTTTTTGTCGAAGGCCGTCGCTAATTTTTAGGTTCTCAAAATGCGTTCTCAGGCGTTTTTTGGCATATAGGCGATTTTTTAGCACATGGCTTCCAAGTAGATCTGCTCCATTGCCGGTAAAAATACCTTCTGCTCCTCTCCTTGTTTGATCTGAATTGTAACATTCTGACTTTTTTCGCTTCTCAGGCAAACTCTGACGTTTTCTTTTTGCCATTGGATGTCTACCATAACTCCGCCTCTGGCCCATAATCCGCTGACAGAGCCTTGCTCCCAATCTGGAGGTAATGCCGGCAAAATATGGATGATTCCCTCATGACTCTGTAGCAACGCCTCCGCCACTCCCGCCGTATAGCCAAAATTACCGTCAATCTGATAAGGGGGATGGGCGCACAGCAGATTAGGGTACAGCCCTCCCTTATGAAGATTCTCCGGCTGGCGGGCTTTTACCAGGGAAAACAGCTGCTTTATCATTTTACCCACAGAGGCCCCCTCTTTTAGCCTTGCCCGCTGCAGCATCTTCCACGCCAGGCTCCATCCTGTTCCCTCTCCGCCTCGTTGGTCCAAGGAAATTTTGGCTGCCTGCATCAGCTTCGGATTCTCTCTTCCGATTCCATTTCCCGGATGCAGCTCATAGAGGTGGGAAAGATGTCTGTGATGGACATCCGCTTCCTCCAATTCTTCATTCCATTCCAAAATCTGTCCTCTAACGCCTATTTCTATGGGAACCATCTGCTCCAGCACTTTTGCAGCTTCCCTGCTTAAATCATCTTCCCGGCCCAGTACTTTTACACATCTCAGATAATTTCGAAACAAATTCCGAAGAATTGCATTCACATTTTCGCTGTAATAAGCCACAGATACCTTCTCCCCCTCATGTAAAAACTCATTTTCCGGAGAAGTAGCCGGCGTCAAGGCATACCCTTTTTCCGTCCAGGTCACTGCATCAACACCAAACAGCACATTTTCACGTAAAATCGGGTAAATTTTTTCCAAATATTCTCTTTTTTCTCGAAACAAATAGTGGTCATATAACTCGTTACACAGCCAGGCGTACCCCATAGGCCAGAAATTCCACATGGCTTTGCCGTTGGCGGGAGACGTCTTCCTCCAGAGATCCACATTATGAAATGCGCAGGCTCCCTCCAGTCCAAAATATATTTTGGCTGTTCGTTTTCCCTCTTTTAACATATCCACGCACAAATCCACCAGAGGCTCTTCTAATTCTTCCAGTCCGCAGACTCCCGTCATCCAATAATTCATCTGGGTATTGATATTAATGGTGTAGTCACAAAACCAGGGGGGAATCAATTCTTCATTCCAGATTCCCTGGAGGTTCGCCGCCTGGGTCCCTGGACGGGAGGAGGAAATCAACAGATACCGCCCGTAATGGAACAGAAATTCTTCCAATCCCCGATCTTGTTTTCCTTGCTCCATGTCCAAAAGACGCTGCTTCACATCCATGTCCTCCGGGACGTCCTGCGGCAGTTCAAACGTGACCCGCTGAAAATATTGTCTGTATTCCTTTTGATGCTCCCCGCGAATTTTGTCGTATCCTTGCTTCATCCCGGACAGATCCTTCGTTAAAAATTCCTTCGGATCCACCCCTTCCAGAACGGGATGCTTCTGGAATCCCCCAAAGCTGGACCGAATTGCAAAATATAAGACGATTTCCCGGACTCCAAAAATCTCCAGGCCGTTTGCTTTCGCCTCCATGGACTGGAAATTGCCTCCTATTTCTCCCCATCCTTCATAACTCATTCCCATAAATTGGGGCTGGTCAGAAAACACAGGAACTGCTTTCTCTGTCCCTGCTTCTCCTTTAAAAAAAGAATTTCTTCCGGGGCTGCGTCCCACAGCCCGCAATTTCCCCGGTTCATATACAGCCTCGGTGAGATATCCCCCCTGCAAAGCAAGTCGTACCGTAAGCGGCTCTTTCGATTGTATACGGTATACCAAAAGCTGCGCCGGCTGACTGATAAAACAGCTCCTTATCACCTGGTTTTCTCCGCAAGTATAGGAAACCGAAGCTTCTGCCGTGTCCAAATCCAGCCAACGGCGGTATTCCGAAACCGGACCTTGATTTAAAAATTCTATGATAAGGTTCCCAAAAGGGACATACATCTGTGTATCCTGAGCCTGTCCAAAAGCCTTTTCCGCCTTTTGGGTGGCCTTTCGGTATTCTCCTGCCTTGGCAAGACTGCGGATTTCTTCCAGGTATCCTTCTTCCACCCCGGTATGGTCCTGGAAGGGATATCCAGACCATAAGGTATCTTCATTCAATGCAAGCTTTTCTGTTTCAATACCGCCGAATACGGCGGCTCCAATGCGGCCGTTTCCAAGAATTAAGGCCTCCTGCCAGTTCTGAGCCGGCTGGGTAAAATACATTTTTTTCATTGTTCCCTCCAAAGCATTTTCCCATAGGATTTTTTCCCTTCTGGGCTTTGATCTTTTTTAGCTTCTCCTAATCCGTATTATCTTTTTTATATCTTCATATAGTTCCCCATGATCCAGACTTTTCCCAAAATATATTGTCAAAATATTCTCTCAACTTTGACTTTTGCAGTCACCTACTGCCAATCCAGCGAAAAGGGGGTATATTTATATGATACCACACAAACCGCTTTCTTTGGCAAATATTTTTACTGATTGCCAACTGTGAAGCAATTACTGAAGCTGCTGTAGACAGTATCAGCAGATTTTGTTGCCAAAATGCAAGACATAGCTCATATTCTTGTTTTATCAGAGCCATCTTTTTACATAACCTGTCATTTCATTTATCATGTTTATGTGCTACAATATGATTTGGAAGAAAGCTCAAAACCTTTTTACGCTATGGGGTAAAATGATTTTGAAACGAGGATAGAATTATGCACTTTGTAAATGCGAAAAGTATCTTATCATCCAAAAATGGAATGAATTTATATCGCGGCTGCTCTCATGGCTGTATCTACTGCGACTCACGAAGTAAATGTTATCATATGGAACATGATTTTGAGGACGTGGAAATTAAGGCAAATGCCATCGAGCTGTTAGAAAATACCCTAAAACGGAAACGGGCAAAATGTATGCTTGGTACTGGCTCTATGACAGACCCGTATATCCCCCTTGAAAGTAAAATTGGGAATGTTCGCAAAGCATTGGCTTTAGCAGATCAATATGGCTTTGGCTTTACTTTGATAACGAAATCCGACCGGGTATTACGGGATTTGGATTTATTGAAATCAATCAACGATAAAACAAAATGTGTTGTGCAAATGACCCTGACCACCTATGATGAAGATTTATGCAGAAAAATTGAGCCAAACGTAAGTACAACAAAAGAACGAGCCAACGCCCTGAAAAAGCTGAATGAAGCAGGCATTCCAACAGTTGTCTGGCTCTGCCCTATTCTTCCCTTCATCAATGATACGGAAGAAAACATCAGAGGGATTTTAGAATATTGCGTGGAAGCAAAGGTTTATGGCGTGATCTGCTTTGGGATGGGTCTGACACTTCGGGAGGGAAACAGGGAATATTTTTATAACCAGTTAGACCGGTTGTTTCCACACATGAAGGAGAAATATATGCGTACTTACAGTACGCAATATCAAATCAACAGCCCAAAGAACAACGAACTTATGAAATTATTTCATCAAATATGCGGGGACAATGGTATCCTGCATGATAACTCAAAAATCTTTGAGTACCTATGCAGCTTTGAAGAAAAGAACAGCCCAATCCAATTAACTCTGTTTGAATAGCTTTCACAGGGCTTTACACATTCTGCTTGTATCCTTCAAAAAGCGAAAAAAACAAAAAAACATCCCAAAGGAAAATACTTGTAATGAATGAATATAAAATCATGGTCGTGGACGACGAGCCGTATATTCTGGATCTGCTTGGAAAGTCTTTGAATATGGAGGGATTTCCTGCCGTCATCAAAGTTGATACAGGAATAAAAGCGGTAAACACCTGCAAAGAAATACAGCCGGATA
>CAMNQH010000038.1 GCA_946549035.1 uncultured Lachnospiraceae bacterium | reverse complement strand
TTCCCATAAAATGGGAGGTTTTTTTGTGAGAAATTTTTTAAGCGTCAGAGCTGTGCCTCCGTTTGCAATCACAGAAACCGTTCCCTTTATTCCATCACTTCCATTTTTTCAAAAGCCATTGCCGCAATCAGGGCGCCAATCATTGTCAGGGCCAAAGTCACCAGAATCATAATGACAAAGCCGGCCTCTATTCCTAAGAACATACCCCCTAAAACTGCCGCTAACACCCCAATGCCGATGGCGATCCCCTGGAAAAACAATTTTACCATGCTTCTGCCCACACTGCCCAAGATTTTTCCTACCAGAAAATCCGCAAGCATAAAATAGTACAGTTTATTGGCCATAAGACAGATATACAAAAGAATGATCAATACTGTTTGCAAAACCGTCAATTTCATCACAACGGCTCCCGGCACCGCCATCAATATGCCGTCCACCACTGCCCGGACATGTTCCATCTTTGTAGCGTACCACATTTTTCGTATGCTGCGGTCCGGAATCAAAAAGGTATAAGGATTTTCCAGTTCCTGGGACCATTTGGTAGCGTATCCGCTGAAGATGAAAATTACATACGCCATAATTCCGGGAATAATGAAAACCCGGTTGACCCCGGCCTCCGCCGTCATATCGGTCATTACCGCCACCACTGCGATCCCTGCGCCTACAATCAGGCTGACTAACGTGTTAAATCCGAAAATAAAGAACCTGGATTTTTTGTATTCCAAAAGCTGCCGGTAAAAGATCGCTTTCGCCCCGCTTCCTTTGTATACCACCTCCGCCGCCTTAAAATGCTGCTTTTTACTGAATGGATTTCCTACAATACCCTTGGCCTTGTTGGCTTTCAGCTTTGCATAGTCATCTGCGAATTTTGCCGCGTCTTCGTAATATTCCCCTTTGCAGTCCGCCATATAAGCCACCGCAAACAGTACAAGGGTGGAAACGCAAAACAGTCCGGTGCATACGATATTCAAAATGGTGGGGCCTACGAATATCAGACGTATCATGGCAATATTCCATCCCACCACAGGAATGAGCTGTATGACAGGAAGGCCCAGATACTCCTTGATTACATCAAAGGAAAAACCGTTCTGCATCAGCATATAGGCCGCTACCAGGACAAATACCGCCATCAAGCCGTAACATACAACCGTAAGAACTTTAAAAAATCCTTCGGGCAATCGTTCATTCCCATAACATAGAATCATCATACTGGCTTCTAACACATTTTCAAATAAAAGATACAGCGCCACATACAGAATCATCCGGCCTATACCCGCCTGAAAATAGATAGCTCCCATAAATCCGATAAACAACGCCAGTCCTAGATTTATAAACAGATTTAATATCCCTTTAAACAAAATCACCATCTTGGGGCTTACCGGCGCCGGAAACATAAAATGAATGTCGCTCTTTTTAAATAACAACCCTTTTCTTCTGGAATAACTGATCAGATTCGAGGGCAGCAGAAAAAAAATCAGGGCCGATAAAATCACAGCCAGGCTTTGGGAGTTCCCCACGTTGAATTCTTCAATCAAGCTTCCAAAGCTTCTGGCAATCATCACCACATAAAACAGGACAAATGCAGCAAAAATATAAGTCACCGGTTTTTTCAAGGCTATTTTAATTCTGTTTATAATTATTTTGCGATATAAATATAAAAAACTGCTCATTACTGCTCACCGCCTGTCTCATGGTTTTTTTGCCCATCTGTGATTTGGAAAAACAAGTCTTCAATATCCTGATCCTTTGCGTCTTCTCTTCGGTACTCTCCCACTATTTTTCCTTTTTCCATTACAAACATAACATCCCATAAATCCTTTACCATCTCCAGCATATGAGTACTGATTAAAATAGTAACTCCTGCTTCCCGAAGCTCTAGTATCACCTGCTTTAACTCCTTAATGGCTGCCGGATCCAGTCCTACCATAGGTTCATCCAGCATAATAACCTTTGGTTTGATTGCCAGGGCACAGCAGATGCTGACTTTCTGCATCATACCTTTGGACAGCTCGTTTCCCAGCTTCTCCTGCTTATCCTCCATCTCAAAACGAGTCAAAAGCGCCTCCACTTCTTCATCTGTAATATTGGAATGATAAGCTCTTCGAATATATTCAATGTGCTCCCGCACAGTCAGGGCGTCAAACATGGCCGGAAGCTCCGGCACATAAGCAAAAATCCGCTTGGCGTCCATACTCCTGGCATTCATGCGGGCGATCCCCACTCCGCCTTCATAACGCAGCAGCCCCGCAATGCTTTTTATAATCGTAGACTTTCCGGCGCCGTTGGGGCCTAATAAAATTCCCACCTGTCCGTCCGGCACAGTAAAACTCACATGATCTACCGCTAAATATTTTCCGTATCTTTTTGTTAGATTTTGAATCTCCAGCATAACTCTCTCCTTCTTTACTGAAACAGCCCAAACAAATAAGCCTTCGTATTATTGTACTACTTGATTAATACACTAATACAGAAAGGCTCAAATGTCAATAGTTTTATACAATTTTTTCAACAAATATCATACATGTCATTTGGGTTACTGTTTTTCCACAATCTCATTTCGGTTCTTATAAATAGAATTGGCAGCTACCACTCCTCTTACCATGGAAAGAGGATAAATATTGCTGCACGGCCCGATCACCGTTCCAGGATTTAAAACGCTGCCGCAGCCAACCTCTACCTCATCTCCCAGCATGGCTCCAAATTTCTTCCGGCCAGTCTCTATGACGCCCTCCCTGCTTTTTACAGAAACCAGGGTCTTGTCAGATTTCACATTGGAAGTAATAGAACCGGCTCCCATATGAGCTTTGTAGCCCAAAATAGAATCCCCTACATAATTATAATGAGGCACCTGCACCTGATCAAAGAGAATCACATTCTTTAATTCCGTGGAATTGCCGACTACGGCTTTCTTTCCCACAATAGCGCTGCCTCTAATAAAAGCGCAGTGGCGAATCTCAGCTTCTTCATCAATAATAGCCGGACCGTGAATGAACGCCGTTGGGGCTGCATGGGCAGATTTGGCGATCCAGATATCCTCTCCTTTTTGTTCATACAGCTCTGGATCCAGTGTTTTTCCCAACTCCCGAATAAAATCCTCGATTTGAGAAAGAGCTTCCCAAGGGTATTCCAGCTTCTTTAACAGCTCCTTTGCTATCGTCATGTCCAGGTTATATAACTGTTTGATTTTACATGCTTCCATGGGTATCGTCTCCTTTTTTCGTTGTTTTTCCATTACTTTTTCCTTTTCTGGGGGCCGTCTGATAAAATGCTGCCGCAGCCTGAAAGCTGCCTCTTAGCTGATATTGATTGTTCAGCCTCAGTACTCCGTTGGTCCTAGAACGAATAAAATGCTCCAGCTTCTCCATATATTCTTCCGGCGTAATGCTTCCCTGGGCCACATAGGTAAGACCCTTTTCCCAGCTTGCCGTTAATTCCGGATTGAGCAGGGACTTGATGGAGGCGTTTACCACGTCATAGATGATCTCTCCCAGTAAGGTAGGGGTAATGGCCTGCGTCTTTTTATTTAAAGCTAAATATTTATTTCCCACCAGTTTTTTTAAAATCTCCGCCCTTGTGGCGCTGGTACCGATGCCGCTGCCTTTGATTTGCGCCCGCAGCTCTTCATCTTCAATCAGCTGCCCGGCGTTTTCCATGGCTAATATCATAGACCCGGAATTATAACGCTTCGGCGGGGAAGTCTCTCCCTCCTTGATGGAAAAGGATTCTGCCAAAAGCTCTGCTCCTTTTTTCAAGGCCGCTATTTGCTCCAGAGCCTCCTGTCCCAACTCCTGATTTTCCTGCCCTGGATCTTCTTCCTTTTTTTTCTGAAAGGAATACTCCGTCACTTTCAAATATCCTTGGGATATCAGCGTCTTAAAATTAGAGAAAAACTTCTCCTTTCCCACTTGCGTGGTAAGACTGATTTTTTGGTATACAGCCGCAGGATAAAAAATGCTTAAGAAACGGCGGACAATCACTTCATAAACGTGTAAAGCCACGCCGGTAAGGCTCTTCATGGCTCCGAACCCCTGTCCGGTGGGGATCATGGCGTAATGATCCGTAATCTGTTTATCATTGACATATCGCGTTTTTGCCACGTTCTGGTGCATACCCTGGGATAAAATCTCTTCTGCAAAAGCAGCCACGCCTGAAATCTGCTTTAATCCATTGATATTTTTGTGGATTTCTTTGGCCACAGCCGTAGAAAGCACTCTGGCGTCAGTTCTTGGGTACGTCACAAGCTTCTTCTCATACAGCTCTTGGACAATGCGCAGCGTCTCATCCGGGCTGATTTTAAACAAACGGGAACAGTCGTTTTGCAGCTCCGCCAAATTATACAGCAGGGGAGGCTTTTTTTGTTCCTTCTTCTTTTCCAAAGAAACTACCTGGGCCGTTACCGGAGGCTGACCCAGCTTTTGAATCAGCCGCTGGGCATTTTCTTTTTTTAAAAACCCGTTTTCTTTATACAATAGAGGAGATGCAAAATAAGCGCTCCCTTCCACCGCCCGCCATTCTCCTTCTATCTGCCTGCCGTTTAGAGAAAGGTGAATGAGCACCCGGTAAAAAGGCGTCTTTACAAACTGGCGAATCTCCCGTTCTCGCCGCACCACCATTCCCAGCACACAAGTCATGACCCGGCCCACGCTGACCACCGTATACTTGGTGTGCATAAAATCCGAAATGCCCTGGCCATATTTCAAAGTGAGAAGCCTGGAAAAATTAATACCCATTAAATAATCTTCTTTTGCCCGAAGATAGGCAGATTCTGATAGATTATCATATTCCGATAAATTTTTTGCTTCCCGGATGCCTCTTTGAATCTCCTCCTGGGTCTGGGAATCAATCCACACTCGTTTGCGGCATTTCCCCTGAACCCCGGACATCTGTTCCACCAGGCGGTAAATGTATTCTCCCTCTCTTCCTGAGTCGGTACAAACATAAATCGTGTCCACATCCCTGCGATTCAAAAGTTTGGATACAGTCTGAAACTGCTTGCTGACACTGGGAATCACTTCATATTTAAATTCCTCCGGCAAAAAAGGAAGGGTGCTCAGGCTCCACTTTTTCAGGCTTTTGTCATAGCTCTCCGGGTAGCTCATGGTAACCAAATGCCCCACGCACCAGGTCACAATCGCCTCCGGGCTCTCTCCGTAGCCGTCGTAATTTTTTATATCCAGATTTAATGCTTTTGCGAACTCCCGTGCCACACTGGGTTTCTCCGCAATATATAAGGCTTTTGCCATATAGCTTCCTTTCCGTTATTTTCCTTCGGTTCAGACAACTATGTACGGTTCCTTTGTCTGCCAAGGGTATTCTTTTTGTATTCGTATTAAAGCCGGTTCATATCCACAAGAACCAGTCTCTGGTCTTTTGCCGCCCGCTCTTTGATCGCGTCGTCAAACTCCCGGGCGGAAAACAGATAAAAGCTTTTGGCTTTAATCTTGGCCTGTTCCATACTTGCAAGAAGCTGTTCATACATGGCCTCCGTTAAAAATTCTTCAGACCAGTTGCAGATTCCTACAATATTTTCCCGGATCGTATTTTGAGCGATAATATCTATACTTCCCTGCTTTCCCACCCAAGTTCCTATCTTATGAATCTGAATGGGAAGCTGATTTACCATGCTCATTAACTGTAAGTATTCCATGCACACCTTCCGGAAGCATTCATTCAGGTATTCCTCCAGCCCGGGAGCAATGTGCAGATCAAAAAATGTTTCTTCCGTCATCATATGGAGATCCGAAAGATTGGGGTACACAAATCTGTACCAAAAATGTATATACGTATTTCCAATGGCATACAGCCCTTTTTGGGCATTGTCCCATCCCCCGGTCTCAAAGGAAGATAATTTTTCCACCACTTCAAAGGCCATAAGATTCTTCAAATAAACGCTGATTTTAGCCCGGGAAAACCCCGTATACAAAAACAGGTCGTTCAGCTTGCGCCTACCGGAGGCCACGGCCTCCAATATGGTATTATAAACCGACAACTCCCGCAGCTCTTCTTTGATATATTGCTGGGCCTCCTGAAACAGGAACCCGTCTTTAGCCAGAATATGGCGGCAGACATTTTCTTTCAGTCCCTCTTTCGTATCCCAACGGTTCAGATATCCTGGTACGCCTCCTAAAATGCCATAAACCTGGATACATTCCCGTACACTGTATTCCGGAAGCATTTGCACCACATCCACAAAGCCCTGTTCCTGAACTTTTACAAACCCGGTTATTTTCTTGGCGCAGCTTCCTAAGCATTCCGCCATATCATTTTCTACCCATGCAATGGAAGAACTGCATAAGATAATCATAACCGGCCCCGGATACAGCTTCTTATCTTTCAACCGGCGGATACTGGGAGCAAATTCCGGATCCTTTTTGGCAATATATTCAAAATCCTCGATTATCAGAACCAGTTTGCTTCCATCACCGCTTCGGATCCTGTTAAAAAACGTATCATAATCAAAAGATTGAATCTTGATTTGATATTTTTTCTGAATCTCTCCTCCCATCATCTGCCGTTGAAGCAAGGGAGACGCCTGACGCGCCGCATAATACATATACTTCTTATTTTTTAAAAATTGCTTCAGCAGCCTGCTTTTTCCAATATTCTTTCTTCCGTACAGGATTAAAAGCTGATTGCCGTCCTCTCGGTAATACTGTAAAAGCTTTTGTAACTCCGTAGTTGTTCCAACCATATCTCTATCCCCTTCCCTTTGTTCCCGGCAGGCCATGCCTGCCGGATATCAGTGAAGTCATGATTGAAGTATATCATAATTTAACTTTTGAGTAAATATGGGAATCCATGATTTTCAGAAAGTAACTAAACAGAAGCAGTCTTCACACCGCTATCCACAGAACATCCGTTTCATTTCATCATATTCCTGATTTATTTTTTGCAGAATCTGGGTATCTCCATCCATATTATCCGGATGGAATATTTTAATCAAATCTTTATAACGCTTTTTCATACTCAATTCACTGCTGACGCCGGAGAAAAACAGCTCCTCCGGAAGCTGGGCCAGGTTACAGGACTTGTGGTTTTGATATTCCTTCTGCTCCGCTTCAAAAGCCTGACGCTCTTTGGCCAGCTTAGCATACTCTTCTTCCAGAATCTTCCACTTGGTCTCAAAAAGCTGCGCTTCCCGAAGCATCCTTTGTTCTTCCGCATGTCTCTGCTTTTTTAACTGCTCCCGTTCCATTTCCAGTTTGCCCCGTTCCCGTTCCAACCTGCGCTGTTCTTTCAGCAATTTTCTCCTGATCTGTTCCACGTCTGACGAATCCTGAAACAGCCATTGGACATTTTCCGTCTGAAGCCGGCTCATGTAACGCCTCCTTTGTACTCAAAGCAGCATTCCGGCTTCTGTCTTTTCTGACAAAACGCATATAAAACGAAATACTGCCGTCTATTTGGCCTTTCTGCTATTTAGCCGAAATATAGCCCTGGGCTTTTAACAACTCTGCACACAGTACAGCGCCTCCTGCCGCTCCCCGAACGGTATTGTGGGATAAACCTACAAATTTATAATCATAGACTGTGTCTTCTCTCAGACGGCCTACGCTGATTCCCATACCCCTCTCAAACTCCACATCCAGGGCAACCTGCGGACGGTTGTCTTCCTCCAAATATTGAATGAATTGTTTTGGCGCGCTGGGCAGCTGAAGCTCTTGAGGAACTCCCTTAAAATGCAAAAGCTTCTCTATGAGTTGTTCTTTTTCGGGCTTCTTATGGAATTTCACAAACACTGCCGCCGTATGGCCGTTTAGCACCGGAACCCGGATACACTGGCATGTAATCACAGGGCTTTTTGCCGGAACAATCACGCCGTCTTGAATATCGCCCCACAGACGCAAAGGCTCCTTTTCGCTTTTTTCTTCTTCTCCGCCGATAAATGGGATAATATTCCCTTCCATTTCCGGCCAGTCCCGAAATGTCTTACCTGCGCCTGAAATTGCCTGATATGTGGTAGCCACTACTTCATAGGGATCAAATTCTTTCCAGGCAGTCAAAACCGGAGCATAGCTTTGAATGGAACAATTAGGCTTTACCGCCACAAATCCCCGCTTTGTCCCCAGACGTTTCTTCTGGAAGGGAATCACATCCGTATGTTCTGGATTAATCTCCGGCACCATCATAGGAACGTCCGGCGTCCAGCGATGGGCGCTGTTATTGGAAACTACCGGCGTCTCCGTCTTGGCATAGGCTTCTTCAATGGCCTTAATCTCTTCTTTTGTCATATCTACGGCGCTAAATACAAAATCCACCTGGGAAGCGACCGCCTCCACCTCGTTTACATTCATCACCCGAATCCTTTTCACTGCCTCCGGCAGGGGAGTATCCATTTTCCAACGCCCCGAAAGAGCCTCCTCATATGTTTTGTCTGCAGAACGAGGGCTTGCCGCAACTGCAGCCACCTCAAACCATGGATGGTTCTCCAACAATGAAATAAACCGCTGTCCCACCATTCCGGTTCCGCCTAAAATACCGACTTTTAGCTTTCCACTCATCCTTTTTCTCCTTTTGTCCGTCTGAAACAAACATCTGTTTTTATATCATACTAATCCATTTCCGCTTAAAATGCAATCTGATTTGTGCCGGAAAATAGCCGCTTTTGCAATCATCTTTTGTTAAAATCTACAAAAAGAGCCGTTACTTCCACTTTTTTGCTTCTTCATCCTGCCATTCCTGGGATAAATATTCTTTCTCTAATGCAATCACCCGCTCCATGGCTTCCTTCCCGGGAGCTCCTATGGTCAGCCGCTTATTCACACAAGTTTCCATGGAAATGGCCTCATACACATCCTCCTCAAACGCTGGGCAAACAGCCTGAAGCTTGGAAAGGGGCATTTCATCCAGAGCAATATTTTGTTCTATGCACTGCAGCACAAGCTGTCCCACAATTCCATGGGCGTCCCGAAAGGGAACTCCGTGATTTACCAGATAATCCGCTGCGTCCGTAGCGTTGGTAAACCCGTTATTGGCGCTTTTTCTCATTTCCTCTTTGCAGAATTTCATGGTATCTAACATTCCAGTAAACAGAGCCAGGCAATGCTTTACTGTATCCATAGCGTCAAAGGCTAACTCCTTATCCTCCTGCATATCCTTATTATATGCCAGAGGAATTCCCTTCATGGTTGTCAGCAAGGACATCAACGCCCCGTACACACGCCCTGTTTTGCCTCGCACCAGCTCCGCAATATCCGGATTTTTTTTCTGGGGCATAATGCTGCTCCCGGTACTGTAACTGTCGTCCATTTCCACAAATTGATATTCATTGCTGTTCCAAAGAATAATCTCCTCGCAAAACCGGCTCAAATGCATCATAATCATTGCCAACGCCGACAAAAATTCAATCAGGTAATCCCGGTCCGCCACGGAATCCATGCTGTTTAAGGTGGGGCCGTAAAATCCCAGAATCTCCGCCGTATACTCCCGGTCCAAAGGATAGGTAGTGCCTGCCAGGGCGCCGGAGCCTAAGGGACAATAGTTCATCCTGACATAGATATCCCTAAGGCGCAGGCGGTCGCGTTTCAACATTTCAAAATACGCCCCCATATGGTGGGCCAGGGTAATCGGCTGCGCCTTTTGCAAATGGGTAAACCCTGGCATAATGGTTTCTGTATTTTCTTCCATAATTCTTATAAGTACTTTTAATAAATCCTTCAACAAAACGTCCGTATACAATACTTCCAGTCTGGTATACAGCTTCATGTCCAACGCCACCTGGTCGTTCCGGCTCCTTCCGGTATGCAGCTTCTTTCCCACGTCTCCTAACCGTTCAATCAGGTTTGCTTCCACAAAGCTATGGATATCTTCATATTCTTCTGTAATTTCCAGGGTTCCTGCTTCCACCTCCTGACTGATATCCGTCAATGCTTTTACAATGGCCTGCATTTCTTCTTTCGTGAGAATTCCCTGTTTGGCCAGCATACATACATGGGCCATACTGCCCTCAATATCCTGTTTATAGAATCTCTGATCAAAGGAAATGGATGCATTAAACTGATATACCAGCTGATCCGTTTCTTTTGTAAACCGTCCGCCCCATAATTGCGCCATAATAATTCCTCCCTTTCTTTTTCTCTGCTCTGTTCTTTATGTTATAATTAAATCTTTTTTTAACTGTTCTTCCCTTTCCCTCTGTTCCTTGGAAAATATACAACCGCAGTAATCCTGCCGATATAATCCGTATTCTTTCGACAGTTCTACGGAACGGCGGTATCCGTCCTTTTTTTTGAAATCAGACGTCAAGTAAGACACCCCGTATTCCTTTCCCAGGGCCAGACCAATCTCATTGAGCTTTGCCGCGTTCTTCCTGGGGCTGATGGACAAGGTTGTAGTAAAATAATCCATCCTCTGCTCTCTGGCTCTCTGGGCCGTCTCCTCCAGCCGCAGCTTATAACAGGCGAAACATCTTTCTCCGCCTTCCGCTAACGATTCCATCCCCTTTGCCATCTCATAGAACCGTCCCTGATCAAAGCTCCCTTCCAAAAATCCCACAGGTCGCTTCAGTTCCATCCGTTCGATCAAATCCTTCTGCTCCTTAACCCTTTTTGCATATTCTTCCTCAGGATAAATATTGGGATTATAATAGAACACTGTAATATCAAAATACTCCGACAAATATTCCAGCACATAGCTGCTACAAGGCGCGCAGCAACTGTGAAGCATCAGCCTTGGCACCTCTTTCGCCTTCTGATGCCGGTCAATCACCTCTTCCATCTCTTTTTGATAATGAACCTTTTTTGCCATAAATTCTTGCCCTTTCTTCACGGCTTGTCCTGGGGCATTGCAGCCGCTGATCTTTCCTGTATATCCAAACATCATTTTTTTATTCTACATGAAACCCTCCCAAATTGCAAACCATTTCACATTCCACCTGAAAGTACATATTATAATACAAAATATAATGGGAGCAACAACATGGAGAAACTCCTGGAATTACAATCCGTAGGCTATTCCTATCATACCCCTCAAGGGGAAACGCCTGCTTTAATCAATATAAATTTTACGGTCTGCCAGGGCGAGTTCGTTGCCATCGTAGGCCCCAGCGGATGCGGCAAATCCACCCTGCTGTCTCTGTCCAGCGGACTTTTGGAACCGGAACACGGTTCTATTTTACTTTATGGACAAAAATTATTCCACAAAGGCAGCGGCACCATTGGTTATATGCTCCAGCACGACCACCTGTTTGAATGGCGCACCATTGAGCAAAATGTCCTGCTGGGCCCGGAAATCCAAAAAAAACTTACCAACGACCGCCGGGAATCCGTACTGAATATGTTAAAAACCTATGGCCTGTACAAGTTTAAAGACGCCAGGCCCTCCCAGCTTTCCGGCGGAATGCGACAGCGGGCGGCCCTGATTCGCACATTGGCCTTAGAACCAAAGCTTCTTCTGCTGGATGAACCCTTTTCCGCCCTGGATTATCAAACCCGCCTGATGGTGGGGGATGACATCGGTTCCATCATCCGCAAAGAGCAAAAAACTGCGATTCTTGTTACCCACGACCTGTCTGAAGCTGTTAGCTTAGCCAACCGGGTAATCGTACTGACCAAGCGCCCAGGCACCATAAAAAATATAATTTCCATTGAATTTCCGGAACATCTATCGCCCCTGGAGCGAAGAAACACACCGGAATTTAAAGATTATTTCAACTTGCTTTGGAAGGAGATGAACGAGAATGAGTGACATTTCCATTGCTCAACAAAAATATCTGTCTGAAAAAAAACGCCACCATCGCACGGTCATTTGCAGCCGCTTCCTGATTTTTACATTGTTTTTGGGACTTTGGGAAGGAAGCACTGCTTTGGGATTTTTGGATTCCTTTATTTTCAGCAGCCCCTCTAAGGTTCTGCTTTGCTTTTATCAGATGCTGATGGACAAATCCCTGTTGAACCATATTGGCATTACCTTATTGGAAACCATAGTAAGCTTTTTTCTGGTGATTCTCTGCGCCCTTTTGATTACGATTCTTCTGTGGTTCAATCAAAAACTGTCTGAAACCTTAGAGCCATATTTGGTCATTTTAAACAGCCTGCCAAAATCCGCCTTAGCTCCTCTTTTGATTGTATGGTTGGGAGCCAATTATAAAACCATTATCCTTACCGGCATGTCCGTAGCTATTTTCGGTTCTATCTTAAGCTTATACACCAGCTTCCAGTCCGTAGATCCGGAAAAAGTCAAGCTCATCTACAGTCTCGGGGGAACCAGACGCCATGTGATGACAAAAGTAATCCTGCCTTCCAATATTCCGGCCCTGTTCTCCCTGATGAAAGTAAACATCGGCCTGTGTCTGGTAGGCGTCATTATTGGAGAATTTATCGCGGCCCGCAGCGGCCTGGGGTATTTGATTATTTATGGAAGCCAGGTATTTAAACTGGACTGGGTAATTATGAGCATCGTTCTTTTATGTATTATGGCCATGCTTCTTTATGCCCTGCTGGGGGTAGCCGAAAAACGATATTTGAGGAAATTATAATCCCTTTCCCATGTATACCTTTAAACAGTAAAAATCACTATGGGGAATGTATCTGAATGCATTCCCCTTTATTTATTAAGTCTTGTTTTAAACTGTTTTTTCTTCAGGAATTCCAGTCCGCCGGATATGTCACATACAGAAATCTGGCCTTTTCCGGCACAGAAAACTGAATGGCGGAGCCTTTTGGAATTAAAATCAGCTCTCCTGGACCTGCAGTAACGCTTTTTCCGTTTTTGATAATCGTCAAAGATCCCTCGATGACATAATCGATCTCATCGTAATTCAAAGTCCAGTCAAAGGTCGTATGATCCATTTCCATCACGCCGCAGCCTAGTCTTGGGCTTTCATCAAGTGAAAATAAATCATGAGTAAATACCATGTCTTTTTGCTTTCCGGTATCCAGACGGTCTTTTTTTTGAATTTTCACATCCGGAACCTGCACCTTAATCAAACCTTCTGCTTTTTCCCGCAGCCATGCATCCTCCTGCCTGTCATTTAAGGAACTATTTCCTGTATCGTCAGACTTATTCAACTGTTCCTGGATGATTTCCCTGATCATCCCTTCCATTGTTTCCCGTGTAATATCCATCATTTCTTTCTCCCATGTTTTTTTCGTCTATCCCGAAGGAAAATATTGCTTTATGCCTGGGTCTGTGTTCCGTAAGATCTTGTAATCCACAATGCTGCAAATAAAGCGGTGATCCCACCCACTAGCTTTCCTACAATCATAGGAAAAATTAAGTCAGAATTAAATCCTGCTGTAAACCCCAGGTGATCGCCGAATACAAAAGCTGCCGACACCGCAAAGGCCACGTTTAATACCTTGCCCCGAACGTCCATATCCTTCATCATGCCAAACATAGGAATACTGTTTGCAAGACTGGCCACCATACCTGCTGCAGCCATTTCGTTCATGCCCAGCACCTTGCCCAGCTGTAACAAGGGTTTTCGGAAAACCTTAGTAATCACATACACCAAAGGAAACGCCCCGGAAAGCACAATCGCAATATCAGCCACCACCTCAAATCCTTCGTTAATTGGATTCATTCCCGGAATCAATGCAATTCCTGTCAATGCTTCAATAATTCCCACTCCAAGCCCCAGGGTAATCACCGCCACCACAAATTTTCCAAACCAGGTAAATCCCTTAATCATGGCCGTTTCAAATCGCCAAAGTCCAAGAGCAATCAACACGGCAAACAAAATAATCGGTATTAAGTTACGCAGCACCATTCCCACAGAATAGCCCGCTGCCAATCCCCCTGCCAACGAACCGATGGGAATGGTAATCACCCCGGCTAAAACCCCAGTGGCCAGATATTTTCTATCTTCTTCCTCAATGATACCAAGAGCTACCGGAATCGTAAAGACAATGGTAGGGCCAAGCATGGATCCTACAATCAGCCCGCCGAAATTTCCTGCATCTGCACTTTGAGCCAACGCCTGGGCCAGAGGCGCGCCTCCCATATCATTGGCCAATATAGAGCCTGCAAACATCGCCGGATCTGCTCCCAAAAACCCGAATGCCGGTACGATTACAGGCTTTAACAAATTTGCAATCACGGGAGACAGGGCAATAATTCCCACCATGGATACGGATAAGGCTCCAATGGCCATAATGCCTTCCTCAAATTTTTCTCCCAGTCCGAAGGGATTCCCGATGATCCGGTCGATCGCCCCCAGCGCTGCAAATACTACCATAATATAGATAATTATTTCATTGACGCCCATTGTAAGCACCTCCTACGTCTTATCATGTAACCTGCAAAAACAGAATTTCTGCTTCTATCCCGGAATATCCAAAGAATCAATAATCCCGGCCACCGACGCGTCCACCGGAACCTGCTCTCCCACCAACAGCCTTGCGGCATGGCCCCGGCTAAGAAGCACCAGATCCCCGATGCCTGCGCCGATGGTATCCGCCGCCACCAGAAGTTCTCCAAAGCAAGAGCCAAACGCCTCCTCCTGTTCCCTGAAACACTCCGTCCCTTTCTTTTTATGTCTCATCAATTCCACCACTAAAAGCTTCTGTCCCACGATGTTATCTGACTTCTTTGTGGCCCAGACACTGCCGATTACGGTTCCAATCTCCATAAGCTCTCCCTATTCTCTAAAAAACGTCAAGCCGTGGTTTTTCATATAATCCATGGCAAGGGGCGTGACTTTTGCATATTCCTTTAGTCGTATGGCGCGGCACCCCATGTTTCTGGCCCGAATCAAATCCGATTCCTGTAACAGAGTCAAATGTGTCAAATCTGCCGCCCTTTGGGTCTCTCTCCCAGACGGACCCTTCGTCTCATCCAAAATATCCAGAGCGTGCTCCACAAACCGGACGCCAAAGTTTTTCATCATTTCTTCCTGCTTCTGGTAAAACAAATATAAGGTTCTAAAAGCAGAATCTTTATACCTTCGATATTCCAGCCCTCCTTCCAATAAAAATACAGGACATCCCATCATCAGTCCCTGCAAAATAGCAGCCGGCGGGCCGCTGCCAAAAACTCCATGAACTACCTGGGCCATAGCTCCGGGAGAAAGCCGGGCAACCAAAATCATCTCCCAGCTTAAGGGCTCTTCTAACTCTCTTTGCTCCATCTCTTCCTTCTCCCAGATGAGCGTAAAGGAATCCCCCAAGGCGTTTTTCTCCTCTTCTTTTAGGTCGCCAATTACGAGAAGCCGTTTCTTTGTCCCTTTTTCTCCCGCCGTCTGTTGTATCCCCACAGAGGTTTCGGGATACACTTCCTCCTTTAACCGCCGTTTCACCGCCTCCGTCACATACTCTGTCAGCCTTTGCATCTCTTCTCTAGAAACGGATTTCTTTCCCATTGCCGCCCTCCTTACCTGACAATCCTACAGCAAATTCCTTTTTCAAAACCGCAGGCATTTGCTTCGTCATAATCAATATGGGCATACGTGGCAAATTCGTCGCTGATACGCACCACGGTATCCTGGAAAATCACCGGACGGCTGCCCAGAATCTGTATATCCACCGTCTCTTTATCCGTTACTCCCAAAGCCTCAGCATCTGATTTTGCCACATGAATATGACGTTTGGCCACAATTACCCCTTTGTCCAGAACAACCTGACGGCCGTTTTGAGATAATATCGCCCCAGGGGTATTGGATACTTCCCCGCTGAGGCGCACCGGAGGAGCGATTCCCAAGGCCAAGCCGTCGGTAAAGGAAATCTCTACCTGCGTTTCCTTCCGCTCCGGCCCAAGCACCACGACATTGTGAATCGTCCCTTTCGGACCGGTCACGCTCACCCGTTCCCGACAGGCATACTGACCAGGCTGAGACAGATCCCGGACTTTGGTAAGCTGATACCCCGGCCCAAACAGGGCGTCGATATCCGACCGGCATAAATGCACATGACGGCCGGAGGCTTCTACCTGAATTTGACCATCCTGGGTATAAATGCCAGAGAGATATTTAAACATCATAATCCAAAAAAGTGAGGAAAGGCGGTTCAGCACCCGTATAATATCTACCCGGCTGACTTCCCCGTTTTCTTCCTTAAATGCACGGTAAGAAATAATCTCTGCTTCCCGCGCCTGGGTCCGTAGATAATTCAGGCAAGCTACCATCTCTCCATGCTGGGCTGTGGGAAGAAAATGCTTCCGCCCGTAATATTGGCTGGGATGATGAGAATGCTCCCGAAGCTCTTTTTCACTTAATCCCTGAAGGCGTACCTCTCCTACCGGTTCCCCGGAGACTTCGCACCTGATTAGCCGGCGCAGCATGGTGACGATCTCCTCCAGATCCCGGTACAGGCTGCCCAGATGATGCTTAAAGGCCGTCACCTGGGCCTTTATAATTTCCGATTCCAAAGAATCCATGGCTCCCCGGAACGCAATCCTGGGGTGGTCCTTGTATACCAGCTCGTTTCCTCTTAAGGTTGTCATATGCTCCGGTTTTTGCCCCTGGTCAATCTGTATTTTGCCCTTTCGGATTGCCTGGGTCACTGCTTCTACTATAATACGCCGTACTTGTTCCTGCGCCCGTTCTTCCATAAATCTTATACCTCGTCACCTACAGGTCCTGCAATCCGGGCAACAGAATGGGGCAAAATCACATCTACTTCCGTGTGAGGCCTGGGAATCACATGGACAGATACCAGCTCTCCTACCCGTTCTGCCGCAGCCGCCCCGGAATCCGTAGCTGCTTTTACCGCGCCTACATCTCCCCGTACCATAACCGTTACCAGGCCGGCGCCGATAGATTCCTTGCCTACCAATTCCACATTTGCTGCCTTTACCATGGCGTCCGCCGCTTCAATCGCGCCTACCAGCCCTTTTGTTTCAATCATTCCTAATGCATTTGTATTTGCCATTTCCAATTCCTCCATACTTTCAAAATAATCGCCTGTTGCACATTCCTAGTATTCTTCATAATGTGTTTCTTCATGCATAGCCTTTTCCGATCACGGCTTTTCCAATCCCGCTACACCAATTCCTTTAAAATCCGTTCTACAATTTCGTCTACCAGGTTCTGGCTGATGCTCACCCCGACTCTGCCGGAGCTTTGGCTTCCTGTGCCGTTGATATAGGCTTCATCCAGACAACCGCAGCTTCCGACTTGATTCTTTAGTACATTCGCCCCGCTCTGACGCAGTTCGGAAAGCTCTCTGGCGCCAAAACCTACCCGGCGAATGTTAATCACATCCATAGGACCGATGTTGTTGGAGGTAGAGCTTCCCCCTACCGCTCCGCAGCCTAAGGTCATGGCCGGAAATAATTTTGTCGTGGCGCCCACGCCTCCCAGAGAGCCCGGCGTATTTACCAAAAAGCGGGAAGCCGGAATCCTCAGTGCGAACCGCTTGACCAGTTCTTCATCCTTGGCGTGCATGCAAAAAGTATGCCCGGCGCCTTCCATAAGCAGAATTTCAATGCTTTTTTTCAGCACATCGTCCACATTTTTCTCCACAAACAACCCCAAGATTGGAGCCAGCTTTTCCCTGGAATAAGGCGCTCCCTTTCCCACGCCGGTTTCTTTCGCCACCAGTACGCGAGCCGAATCCGGAACTCCCGAAAGGCGGGCATATTCGGCAATCTGACGGCAGCTTTTTCCCACAATTTGAGGATTCATGGTACCGCTGGCCCGCAAAATAAACTGGCCAAGCTGTTTGGCCTGGGCCTCATCCAGCAAGTATGCCCCTTGTCGTTTCAATTCCTGGGTAACGGCTTCCTCCATAGAGGCTTCCACAATAATGGACTGCTCCGAAGCGCAGATGGTTCCGTTGTCAAAGGTTTTAGAATCCAAAATCCGCTTCACCGCCATGGAAATATCCGCGCTTTTATCAATAAAGGCCGGGCCGTTTCCTGCGCCTACCCCAATGGCCGGCGTACCGGAGGAATACGCCGCTTTTACCATAGCGCCGCCCCCGGTAGCCAGAATCAAAGCCGTATGTTCATGCTTCATCAGCTCTGAGGTAGCCTCCATGGTGGGAATGCTGATGGCGGATATGGCTCCCTTAGGACACCCGGCTCTCTCGGCGGCATCTGCCAAAATCTCCACCGTTTTTAAAATACATTCCTTTGCGCTGGGATGGGGGGAAAATACCACCGCATTCCCGCCTTTTAACGAAATCATAGCCTTATAAATCACCGTGGATGTAGGATTTGTGGAGGGAACCAATGCGGCTATCACCCCTACCGGGACGCCGATATCCCACACCTGGTTTTGCTTGTCCTCCCGTAAAATTCCTACGGTCTTTTGGTCTTTGACGGCGTCATATACCGTTTTTGCAGCAAATAGATTTTTAATGACCTTATCCTGCCAGACGCCAAATCCCGTTTCCTGATTGGCCATTTTCGCCAACTCCTGGGCATGGGAAATGCCTGCTTCGCTGATGGCCGCCACAATCCGGTCTATCTGCTGCTGATTCATATTTGCCAGCTCCTTTGCAGCCTCCCGGGCACGGCCCAGCAATTCCCGCGTCTCCTGTACGGAACGCAGATCTTTATCCTGTAACTCCATGTATCATTCTCCTTTCGCCTAAGTGATTCTACGTTCCCGTTTATTCCTGCTCTAAGGGATATTCCGCCACATTTTGCACTGCCTGGGCAAAGGCGCTGCAGGCCGCTTTACAGGCGGACTGGCTCCCGGTAAGCAGGCCGCCGCCAAAATTTGTCTCAGACGGAGGCCCGTAAAAAACCATCATCCGTACGTCCGCGGCCTTTAAGGCTGCGTCCAGGCCATAGACAGCCTCTAGGGGAGGAGCGATCAGATACGCCAAAGCTTCCCCCTCGGGAATGCCCGCCGTCTGGGATAAATAAGAACCTGTCCTGGAAATGGTGTGAGCATAATACACTACAGAGTCATCCTCATTGGCGCTGATAAAGCAGGCTCCGTGCTCCATAAAATTTCGAATGGAAGACAGGCCGCTTCTCACTTCTGCAGGGCTCGGCCCTGCGATAATTCCAATCACTTCCCCGGCAAAACGGGTGGAAGCATTGGCCGCCCCTGCATACATGGATTTGGCATAGACCACATCCACGTCGGAATCCTTGGTGGCCTCGTCCAAAGCAGTATATGTCACATCATCTGTATCCGCCGTCACAATCCCCAGGCTTTTATGCCTAGGCCCCAGCTCCAGGGCTTTTGCCAAATCCTCACTGACATTGGAAATCAGCTTCATGCTTAAAATCTTGGGACGCAGTTCATCATTTTTCATAGCAAATCTCCTTTTAAATCAATGCCGGAGGCTTTCTTTTCCAGCATTTTGATCATTAGCTCCGATGCATGTGCCCCGGCCTCTACTGCCGTTGTCCCGCCTTTGTGGATGTTGCTGATGACCGTGCGCTTGGCTTCCGCCAGCCCGTGCCTGGGCTTATATGCAATATAAGCGGACATAGACTCCGCCGTTACAAGCCCGGGACGCTCTCCCACCAGCATGCAGATTACGTCTGCGTCCGTCACTTCCCCCACCGCATCCATGGCTCCCACTCTTGCATATTTTATAAACAGCACGGGAGGAAGGGTAATGTTATGAAGCGCAAGACCTTGTTCTATGGCCGGAATCATATCTTTTACATTGGCTGTTATAGCAGATGAGGACAAGCCGTCCCCTACAATCACCAGCACCTTAGGATGGCTGCCGCAGGTCTTTCGAATGGTTTCTAACGCCTCTCCTGGAAATCTCCTTCCCAAGTCCGGACGGGTCAAGTATTCATCCTTATCCTTACACAGTGTCTGCACCGGTATAAAACCGCACTCTTTTACAAACGCTTCCTCCACATCGGAAAACACCGCGTCCATGGCCGCCGCATGATCCGCCCGCACCCGAAGCATGGTGGCCGTCCGATACCTGGCCCCGGCCTTTCCAATGCCAAGCCTGGCCGGCGTTTTTGCTTTCATGGCAAGATATCCCTCTTTGTCCCTGGCGCCTTCTACAAGAAATTGTCTGCGCAAATCTACCTTTGTAATATCCTCAAGACACGCCGAAGGATCTTCTGGATGTCCGTCACGCTCCTTTAACCCATCCGCTCCGGTCTGTATGACTTCTGTCCGTTTCGGCTCCGGTATATTTCCCGTATCCTTCCCTGACAGCATGTCCCCCAGGATGGATTCCACCATTTCCCTGATTTCTTCGTCTCTCACTGTATTTCCTCCTTAAAATAAAGTCGATGCGTCCCCCGCCTTATCTGTCAGCCTGCCGGAATCATCCACATAGCCCATACGCAAAAGCCATTGATGGAAGGGCTTTATGGCTGTCAATCCGAACGTCTCCCGAAGCGCCGCCGTCTCATGGTACCCTGTTGTCTGATAATTCAACATCACGTCGTCTCCATGGGGAATTCCCATAAAGTAATTACACCCTGCCGCCGTCAAAAGCACAGACAAATCTTCAATGGTGTTCTGGTCCGCTTTCATATGATTGGTATAGCAGGCGTCGCACCCCATGGGAATTCCGGTCAGTTTTCCCATAAAATGATCTTCCAGCCCGGCCCGGCTCACCTGCCTGCCGTCGTAAAGATACTCCGGCCCGATAAAGCCCACCACCGTATTCACCAAAAACGGCGAAAAATGACGGGCAAAGCCGTAACATCTGGCTTCCATGGTCACCTGGTCCGTATCGTGATGCGCCTCTGAGGACAATTCGGATCCCTGCCCGGTTTCAAAATACATCACATTGGGGCCTTGGGCCGTCCCCTCCCGCAGAGCAAGCTGTCTGGCTTCCTCGATGGTGGCCGCGTTAAATCCAAACGCCGTATTGCCCAGCTCGGATCCTGCAATAGACTGGAAAATAATATCCGCCGGAGCTCCTTTTTTTATAGCTTCCATCTGGGTGGTCACATGGGCCAGCACACAGGTCTGGGTGGGAATCTCATATTTTTGCTTGATTTCATCAAAACGCTTCAACACCCGGATCACACTGTCTGCAGAATCATCCACTGGATTTAATCCAAGAAGGGCGTCTCCGGCTCCAAAGGTCAAGCCTTCCAGCAAAGAGGCCATAATGCCGTCCGGGTCGTCTGTAGGATGATTCGGCTGCAGTCTGGAGGATAGGGTTCCCTCTTCTCCAATGGTAGTGTTGCAATGAGCCGTTACCCGGATTTTTCTTGCGCCATAGACCAGATCCAAATTGGACATTAATTTTGCCACAGCCGCCACCATCTCAGAGGTCAGTCCCCGGGAAATGCGCCGGATCATATCCCCTGTTGTCTCTTCCTTTAAAATCCACTCCCGTAATTCTGATACCGTCCAATTTTTAATCTCCCGGTAAATGGGTTCATTGATATCATCCTGAATGATTCTTGTTACTTCATCCGTCTCATAAGGGACTGCCGGATGGTTCCGAAGCTCCTCCAATGTAATCTCCGACAACACGATTTTGGCGGCTACCCGTTCTTCCGCCGATTCTGCCGCCAGTCCCGCCAGCTTATCCCCGGATTTTTCTTCATTTGCTTTTGCCATCACTTCCTTCAAACTGCGAAAGGAATAGACGTGTCCAAATAATTTCGTTTTTAAAATCATAAGTTCCTCCGTATTATGCATTTGCATATTTATTTCTATGACTGAAACACTAAGGTTTTTACCACCACAGGAAGGACGCTCCCGGCTGCCGCCGGCCTTCCGATATCAATATAATCTCCCTGGGACAAAAAGATTCCGTCCAGACAGACGATACTTTTCTCGGCTCCTGCCATCCGATACATGGTTTGTCCTAACACCTTTGCCATATCTTCTTTCAGCACCACTACCGCCGGGTAGCCTGCGGACAGCACTTCCTTTAACCCCTCCAAAAGCTCTCTGGCATATTCCTGAATCCGCAAAAAAGAAGGATTCACCTCCCCGTCTAAGGCCACTGCAATCCGCTCCGGCCCCTCCTGGGCAAAAAACCATTCCAGCTTCCGCTTCAAGGCCTCTGAAAGCCCGTCTCTTACTTCTTGACTGCTTAGCTTTACCACCGGAAGATTTTTCATGGGAAAAGACTCCTTTGTATAGGTAATGGTGCTTCCGCTGATTTCTGTGGTGTGGCTCCCGGCTCCTACCACGGTGGCTCTTATGGTCTCTGCACTCTCCACCACTGTAAGCTGAGAAAAAAGCCTGGATTCCCGAATGGCCTCCGCCAGCCATACGCCCATATCCCCAAATAAAAAGGGCTCCCGGTATTCCTTTGGATGATATAAGATTTCCGCCACACCCCCGGAAAAGCTTACCGCTGAAATCTCCTGGGTGCTTTTTAATCCGTGATTCGTAACCAGAAAATCATAATAGGGGCAATCCTGACGCAGCCCCACGCTTTGCTCTAAAGCTTCCACCAAAATCTTTAAGAGAGGCGAAATGTTCTCTTTGGTCAAAACCTCCCCTTCTGCCAGCCCAAACCCTTCCTTTTGAATGATCTTAAAAATCTTGGGGGCAAGATACGTGATTTTGCCGCTGTCTTTTTCCACCTTGATCAGCCGCCCGCCGATATCCAGACACCCGGTGTCCGCCGTTTCTCCTCTGGTAAATACGGCTAGATTACTGGTGCCGCCTCCAATATCAATATTGACGGCCGTCAGCCGATGTTCCTTGGAATATTCATCCAGCCCCGCTCCTTTTCCAGATATCACGCTCTCCAAATCCGGGCCTGCCGTGGCCACAACGAAATCTCCTGCAAAACCGCTTAAGGCGTTTACCACCTCTTTGGCATTTTCTTTCCGGGCTGTTTCTCCTGTGATAATCACAGCCCCCGTATCAATTTCTTCCTTTTGGATCCCGGCTGCCTGATACTCCAAAGCCACCAGCTTTTTGACTTTTTCAAAATCAATGGTGTAAAGGTCTATTAAGGGCGTAAAATAAATTTGGCTCTTATATTGAATTTCTTTTTTTGTAATGACCATCCTGGGCACGGCATAGGCGCTGGCCATATTTTCAATGAAAAGCCTGGAAAAGACAAGCTGGGTGGTGCTGGTTCCCAGGTCGATTCCCACGCTGAGCAATTCTTCCTTCATAGTTTCTTCCTCTTTAAACCCTGTCTAAATAAGCGGCCAAATCTGCAATTCCGGTTCCTTTTAACGTGTCAACGAAAAAGATAGGATCCGCCTTGGCTCCTTTCAGCTCCGCTAAGGAAGCCTTCATCTGTTCCGGAGTGGCCAGAGCGATTTTTGTCACGATTCCAATAACCTTTTTAGAAAAATTTCCTGCAAAAGCAGGGGGAATGGGATGATAAGCCCGGGTAGGATCGGAGACCAATGCAATCAGCTTAGCGTCTGCGGCGCTCATAATCAACGCAGGGTAAAACCGGCGGTTTTCTAAATATTCTCCCGGCGTATCAATGGCTTCCCCCAAAAGCTCCACCGCCTGAGTCTTTTTATACCGGATTTCCTGCTGGTTCAGTCTCTGGCAAAGGGTGGTTTTCCCGCATCCGGTCTGTCCAAAAAAGATAATTTTTTTCATAGCTGCTCCTTACGTCCTGGTCACAGGAGCTAAAGCAAATCCCAGCTGTTCTGACATGGCCTTTAGGATTTCCTTAACGGCGGCCTCCACCGAGCTTACATCCCCGGTAAATACCAGCGCGCCGCTGAACCGATCAATAAAACCCAGTGTAATATCCGATGCTTTGGACGCAATGTCGGCTGCAATAATCGCTCCCTCGCTGGGGGTAATCGTAAGAATGCCAATGGCGTCCTCCTCCTGCTCCAGCCCCAGCTTTACATAGATATCATGGTTCGGCCCTGCAATCACATGGGCCAGGGTAATCTGTTTTCCCGGAACAAATTCCTGTATAATCCGTTGCTTTTCTTTCGTATCTATTGTATTTTGGAACATCTTATTTCCTCTCATAATGCCTGTTTTAAAATTCCTGCAATCTCCTGCCTTGAGGCCTCTCTTGGATTCGTCAGAATACAGGCGTCTCCCTGAGCCCCTGTGATTAACGATTCCAATGCCTCATGGTATTCCTCCGGCTTCACGCCGCAATCCAAAAAACGCCTGGGCATAGAAAGCTGTCTCTGCAGCTTTCCAATCTGGTTTACCAGATTCTTTATGGAAGTACGCGGATTCATTCCCCCAAATCCCAGCTGCTCCGCCAGCTTTGCATATTTCATGGCTGCAGGAGAAAATTCCTTCCGTTGATACTCCAAGCCGCCGGCATTAAAGCTTACTACATGGGGCAATAAAATCCCATTGGCTCTGCCATGGGGAATGTGAAATTTTCCTCCGATATTATGAGCGATGGCATGATTCAATCCCAGGGAAGCTGCATCAAAAGCCATGCCCGCCATACAGGATGCATAATGCATCCTGGCTCTGGCCTGCTCCCAGGACATTTTGGAATCAGAAGACAAAGGTTTCGGCCGCCCCTCTCTCTGCTTTTTGTCATCCCCAGCAGCAAAGGACAAGGGAAGATACTCAAATACCGCCATAATCGCCCAAGCGGCTAAGGCGTCGGAAAACGGAGTGGCTTTGGTAGAGACATACGCCTCCAGGCCATGAGTCAGCACATCCATGCCTGTGTCCGCCGTAATTGCAGGCGGGACGCTTTTTACCAGTTCCGGATCCAAAATGGCAATGTCCGGGCGCATGGCAGCATCCACCAGGGGATACTTCCTCCCTTTATCCTTATCTGTAATGACTGCAAAGGAAGTCACCTCAGACCCGGTGCCGCTGGTGGTGGGAATAGCGATAAAGGTCATATCCCTTCCTTTTTTTCCGGAAATCCGCGTTCCAAAATGGCGGATGGCTTTGGCGGCGTCAATGGCCGATCCGCCTCCTACGGCAATTAAAACCTGAGGATCATAGCCTTGCAGCTTTTGGATTCCCGCCACCACCAGCTCCAGAGGGGGATCTGGAACCACCTGGTCAAATACCTGGCAGTCGCCGATATATCCGGTGATCTGCGGCAGCATACCCGTTTTTCCTAAAAAAGGATCTGCCACCACAAAACACCGTTTGGTCTGATACTGCTTCAAATATTCCAGGGCATGTTCCCCGAAGCAGATTCTTGTCTGATTCAAAAATTCTTCCATATCCCTTTCCCTCACATGCTTCACAGTTATATTTTGGGAATAGGTTCTGTAAAAAAAGGAATTTTATACATAAGAAAATGAAAAGATTGGCGTTTACGATAAAAGATGGTGAACTCACGCCAGAAAAGATTGCCCAATATGTACCGTCGTTATCAATAGACGAACTAAAGGAACTTAAAGCCGAGATGATGCAGTTCATGTAACATTTATCAAAATATTGATATAAATAGTTAGCACATAATCAATTATCAAAAATTTCATAGACAATTATTTATATTAATTTTTGCGGTTTACATTTCTTACAAATAGAGAATAAATGCATACAACGATAATCCAAGAACCAATACCAAAGATGAAGATTATGTTATAGTTTGGAACAAATAGAACAAGCAAGCATTGGATAATACCAAATGGAATTGCTGTATATCCTGCAAATCTATGTGTTTTTTGCCAGCATAATTTATCTTTTAATATCCAAGGTAATTTAAAACCTATACGACTACGAAAAGGCATTTGTGGTAAAAAATTACCTGTCAAAATCATCAAAATGCCAATGATCAGGATAACTACTTTCAAATAATCAATTTGAAAACCTTTATACTTTGCTATGACTGCAAAATAATAAAGAAATATACCAATCCCCAAAAGGTTCAAAACAACTAATGTGATTTCATTTCTCACTATATCATTGTTTCTTGATATTTTTTGCGGATATAATGAACCAAATGCCAATATTAGGAGAATAACAAAGACAACCCCAATAAAAACTATTCGATTAGGGCTTTGCATAAACAATGTAATTTCACAAGGAAGGTTTTCATATAAGATAATTGTTCCCACAATGAAAATAATCAGCAAAAGCATATTCAAATATTTAAATATTTTCATTTTCACTATCCTCTTTTCCAGGTGCTTTATTGTCAAAGAAATCCAAAAAAGCACCTAATGTTGTTTGTAAAACAGACGCATTAAGGGAGTATGTAACAGACATACCTGTTCTCTCACTTGTTACTAATCTTGCTTCTTTTAAAATATCAAGATGTTTTGATATAGCAGGTTTTGATATTGAAAAATTTTCGGAAATCTCCTTTGCTGTCATATCACCATTTGCAAGTAATTTTAAAATTTGTCTTCGTGTGTCGTCTGACAATGCTTTAAATACAGTAGTCATTAATGACAGTCCCCTTTCTAAATGTTACTGTATTCATTTTTTCTTGTGAGTAAATTGATGATAAATTAAATATGGAACAGGTGTAAGTAATAGAATAAAATATTTACTTGTATACCAGCCTGCATCTCCATTTGCATCAAAATGGAATGGTATCTTTTCTGGAAGAAAAAATGTCGCCACAAATAAAACTATAAATGTTCCAACCAATAATACCACAGTAATCAAATTCTTTTTACTCATAATTCATTCCCCCTTTATTTATGAGTTTATATGAAAGGTTATTACTCTTTATTTGATGTAATACCTTTACACACAAGAAATATCAAAGCAAGCAAACTGCATAATGTAAAACATATAATTGCATACACAGGCAAATTTTTTTGTAGCATTTTAAAAATGATGAAACAAAAACCAATCGAAATAGATATACATATAATAATGGATAAAATCACATTGATATTTTGTTTAATTGCTTCTGTTTCGTTCGTCCAGTCTAATTTAGGACGCTTCATATCAATAAATACTCCTACTAAATTCCATAAGGCAACAAATAAAGTGCCAATCATAGCAATCCACACCGTTTGCATAACATCATAATGAAAATAAAATTTAAATATTAAACAATTCATTATAATTCCACCAATAGATATACTTGTAGAAAACAGAAACTTTGCAAAAGCCTGTTGCATGATTGAATAAGGAATAATTTCAGCTATCCAGTAGTTTGCACCTTCTCTGGAAAAACTGCTTGAGGCGATCACATTAATAGAAGATGTAAATATAACCACTACAAGAGCAAACAATACAGCATAAATTGAAAATTCTGGAGTTGTTATCAGCGTTCTTATTTGGTCTATACGATCTGCGGTACTAGTTATGTGAAAAGACAGAGGCAATAAGAACGGTGTAATAAATATTCCAAACAAACCATTTATCATGTACATTGGATTACGGAAAAATATTTTGTACTCTTTTTTCAAATAACTTTTTAATTTTGCCGACGAATTAAAATCTATTTTATCCTGCTTAGTATTTACCTTGCTGTTATAGAGAGCAAATGTATTTCCTATTATGAAATTACACATATAATAATATCCTACAAGAGAGAGTATCGAAAAAACAACGCAGGATAATTGTAGAGCAATAGGTAAAGCAATGTATTGATTAAAAAACGGAAACGGTACAATTACCTTCTCCAACCAATTTAATAAATCCTGTTCCGCACTCATAGACCAATTTATAGAAACTATTCTGTAAACGATTATTCCAATTAAATATATCACTATCCCGCTAATGATTAAAAGCATTCTCTTGCCCTTGCAAAGCATAGAGAGCTTTAAACAAATAGTAACTACGACTGCCAGCGGAAGCAGTATAATATGCGGTAGTATTATTGCAGTAGAAAGATAAGTAACGAGTATAGAAAGTTCTTTCATATATTGAGTTTGAATTATACATATCGGTAATAATATTAGTATTTCGATACCATAGCAAAAGAGCGTTGCTATAAGGTATTTGCTAGTAAAAATATCAGAGGGGAGCATAGGGAACAATTGAAACTGTTCCATATCTTTTGAAAAACAAAATGTATTTACCAGTAAAAATATGCACATTACTGTGAGTAGAACCGCTATTGTGCAAAACACAAGACGGAAAAATACAGTGTTCACTCCTAAATCTACTAATCCAAGATAAAATTGCTCTATCATTGTAAAGTAATAATAATAAATCACACCTACAATACTTAAGATAAAACAAGTAAGTACAATCGTATAAAAATCTATTTGCTTTTTAAACTTGTATCGAGCATTTAAGAAGCCAAAATTTATCTTACTAAGCGTTTTACTCAGTCGAAGAATTTTTATCCAATGCGTCATCATTAATCACCTCACTATAAATGCGTTCCAAAGGTATCTCAAGAGGATTATCTTTAAATGTAATTGCTTTCTTAATCGTACCTGATTGCATTATAATAATTCTGTCACAAAGGCTCTCGCACATTTCTAATATGTGAGTAGAAAACAAAACAGATTTTTTACTGTTAGTCCTAGATTTTATAATTTTTTTTAAAATTTGAACAGCTTCTACATCTAAACCTGTCATAGGCTCATCTAACACCCACAATATAGGGTCATTAACTAGGGAAGATATTATAGCAATTTTTTGTTTTGTTCCATGCGATAATTTCTTCATTGGCTGGCCTAAATATTTTTCCACTTGAAATTCATTAATCAATGGAATATAAATTTGCTTTCTGATTGTAGCAGGCACTTCATACATATCTGCTATAAAATTCAGATATTCGTTTCCAGTAAGATTATTGTATAAATCGTGATGATCGGAAACATAATTTATTATCTTTTTATATTGGAACGGGTGTGTATCTAAAATATAATTTTCAAGAGTAATTGTACCTTTTTCAATGGGTAACAATCCTAAAATTAATTTTAGCGTTGTGGTCTTACCTACACCGTTTTTACCTAGCAGCCCCACTATTTCTCCCTCTGAAATATAAAATGAAAGATTATTCAAAATAGGTATATGAGGGTCGTAATGAAATGAAAGGTCGGAAACCTGTAACATATAAAACACCTCTTTCTAGCTTTTAACCTTTTAGTTAATAGGTTGATTTTAATATATACCGTTTCCCGTAAAATGTCAATAGAAACATCGGAACTCTATATCCTTATGATGCGTCAGCTCATATTGTAATACCTGTGTTGCCAATAAATATGTTCTGAGGGAGCCAACCAGCAAACCTTATCTTTTGGATGTTCTTGACGAATTTCAAATGCAATAAAGGACTCCCCCGTTCCGGTAGGGTAAATGCTTTCCTGGGGGGATAATGAAGGATGGCAATACAAAAAGGACAGAACCTTTGATTTTCCTAAGGTTCTGTCCTTTTTGACTATAAATTTGACTGCAAATCAGTAAAGAAAACAAAGCACACTCCGAGCGTAACTCTTTCATCTCTAAATGATTAAGGCTTTATATTCCCTTGTCCACTGATGGTATCTATGATCGTTTCAATTACTTCCGATTCCTCCTCCAGGGCTTCTGCAATCATGGCAATCGTTTGTCCCTTCTGCAGTTTTTTCCTAACCTGCCGTTCCAACTGCGCATATTTACCTTTTCTGTATCCAGTCTGTTCCCCCTTTTTGTATCCTTCTTCCTCTCCTTCTTTATACGTATCTCTCATATGTTTCTTTTCATCATACTCTGTCAACAGCATATACAACACCTCCGCTTTGCTTTTTATCAGTATATCTTCAAGAATTCCTCGTTGGATACAATCCTCCATGGCCTTAAAAACAGCGGACTCTAAAGCCATACCCTTCTCCAGATTTCCATTGACCTCCGCTACAAATTCGGAATATTCCCATAACCGCCTGCATTTTTCCATCAGTTCTTTATTATGGCCCCGATTAATATTTAAAAGTAATGCCCTGCATTCCAGGCAGCCGGAACCGCGTCCTGTCTCATAAGCATCTGACAGCAAGAGTTCTTCCTGGTCCGGCTGCTCCCTCTTCCCATTATAAAAAACTACATATTGGGGTGTTGGCAGCTTGATCCGCTTGGAACCATACAGGTTTTCCATACGTCTGGCAACAAATCCTTCATACTGCCTGGAAAAATACAACAACCCACGTAACGGCAGATTCAAAGAATACGTACTCTGTTGCTCATATAAGTTTAACTGATTTGCTACTATAAAGGAGACGTCGTTTTTCATTTTCATAAAAATCACATCTTCTAACGTGGTAAGCTCCAGATAATCCGGATTTTCATACCTGCTTTTATTCACCGCGTTGTACAATTCCAGCAAATCTTTCTTGTCCTGAAACAAAAAACGAAACAACCTATCCTTATACTTTCGTCTTACATGCATTTGCTTCTTAAGCATATTTCCTTGACAACACTTTAAGTCATTTGCCATAAGCTTTCCTCCATTATAATTGAATGTTTCTTTTTCCTCAATATATTTCCACTGAAACATTAAGGAAGAAAAAAAATTAGATGAATACGTTCGGGATCCCCGAATAGATAAAATAGATAAAGATAAAAAAGATGTCTGAAGTGATTATATAATAAGCTCCGCTCTTTGGCAAGTTGATTTCTTTGAATATTCTGATTTTTCTGTAGAAATGAGTATAATAAAAGAGAGCATCTAACTTTAAACAGAAAACTCCCGCCGGCAGTTCCTTGACAAATGCTCCAGGAAATGATATAAGTAAAAAACACGGTTCATTTTATACTTATGCTGTTTATTATGTATTGAAGCGCCATCCTTCATTATAAATAATTTCCACATCCAAAGCTTGTCTGGAAATCTATTCTCAGAGATATCTGTAGAGTATCCCTCCCTTCTGCGATTTTATCATCCCCAACAGCTCTGACGCTTAAAAAATTTCTCACAAAAAAACCTCCCATTTTATGGGAAA
>CAMNQH010000037.1 GCA_946549035.1 uncultured Lachnospiraceae bacterium | reverse complement strand
GAATAGTATTCCATTTGCCTTGGGAGAGTAAATATAAATTTAAGCGTCAGTGCTGACGGAGGCAACAGTAACTTGACTATTTTTACAAAATGTGCTTAAATGAGTGTAAGTGTGTTAAATACATAACAATAATTTAGCATCGTATTTCAAGTTGAAGGTTGAAAGGAGATTTCGCATGATTTACACGAAGGAAATTGAAAACATGTGTCCGGTTGCCAAGGGCGCAAAGCATGAACCTGCTCCGATCCCGGAAGAGGGGAAGTGGGTTCATTCCAAAGAAATCCGGGATATTTCCGGTTTTACCCACGGCATTGGCTGGTGCGCGCCTCAGCAGGGAGCCTGTAAGCTGTCGCTGAACGTGAAGAACGGCGTTATTGAAGAGGCTCTGGTAGAGACCATCGGCTGCTCCGGTATGACCCATTCCGCTGCTATGGCGGCAGAGATTTTGCAGGGCAAGACGATCTTGGAGGCTTTGAATACGGACCTGGTATGTGATGCTATCAATACGGCTATGAGAGAATTGTTCTTACAGATCGTATACGGACGTACCCAGAGCGCATTTTCCGACGACGGCCTTGCAGTGGGCGCTGGCTTAGAGGATCTGGGGAAAGGACTTCGTTCTCAGGTAGGCACCATGTATGCTACCAAAGAAAAGGGCGTACGCTATCTGGAGATGGCGGAAGGCTATGTGACAGGGATTGCATTGGATGAAGATAATGAAGTAATCGGTTATCAATTCGTTTCCCTTGGAAAAATGACTGACTTCATCAAAAAAGGCGATGACCCCAATACTGCATGGGAAAAAGCAAAAGGCCAGTACGGCCGTGTGGCGGACGCAGCTAAGATCATCGACCCACGTCAGGAATAAGGAAAGGAGAATCGACAAATGGCTTTATTTGAATCATATGAAAGAAGAATTGACCAGATCAATGCTGTCCTTGGCAGCTACGGAATCGGCTCTGTGGAAGAAGCAGAACAGATCACAAAGGATGCCGGGCTTGATGTTTATGAACAGGTGAAAAAGATTCAGCCTATCTGTTTTGAGAATGCATGCTGGGCGTATACCATAGGCGCTGCAATCGCCATCAAGAAGGGCTGTAAAAGGGCTGCAGATGCCGCCGCTGCGATCGGAGAAGGGCTTCAGGCTTTTTGTATCCCCGGTTCTGTTGCGGATCATAGAAAAGTAGGCTTAGGTCACGGCAACCTGGGCAAGATGCTTTTGGAAGAAGAGACAGAGTGCTTCTGCTTTTTAGCAGGCCATGAGTCCTTTGCAGCGGCAGAGGGCGCTATCGGAATTGCAGAAAAAGCAAATAAGGTTCGTAAGAAACCTCTGCGTGTCATTTTAAACGGACTTGGAAAAGATGCTGCTCAGATCATTTCCAGAATCAACGGCTTTACGTTTGTAGAAACTCAGTATGACTACAAGGAAGCAAAGCTGAATGTGGTATATGAAAAACCCTACTCCCAGGGACTTCGGGCAACCGTAAAATGCTATGGCGCCGACGACGTTCAGGAAGGCGTTGCCATTATGCATCATGAGAACGTAGGCGTGTCCATCACCGGCAATTCTACCAATCCTACCCGCTTCCAACATCCGGTGGCAGGTACTTATAAAAAGGAATGCGTAGAACAAGGCAAGCATTATTTTTCCGTAGCATCCGGCGGCGGTACCGGACGTACCCTTCATCCCGATAATATGGCGGCAGGCCCCGCTTCTTACGGTATGACGGATACCATGGGCCGTATGCACTCCGATGCTCAGTTTGCAGGTTCTTCTTCCGTTCCGGCTCATGTAGAGATGATGGGTCTGATTGGAATGGGAAATAATCCTATGGTAGGCGCTACCGTAGCTGTGGCAGTTTCTATTGAGGAAGCGGCTAACGCAGGCAAGTTCTAAATATATCTTGTGAATTGAAGAAGGCTTGAAAGTACCGTAATCTCCAGGGGTTGCGGTACTTTTTCCATGCCCAAAAGAGAAAATGGAAATTGGGTGTGGCAAGTCTTGTTTTCCTTGAATGTAATATGTACATGGAGCTAGCGCCACGATAAGAAGGGCAAACAACAGAGAATATGGATGTTGATTCGCCCTTTTGCCGTCTGCTTCTGTTATTCGCAAGTATCAAGGAAATCGTTTTGGTAAATCTCAATCATTAGTGCGCCCAGATGAAAACCATCAATGAACATTTTTGACATATCTAAAGGGATTGCGTCCAGCTATTCAGCCATGATTTTAATAAATCATTTGTCCAAAGGTGGCTCTAAGACTTTTAGCTGTTTGATGAAATCTTTATAATGTTTGTAATGGTCCGGCGCAGCTTTTGGTATTCTGCAGTTTTGGGTGTGTACTGTTCGGCAGGGAAAACTTCTCTGTCATACAACTGTAGTAGCAGACTTTTCATATATATTTTCCTTTACTAAAACATTATTGACATTTACTAAATGTCAACTTGAGTCTTAGTTCATCATATAATAAAGAAAATGACAATTACTGAATGTCAATTAAGGAGTTTTATGTATAAAAACAAGGCAGAAAATGGCGGTAATAACATCTGCGGCCAGAGAATCAAGGAAATTCGGGAGAATCTGCTGGAGAAAACTTCTCAACGGAAGCTGGCGGATATGCTGCAAATGGCCGGATTGGATATTAATAAAAATGCGGTGCAGCGTATTGAAAATGGGAAACGGTTTGTGACGGATATTGAGTTAAAGGTAATTGCGGAGGTTTTAAAGGTCAGTTACCAGAGGTTATTAGATAAATAATTTGGAGATAAAAATATGAAATCAATTCAAGTTAGAAATATAATATTATTAGATGATGGAGAAAAATACTATTATTCTGAGAATCCGGGTATAACTGTTTCAGAATTTAGCCATGTGAGAGGAACATCTGAAGAAGAAGAAATGGAAAAGTTTAAGACGTATGCTCATTCTCAATTTAGTTTTGCTTATAATGAGAGTACATCATTTGATGATTTAGTGAAAAAGCTATTTAAAGAAATAGGATTTAAATATGATTTAGCATTTGATTATGGAATGTTACCATTAAATGTACTTGTGCAAGAGAGGCTAATTTTTATTGAAAATCTCAGTTATAATTTTGAAACATTTATTCATAAATATAAAATAGAAAATATTTTAGAATTATATTTAATTTATTGTAATCAAGCCGGTTCAATTTGGAGAGATGATGGAATAGAATACTATATGAATTCGAAAGAGTCAGGTCGTCATCATAGAGCTCATGTTCATGTTGTTTATAAACATGAACGTAAGGCTAGTATTGCACTCGATAATGGCGAGGTATTAGCTGGAAAGTTACCATTAAAAATATTAAAAATAGTACAAAAACGAATCGAGGATAATAAAGAATTTTTGGCAAAATGTTGGAATGAAATGACAGATGGGTTAAAAATAGATTTAAACTATTATTTTAGTAAAAGAAAAATAGAAAATATGGACAAGATTATGTGGTGATTAAAAGTAAAGTTTCTGGAATATGACTTTAGATATGAAAAGTTTTGGAGAATGTAACGTAGCACACTCATAGCACACAACCACTCTCAAAACTCCAGAAAACCCAGCCCTCGTGGTTTCCATTGAGGAAGCGGCTAACGCAGGCAAGTTCTAAGAAAACCGCTGAAAACGGGTATTTTAACGCCCGGTGATAGCGTAGGACGGGATGGCTTTTTTGCCGTTTTCCTGTCGTTTCATATGGATGAGTTGTTCCCGGTGGGAGTTTCCTTCCAACGATGGGCTGGCAGATATGATTTTATAGTTCTGCCTGTCTGTGTTGGAAGGGAACTCTTTTTTGTTTTTGGTGTTTGAGGCAGATACGTTGTTTTAAGACGTATGGTTCTACAAACTTATTTTTTGCCATTTTCCCTTTTGAAATCTTCTCAATAACAATATCCCACGAACCGCCACATCGAGTGCGTAAGCACACCATACTCCTATCAGCCCCAAACTAAAATATTTGGCTAATAAATACCCGAAGCCTATGCGAATTCCCCAAATTCCAAGAAAGGTAGAATACATTGGAAATTTTGTATCGCCAGCTCCTTGTAACGCATCGGTCATAATATGTACAAGTGATGTAAAGGGCTGAAAGAAAGCAATGATTCATAATATCGACACAACTAACTTTTGTGCTTCTGGTGTGTTTGTAAAAATAACCGCACAATGTATGTTGGAGCAAAAGGCGAATACATACGAAAAACCGACGGACTGTAACATGGATTAAACCGTCTTTCTGATTGTCCCGAATAATTTACATAAAAGGATTGTTTTTCCAGTTCTTTTTTTAATATCTTAGAGTATAATTATCATTGGCAAAAATAGTTAGGCTTGAAATATTGTAGACTTTTGCATATAATGTAGATATTAACGAAAAGGAAGGTAACAGCACATGAGTGATAGAGAAAAATTATTCCAGCTAGTGGATGCTATACCAGATTATAAACTATGTTATGCTATAACTTATTTGCAAGGACTTACAGATGGAGGAAGGGCAGAGCTAAACAAAGAGACATTAGAAGCCTTTGAAGAAGCGGAGAGAATAAGCAAAGATCCGAATGTTAAAAGTTATACTGACGTTAAAGAAATGTTTAGGGAGATTTTGGAAGATGAAGCTTGAAGTTAAATTTTCCAGCAAATTTAAAAAAGGCTTGAAATTGGCAGTGAAAAGAGGATTAGATATATCTTTACTAGAAAATGTCGTTGAAAAATTAAAAAATAGAATTCCGCTGGAAGAAAAATATCGAGATCATCAGCTGAAAGGAAGAATGTCAAAATACAGGGAATGTCATATTCAGCCAGATTGGCTATTGGTGTATCTAATTGAGGAAGATATATTAATTTTGACATTGATTGATACTGGGACACATTCAGATTTGTTTGGAGAATAGTAAAAGGATTGAATAACTTCAGTCCTTTTTATTTTGGAAATAATATAGAAAATTGTAGAAATAAGTACTCTTATGTTGGTGGTAACATTAAGAACAATTTGGCGTATCGGTATGAGTTCGTTTTGGACAGGATAAAAGGATGCGTTATTGTTCCGGATAGGGATTTTATGCTATAATAAATCATTCTAGGACAGGAGGAGAAAGAAATGAAGCTCGAAAAGAAGAAACTAATCCCGGCTCTTATAACAATCGCCCTGGGTGCGGCAGTTTCCTTGGCAAGCTTTCAGGCAGGAGAAGTACACTTTCCACAGAACACAGGCGTTTCTTCAAAGCCTTTGGAGGAAACGTCAGAAGATGAAGGAAGGTTTACAGACGACTCCGGAAAAGTCAGGGTTGATTTTCAGGCGCTGAAAGAACAGAATTCAGATATTTATGCCTGGATTACGATTCCGGGAACCGATATTGATTATCCTGTGTTACAAAAAACGGATTCGGAGGATCCCTATGACAATTACTACCTTAACCATACGGTGGATCTCGCAGAAGGGCTGCCCGGCGCAATCTATTCTCAAGGGGTGAATCAAAAGGATTTTATGGATTCTGTCACTGTTTTATATGGACATAATTTGAAAAACGGAGGCATGTTCAGCAGTCTTCACAATTTCGAGGACGAAGAGTTCTTTGAGAAAAACCGCCGGATCATCGTGTATACGCCAAACAATACATTTACCTATGAAATATTTGCGGCGGTAGAATTTTCAGACGATTTGTTGCCTTATGTGTATGATTTTTCCAAGGCTTCTGAGGTGGAGAGATATCTTGATGATGTGGGAAATTGCAAAGGAAACTTCCGGGAGGATACCCTGGTTTCCAAAGAAGGCAAAATTCTTACCCTTTCTACTTGTTATAGCGGCCGGGATACCGTCCGGCTCTTGGTGGAAGCAGTGATGATAGACCAGGAAGAGACGAAATAACCACAAGATGTGATATAAGAATGACGGTCAGAAGGATTCTTTCTGATAGGGTTCTTAACAAATGCTCATTTTATGTTAAATTTCTTTGAAATACAAAATTATCAGAAGTGTTGCCGGAATAAAGAATAAAATGAAAAAATTCCGAAAAACTCCTTCCGTTTTCCTTGGAAATATGTATAGTTAGTTTTATATATAGAAGGAAAATTATGTCATTTTTGGCAGAAAGGAGGAGAATAGGTCAGATATGGAAACAATATTTTGTTCAGAAGGGTTTCGAGGGATACGTTTGTATGAGGAGGTATAATTGATGAAAAAATGGAGCAAAAAATTGTTAGGAATTATGCTGTCGGTATCCATGACTATGGCGGCCGTGTTTCCGGTGCAGAGCGTGGCGGCGGAAAGCAACGGCGGCGGATATGAGGATGTAAATCAAGAGCAGCCGTCAGAGGAAGAGAAGCAGCCGTCAAAAGAAGAACCGGAAGAGGACAAGCAATCGCCGGAAGAAAAAGAAGAACCGGAAGAAGAAACAACATCTGAGACACAGAAAGAAGAGAAGCAGCCGTCAAAAGAAGAGATCGAGGAAGAGAAAGACAAAGAGAACGAAATCTTGACATCAGAGGAAGAGAACCAGCAGCCGAAAGAAGAGGAGACGGCAGAAGCAAAAGAGGAATCCGAAGCAGAAGAAGAGAACCGGCAGCTGTGGGAAGAAAAGGAAAAAACAGAAGAAGAAACAACATCTGAGACACAAGAGGAAGAAAGTAAACAGCCTATAGAAGAAGAAAAACAAACTACAGAAGAAGAAAAACAACCTCCAGCGGAAGCAGCAGAAGAACAGCCCCAAGCAGACATAACGCCGGCAGGGGAACCGTCAGGAGGAGAGACGGAAACATCCGATAGAGAAAAACAGAAGATGGTGAAACCCCAGGAGGGGGAAAGTGAGAACCCCCTGTCCATGGAAGGCTCCTATGATATTAACCAACCGGTGATTGAGGGTTTTGAATTTGTGGAAAATGGCCAGGTATTGACAAAGGAAGATACGGTTCATTTCAATATGTATGTTTATGATGCAGACAGTGATATCAAATCAATTTCGGTTAAGCTATATGGTAATCATGATTTAAAAACCTTGCATTTTGTAAAAGGCAGCGAAGAAAATTTATATACGGCAGTACTTTCCTGTGATGAGCTTTCTTTTGGACAATACAGAGTGGATAGCATTCGCGTAGAAGATTTGAAAAACAATTATGTAGATGGGAATGTGTATGGAGATCATGGAGAGTATTTATACCAATTTACAATAGAAAACAAGGTAACAAGAGGAACAGTGACCTTATCTGGCATTCAATTGAAAAAGAATTCCAGTAATGAAGACGGAACGCTGAAGGCAGGGGACAGCGTTACTTTTACGGCTGATGTTCAATGTGATGGAGAAGAAATAAGTTCGGCGGATATGCGTGTTGATTTTCCAGGCGGATATCGTGAATGGAAAAGATTTAACGCCGAGTATGATGCAGAATCAGGAACGATATCAGGCACTTTTAACATAGGTGAAAAAACTTATCCTGCGGAATGGGAGTTAACCGAGATCCAAGTATGGTCAAAGGCCGGGAATTATTTCTGTTTTTCCATAAAGGAAATTGCGCCGGACGCCGACTTAAAGTTTACGGTAGCCCAGGAGTATGATGAAGAGAAACCGATAATTGAGAGCATTGACATTGGAGAGAACGGACGCACCGTGCAGGCGGGGGAAACCGTTGATATTAAGGTAAAAGTAAAAGAGGAACATATTTATGATTGGGGGAGAATTGACTTTAACCTGAGGGAAGAAGGCGCCTCAGGGCAAGAGACCGTTACTTTAAGATACGATGAAAGCGCCCAGGAATATACAGGAAGCATTCAGGTTACATCACAGACACATCCTGGAAAATGGGAGATCTCTTATTTGTCTATTAAGGATACGTTTAGTAATTATGCTTATTTGAGGGATTTTCAAGAGGATGGAACACAGGCTTCGCGATATTATATTGTAGCCCCAGAAGGATACGATGATGATAAGCCTGTCATAAAAAGCATCAGTCTGGAGAACAATGACAAAGCCTTAAGAGCAGGAGCTACGGTTACTGTAAAGGTGGAAGTGGAAGAAGAGAATCCTTCTAATGATCAGGCATACGCACGATTTGAACCGCAAAGTAATGCGCCGTATATGTATAGTGAAGGGGTTACACTACGATATAATGCGTCTGCCCGGGCATATATTGGAGAGATTAAAATTACAGAATCTACCTGTCCAGGTCAATGGAATCTTACCTATATGCATCTCTATGACAAAAATGATAATGTCACATATCTGTCTGATTATGAAGAAACAGATTTAGGAGGTCCGTGGCATTATACCGTTGCACCGGATGATTATGATGTGGACGGGCCGGAGATTGAGAGCATTACCCTGGACAAAAACGAGCAATGGGTGAGGCCTGGAGATATTGTTAATATTAGAATCAAAGTAAAAGAGAAAAATCCTTCCTCCTCAGGAACGTTGTATTTTCAACCTCAGGCGGCATATGTATCCGCGTCCATGTGCGTGGATGTAACCTACAATCCAAGTACAAAGGAATACACAGGAGCTCTTCAAATTACGGAGGACACGTATCCTTGTGAATGGGCTCTTACAGATATTGATCTGAAAGACCAGATGGGGTATTGGCCCCATATGACGGATGAACTGTCTGGCTGGAGCTATACATATCCCTGGTATTTTAGGGTAAAATCAGGAAATACTTATCGGGAAGATGTAAAAGACGTGGAATTTACATTTTACGGGTTTTCGCAGCAGGAAGATGGAAGCTATGCTTTGGGCTACACCTATAAGACGTTAGAAAACGTAGGGAAGCGAGCCTCCTTAAAGGAGTTGGGCGTATTTCCACAGCCAATCCAGGGTGTTACTACGGTTTGGAGATACAGTGGTTCAGGCTCCGAAGTGAAAGAAGATACAAAGCTGCCGTTTTACAGTACAGATAAAATGTATTGCTATCTTTATGCCAGTTATGATAAAGGATGCGCAAATGTGAGCCTTACTTATATGTCGAAAAACGATGGGAAAAAGACGGTGATGATTCCCCAGTTCGTAGAACGGGACGCAACCTACCAAGACGTACTTAACGCGCTGAAAATGCCGGAGGATGCGGTATCTGAAGATTTTGCTGAACTGCGCCTAAGCTACAGCAACGATTCTCACAATAAAAATACCAAGGTAGGAGATGTTGCACGGATTTCTGTGGAAGCAGATTACAAGACATGCCAGGCAACCTGGAATGCACGGTATATGGGCCAGGATGGTAAAGAAGCTTCCAAAGTGATCAGCCAGTCCTGTTTCGAAGGTACAACAGTGGGAGAAGCCTTGGCAAAGCTGGAAAAGCCAGAAGATGTTCTGGGGATGCAGGGAACAGGATGGGCCTTAATTGGCGCTGATGAAAATGAAGTGATGTCCAAAGAAATGGTAAGTTATGATGTGGTAGCTCTTTACCAGGGGAAAACGACATTGGATGTGTCTTATATATACAGGGGAGAAGACGGGAAGATAGCAAACGGTACTAAGATGATGATTCTCAACGGTGAAAATCTTTCAGACGCCCAGATCCAGGGGGAGGCCACAGGAGCATTTAAGAATGTGGAGCACCTGGCAGGCATGAGACTTTCCGAGTGGAAAAGCGTCGTAGACGTCAATCAGGAAAAGTATAAAAAAATCCATTTCCAGGCATATTATCACAACTGCGTAGTAGTCTTGAAATATCCGGATGAAACCTGCCAATATCTAGTTGTGGACAGGAATGCGTCCTTCACTCTTCCAACAGAAAATGAAACCTACAAGGATATTATCTGGGAAGGCTTTGAAATGGGACAGTCAGTGATCATTACGGAAGACAGAGAGTTTCTTGCGGCAAGCGCAGTACTTTGGGACGGAACAAAAGAAGACATCACGGGAGAGAGGCTTCCTGATAGTGAAATCGAAAAGATCAAAGAACAGATTGAACAAGCGGGACCAGGAGATTCCATTGTGATTGATATGAAAAAAGCTACCGTAGTTCCAAAGGAAGTATTAGAAGCCATGAAAGGAAAGTCGGTAGATGTTGTTCTTAATATGGGCGCATACAGCTGGTCCATTGCCGGAACAGACGTAAACGCAACGGATCTGAAAGATATTGACCTTGAAGTAACCATCGGGACAAATACGGTGCCCTCAGGCCTTGTGGAGTCCATTGCAGAAGGACAGCCGGCTACCCAGCTTTCCTTAACTCACAATGGAGAATTTGGATTCCGGGCGGATCTGACGTTAAACCTTGGGGGAGAGCACAGTGGAAGTACCGGAAATCTGTATTATTATGATAGCTCCGGAAAGCTGATATTTAGGACTGCCGGACAAATTGGGGCGGACGGAACGGTAAGTCTCTCCTTCTCCCATGCATCCGATTATGTTGTTGTCATTGCCAAAGGAGAAGCTCCGGATGAAGATCCAGATGACAAAACTGAAGATACAACGGATGAAACTGAAGAAGAAACGACGGATAAACCAGAGAAAACGGATGATAATCAAGGGGATGAAGAGGACAACGACTTTGATCAAGAGGATAAAGAAGACGATGAGAAAATCGGTGATAATGACAACACCGAAGATACACGAGAGGATGAACCCGGAGATACTGTCCCGAAAGTTGAGCCGGGTTCTGGCGAAACAAAACCTTCCAGCACCGTTTCCAGTAAGTTAAAGAGTCCAAAGACCGGGGAATAACAGGAACGGAAGCTTTATCCGGATTCGAATATTGAACAAAATGCAGGTATTTTGTAACGATATTTCATAGTATCCTGTGTTATCCTTAGTTCAGAAGTATAAGAAAAGCCGAAAGGGCGGATATCTGTAATAAGGAGCACAGGAATGAAAGTAAAAATCGGTTTTATCGGCGTGGGATGGCGGGCCCACGGCTATATGAGAGTGGTGGAAGAATTCCGGCGCCGCATGGAGGTTTCAGGGGTGCTGGTACATTCTCCCCAGCGGGCAGAGCAGATGGAACGAGAATTCCCGGGCAAAGTAGACCAGGATTTGGAAAAATTTATGGAGCGTGACCATGATTTCGTTATGGTTCTGGTGCCAAAGGAAGCCGTCTTGTATTACATAACGGAACTTATGAAAAAGGGAATTCCTGTTCTGTCCGAGACTCCGCCGGGCAATGGGGTTACAGAGTTAAACCAGTGTTATGAGTTGAAAGAAAGATACCAAGGAAAAATTCAGGTAACAGAACAATGCTTTCTGCGTCCTTATTATCAGGCAGTTTTAAATCTGATTCAAAAAGGGGTTCTGGGAAGTATCAGCAATATGGGCATGGGAACGCTTCACGATTACCATGCTATGAGCATTATGCGAAAAACCCTAGGCGTAGGATTTGAAAACTGTACTATAGACGCCAGAGAATACTATTTTCCGGTACAATATCATTGCGGACGAGAAGGAATGTGTGCAGCAAGAAGCGACCATATGGTAGACGACCACAGAAAGCGGGCGGAACTTGTATTTGAGAGCGGGAAAGTTGGTTTCTATGATTTTTCGGATGAGCAGTATTTTAACTATTTCAGAACCAGGCATATATATGTCCGGGGAGAAGCAGGGGAGATCTATGACAAAGACGTGGCTTTTTTAGGAGAACATCATCTTCCGGTTCTTGGAAAAATTGTCCGGGACGAGCTGGGACAGTACGAGAACCTGGAAGGCTGTGGATTGCGCGGCCTGACGCTTCATGACAGGCAGTTGTATGAAAACCCCTATTGGAGAGAAGACGTTCGTTTGAACGATGATGAAATTGCCATGGCAGGGATTTTGGACGGAATGGCCCGGTATGCAGCCGGAGGGGAGGAAATCTATCCCTTAGAAGAGGCGCTGCAGGATACCTACCTTCATCTAACGCTGGATGAATCCATCCGGCAAGGACGCCCATTCACCACAACGACACAAAGCTGGGCAAAATAGGTAGGCAGGTCACAATAAAAGGAGAGAATATGGCGAAATTATACGTTGCAAACGACAGACGATATGAGAAAATGACATACCATCGGGTAGGAAAGTGGGGATTGAAATTTCCGGCTGTTTCCTTGGGATTTTGGCACAATTTTGGAAGCAAGGACAATTATGACGTTATGAAGGAAATGTGCCGCTGCGCCTTTGACGCAGGAATTACACAATTCGATTTGGCAAATAACTACGGGCCGGGATATGGCAGTGCGGAGGAACATGCAGGACGTATCTTGAAGGAGGACTTTGGGCCTTATCGGGATGAGCTTGTAATTACCACGAAAGCAGGATATGATATGTGGCCGGGGCCTTACGGGAACTGGGGAAGCAAGAAATACTTGACAGCCAGCCTGGATCAGAGCCTGAAACGTATGGGCCTGGAATATGTAGATATCTATTATCATCACAGGATGGATCCCGACACGCCCTTAGAAGAGACGATGGAGGCGTTAGCTCAGGCGGTGAAAAGCGGAAAAGCCTTGTATGCAGGCGTTTCTAATTACAACCAGGAATATACAAAGAAAGCGGCCGAGATTATGAAAGAGCTTCATTGTCCCTTGATTGTGAATCAGAGAAGATATTCTATTTTTGACCGGACGATAGAAGAAGACGGAGTAAAAGACGGCTGTCAGAAAGAAGGAATCGGAATCATCGCATTTAGCCCTCTGGCCCAGGGACTTTTGACTGATAAGTATCTTCATGGGATACCAGAGGACTCCAGGATTGCCAGAGATCACCGCTTCCTGAAAGCAGATGCTTTGACCCGGCAGCGTCTGGAACAGATTCGCCGTTTGAACGAGTTGGCAGGAAAAAGAGGCCAGTCCTTAGCTCAAATGGCCCTGTCCTGGATTTTGAAGGATCAAAAGGTGTGCTCCGTGCTGATTGGGGCTTCCAGACCCCAGCAGATTTTGGACAATGTATCCATTGTGGAACACTGTTCCTTTACAGAAGAAGAACTTGCGGAGATTGAAAATATCTGCGGCAAATAAAAAACGGCTCCCGGCGCTATTGGCTGGGAGTTCGTTTTTCTCCAAAAACCTGCCATTGAAAATCTGTTTTATTTATGCTAAAATTGGACAAAACAAAAAGGACAGGCACCAATGAAAAAACTCATATCTTTATTGGCTGGGGTGCTGGTTTTTTGCTTTATCTTATATATTTCTGAAAAAACAGGTCCCCAGACAATGGAAGTTACAAATAAAAATAAAGAAGAAGACATGACAAACCCTCAGGCTTCCTTTGGCGAGGGCTCTTTCTGGTGGTGGAAATCCGTTGCATCCAGTCAGGCTGCAGCTGCTTCCCAGTATGCAGGACGGCCCCTCTATGCCGGAACGGAATTATCCTGGCAGCGGGTGTTTACCAGAGAGGAAAACAAAGCTATGATAGAGGCTGCCAGAATTAAGGAGCATGAAGTCTACAGCTTCCTTCAGGGACCCCGCTCCTGGGAAGAGGGGATATCCTGGTCGGGAGAATGGTGTTACTTTAACCAGCGAAGGAATTACTTCGGAAATTTCGGCTGCGGTTTATGCTGCATGGCCAATATTTACGATACTATGTCTCCTTACGAAGTGTCTCCCTGGGATATGCTGGAATTGGCCAAAGATATTGCGGATTACGCGCCTTCTGAGGGAAACGGCGCCATCGGCTGGAGCATGATGAGAAAAGTACTCAGCTATTGCGGGATAAAGTGTGTGCTGCTGAGAAAACCTTCTACCTATGAGACCTTCCAAAAACAAATGCGTTATGCCAAATCTGCAGTAATTTTAGTATGCAGCAGCAATGACGACACTTATTGGGAGAACACCGGGGGCCACTATGTGAATATCTGGATGTACGATGAAGAAAGCGATACCGTATTTGTATCAGAACCGGGATCTCCAGAACGAAACCGAAAGAGGATCCCACTGCGTTATGTCTATGACGCTCAAAAGACCGTCAGCGAATACCAGTATCTTCTGGTAGAAGGATACTCAGAAGATGTCAATGAATGGAAAGGGGACGGCATAGAGGAATCCTGGAACCGTCCCTGATTTTATATAGACTGAAAGATTCCAAGTTCTGGCGGATAGACGGAAAATACTACAAAACATAGCAGCGCCAGATATACAAGGATTTCCAGCAGCCTTGTATAAGGCTTTAAGTGGCAGCTTTTTGTCAGCCGCCAGCCGGTATAAAAAGAAGTGAGCATTCCAATGAGATATACCAGGATATCTATGGCTATCAGGTGCTTGCCCAGGACGCCGGAATACGTATAGAACAATACCGGAATGGCGGCCGTACCCAGAAGCAGGCCGGTTAAAAACCCCGAAATCACACAGTCCCTGGATTCGGGAAAACGAAGGGCTAAAAATATCGTCCATAAGAGCATAGGAATAAAAATAAGCTTCATATGTTCCCAGGTAGATTCATTTACCGGGAAGAAAAGGCCCATAAGAAAATTATGGTTGCTCCACTCATAGAAAAAATGGGCCAAAAGACCGAAGATCACCACAGGCAAAAATCCCCGGCGGATTGTATTGTATAATTGATTGTCCATATCATCACCGGTTATAGTATATGAAAAAACATAAAAAATATGTAAGGACAAGTACCTCATTATTGTAATATTCTTTGGATTGTGTTATGATTTTTTATGTGATAATAATATGGGAGGAGTGATTAAATGCCAACGGCACATAATACGGCGCAGCCGGGGGAGATTGCTGAGACAATACTTTTGCCGGGAGATCCCCTTCGGGCACAATTTATTGCAGAACATTTTCTGACAGATGCAAAGCAATTTAATGCAGTACGCAACATGTTTGGATTTACGGGAACTTATAAGGGAAAGAAGATTTCCGTAATGGGAACAGGTATGGGATGCCCGTCTATTGGGATTTATACCCACGAACTGATCCATGAATACGGCGTGAAGAACCTGCTTCGCATCGGTTCCTGTGGAAGTATGCAGGAATATGTGAAAATGGGAGACATTGTCATGGCTATGGGGGCCAGCACAGACAGCAATTACGCCCATCAGTATCAGCTTCCGGGAACGTTTTGCGCTACAGCGTCTTTTGAGCTTTTGCACAATGCTCAGAAAGCCGCAAAAGAAAAGGGTTATTCCTATGTGGTGGGGAATGTATTAAGCTCCGATATTTTTTATACGGAGACGCCGGAGTGGGAGCAATGGGCGAAAATGGGCGTATTGGCCGCTGAGATGGAAAGCTTTGCCCTTTACTGCAATGCTTCCCGGGCGGGAGTAAATGCTTTGGGCATCTTTACAGTGTCCGACTCTATGGTTACCGGGGAAGAAATGTCTTCCGAAGAACGTCAGATTGGGTTTACCCAGATGATGGAGGTAGCGTTAGAGGCAGCGCTCACTTAAAGGACAAAAGGAGGAAAACAATGAAAAAGTTAGCAGCATTATTACTGGCAGGAGCTATGGCCTTTTCCCTGGCAGCCTGTGGAGGCGGGGACAGCAAGAGCGGCAGCGATGAAGGAAACAAGGCCGCAAGCGGCACAGAAGACGGCGGCGGTGCAGAAGACGGCGCAAAGGATCAAGAATCCGGCAAGCCTTACAAAGCGGCGTTTCTGGTAAACGGCAATCTGGGGGACAAGTCTTTTTATGATTCTGCAAACGAAGGGCTTACCAGGCTGAAAGAAGACCTTGGGGCAGACGTATTTGATTTCAAAGTAGAAGAGATGGGCGGCGATCCTGCGGACGAGGCAAACTGGGAGCCGACGCTTTTAGACTACTGTGATACCGGTGAATATGACGTGATTATCATTGGTACATGGCAGATGTATGATGCACTTAACACGGCCTATGAGATGTATCCGGACCAGAAGTTTATCTTTTTTGACGAACCCTTTGATTTTGAAGCGGCAGGAAACCCGGATAATATTTTCAATATGATGTTTAAGCAGAACGAAGTTTCTTATCTGGTGGGAGCAGGGGCAGCCCTTATGACCACCAGCGAAGAGATAGAAGGAATTGATCCTTCCAACAGCATTATCGGCTTTTTGGGCGGTATGGACGGCGTATTGATCAATGACTTTTTGGTTGGCTATATCCAGGGGGCGAAAGATGTAAACCCGGATATCCAGGTAGCAGTTGCCTATGTGGGAGATTATATTGATTCCGCAAAAGGCAAGGATTTGTCTTTGGCGCAGTTCCAAAATGGCGCCGACGTAAGCTTTAATGTGGCAGGAAACGCCGGCTTAGGCTTGATTGAGGCGGCGTCTGAAAGCAAAAAATATGCTTTTGGCGTAGATTCTGACCAGGCGGCCCTTCTTCCGGATTATGCTGCCAGCATTCCCAGTTCCGCCTTGAAAAATATTGGCAATGCATTGTATCTGGCGATCCAGGAGGATATGGAAGGAACCTTGAAATACGGCACCATGCAGAGTTATGGTTTTGCAGAAGGCGGCGTGGGCCTTGTGTTAGACAGCCATTATGAAGAGGTGCTTCCGGAGAGTATCCGCACCAAACTGGCAGAATTACAGAAGTCTATTGAAAACGGCGATATCGTTGTGAAATCAGCTTATGAGATGACCACGGAAGAAGTGGCAGAAGTAGTGAATTCTGTGAAGATTCAGTAATTTCCATAAAAAGGCTGTTGTGAAGGGAATTTGCAGCAGCCTTTTCCCGTTTGGAAAGGAAGGTGGATGCGGTGGAGAAGCAAGCGGTGTTACGGATGGAACATATCATGAAGATTTATTCCAATGGCGTGGTGGCCAATGAGGACGTAAGCCTGGATTTGGAAGAGGGAGAAATCCATGCCCTGTTAGGAGAAAACGGCGCGGGAAAAAGCACGTTGATGAAAGTCCTCTTTGGCATTGAAAGCCCGGACGAGGGAAAGATCTTACTGAACGGGGTTGAGACGGTAATCAAATCCCCACAAGACGCCATCGCCAAAGGGATTGGTATGGTGCATCAGCATTTTATGTTGGTATCTTCTTTGACCGTGGCGGAGAATATTATCTTAGGGGTGGCTCCTGTCAAAAATTTGTTTTTGATAGATAAAAAACGAGCCATTCAGGAAGCGGAAGCGATTGCCGCAAAATATAATTTTAATATTGATGTAACTGCCCGGGTGGAAGAGATCCCCGTAGGGGTCAAGCAAAAAGTAGAGATATTGAAAGCTCTCTACCGAGGAGCTAAAATTCTCATTTTAGATGAGCCTACGGCGGTCTTAACGCCTCAGGAGACCAACGAGCTGTTTGTACAGCTGGAGAAGCTGAAAGAGAACGGCCATACCGTTATTTTTATTTCCCATAAACTGGATGAGATTAAGAAAATATGCAACCGGGCTACCATTATGCGGAATGGAAAGAGCATGGGGACATATTCCGTTGCGGATATGAGTACCGACGATATGTCTCGGCTGATGGTGGGACGCCAGGTGGTACTGGAATTTGACAAAAAGCCGGCCAACCGAACAGAAACCATGTTAAAGGTGCGGGATTTAATCGTACATAACAGCCAGGGAGTGCAAAAAATTGACCATTTGTCCTTTGATTTAAAAGGCGGGGAGATATTAGGCATTGCCGGGGTAGAAGGAAACGGCCAGTCGGAGCTGGTGGAGGCGATTACCGGATTAAATAAAAATTATCACGGCGCCGTCCAGATTCGGGGCGAGGATATCCGCAAGAAGACCATCAAAGAGATTCGGAACATGAATTTAGCCCATATCCCGGAGGACCGAATGAAAAGCGGATGCGCCGGAACGCTGAACATTCTGGAAAACATGTTTTCCAATCAGTATGACCGAAAGGAGTTTTCCGGCAGGCTCTTTTTGAAATCCAAGAAAATGCAGCAAAAGGCTCAGGAATGGATCAAAGAATATTTGGTAAAATGCAATTCCTACAAACAAAATGTAGGGATGCTCTCCGGCGGAAATATACAGAAGGTGATTGTAGCCAGGGAATTTTCCACAGGGCCGGATCTTATTATAGCCAATCAGCCTACCAGGGGTATTGACGTGGGAGCTTCGGAGTTTATCCGCAAAAGGCTTTTGGAATTTCGGGACGCCGGATGCGCTATCATCCTCATATCGGCGGATTTAAATGAAGTATTGTCCTTAAGCGACCGGCTGGCGGTCATGTATAAAGGACGGTTTGCCAGTGTATTTACTGAGGTGGAGAAGGTTCAGGAAGAACTGTTGGGCCAGTATATGCTGGGAATTAAAAAAGACGACAGACTGGAGGGAGCTATGTATGAATAGTGCAAAACGTTTCGAAGCCGTCCGCATGGTATTTGCCATCCTGATTGCGCTTTTGATTTCCTTTGTCATTATCTTTTTTGTCAGCGATGAACCGGTCAACGCCATTGTCCAGCTTGTCACAGGCCCTTTTAAGAGCAAACGGAACCTGGCCAATGTATTTGAATCCATGATTCCCTTGATTTTTACAGGCACAGGGGTCTGCATTATGTTTTCTGCCAATCAGATTAACTTGGCGGGAGAGGGAGCCTTCCATGTAGGCGGTTTGGTGGCGGCTGTAGCTGCTTTAAAAATTGCCCTTCCGGCAGGAGTCAGTCCTGTGGTCTGCCTGCTTCTTTCTGCTGTGGCCGGAGCTCTTCTTACAGCAATTCCGGCGATTATGAAGGTTAAGACAGAGGCTTCAGAGCTGGTGTCTTCCTTGATGCTGAATTATGTTGCATTATGGTTTTCCACTTTTATTTTGATGCAGTTTATCTGTGATCCTGCCACAGGCGCCGCCTCCTATTCTATTCCGGATGCGGCCAGCCTTTCCTCTTTGATGCGGGGAACTAGGATTCACAGCGGTATTTTTATTGCGATTCTGGTAGCGGTCTTAGGGTATCTCTTTTTATACAAAACCAAGGTGGGGTATCAGCTTCGGATTGTAGGAGAAAATGAAGAATATGCCAGGTATTCTGGTATCAGCATTATAAAGGTGATTTTGGTTTCCCAGCTTTTGGGCGGGTTTATTGCAGGACTTGGAGGCGGGGTGGAGCTGTTAAGCCCCATCTACGACAGATTTACATGGACCGCTTCTTTGGGTTATGGATGGGATGCTATCATTATCTGCACCCTGGCCAAGAAAAATCCTTTGTACACGCCTTTTGCAGCGCTATTTTTGGCATATTTGCGTACAGGGGCGTCCATTATGTCCAGGGCTACGGATGTAAGCTTTGAGATCGTACAGATTACCCAGGCTGTCATTATCCTATTTGTAGTGGCAGAACAGTTCTTAAGCAGGTATAAGCACAAGCTGATTGCCAAAGAAGCGAAAGAAGCATTGAAAGAAGAGGAGGCGGCATAATGTTAAATGGTATTTTTTCCGTAGAATTTGTAAACTCCATCCTGCGGGCGACCACGCCGATTCTGTTTGCCACAATGGCGTCTGCAGTGGCCGCCAAAGCCGGTATCTGCAACATGGCCCTAGAAGGCATGATGCTGTTGTCCGCCTTATTCGGCGTATTGTTTTCGGCTATGGGAGGAGGAATTTTTGGTACGGCAAGCGGACTCTCCCAGTTTGCATCCTTCGGGTTCGGCTTTCTTCTCACTGTATTGGTGGGAGGGCTCATTGGACTGATTTTTGCTTTTTGTATCCTGCATATGAAAGCGGATGAGATTTTGGCGGCGATTGCCTTAAATCTGATTGCATCTGGCGGAACGGTTATGATTTTGATGGCGGTTGCCGGAGAAAAAGGAGCTTCCAGCACCATTGCCAGCGTGGCCGCTCCTAAAGTAGTGATTCCTTTGATTGGCTCGATTCCGGTTTTGGGAGAGATATTGTCGGGTCAGAACTTATTAACCTGGCTGTCCATCCTTGCAGTGATCGTCATGCATGTCTTTTTGTATAAAACGCCCATGGGGCTTAAAATCCGTGCAGTGGGAGAAAATAAAAATGCGGCGGAATCCGTGGGTATCAGCGCAAGAAAAATACAGTATATTGCATTGGTAATCAGCGGGATGTTAGCCAGTATGGGAGGATTTTACCTGTCCGGAGGCTATATGAATATGTTTACCAGAGAGATGGCGGCAGGACGAGGGTATATTGCTTTGGCAGCCAGCTCCATGGGTGCGGACACCCCGGTAGGCGGTTTTTTGGTGTCCATCTTATTTGGTATTGCCCAGGCGGTAGCAAATCTTATGCAGCTTACTACTATTCCCATGCAGCTGATCCAGTTGATTCCTTATCTTACCACATTGATTGGACTGGGGATTTACAGCTATGCCCGTATGAAGCGGCGGAAGAAGCTTCTTTCGTCTGAATAAAGGAAATAATAAAAAGCAGGACTTCTGTGATTACCCAGATTAGGCGTCGCATGTGTCAAGAGGAGGAAAATATGACAAAACAGGAATTTAAGGAAGCGGCAGAACAAATCTTAATACTGGACGGGGCCACCGGTTCTAATCTGTTGAAACGGGGGATGCCTTATGGCGTATGCACGGAGCTTTGGGTGACAGAGCATCCCCAGGTGATGAAGCAGCTTCAGGAAGAATATATCCAAATGGGGAGCGATATCATCTATGCCCCTACGTTTTCCGGCAACCGGATCAAGCTAAAGGAATACGGCCTTTTGGATCGAATGGAAGAATTAAATGAACGGCTGGTGGAGATTTCCCGGGAGGCGTCCGGCGGGAATGCTTTCGTGGCGGGAGATATCACTATGACCGGGGCGCAGCTGGAGCCCATGGGAGATTTAAGCTTTGAAGAATTGGTGGACGTCTATAAAGAACAGATTCGCCTGGTTGTGGCCGCCGGGGTAGATCTGCTGGTAGTGGAAACCATGATGAGTCTTCAGGAGACCCGTGCAGCTGTGCTGGCAGCCAGAGAGGTATGCGACCTTCCGGTAATGGCAACCTTAAGCTTCCAGGAAAATAAGAAGACTTTGTACGGCGTTTCTGCCAAAGCCGCGGCGGTAGTGCTTCAGGGGCTGGGGGTAGACGCGGTGGGCTTAAATTGCTCCGCCGGGCCGGATAAAATGCTTGAGGCGGTGAAGGAGCTTGCCTCCTATGCGCAGGTTCCCGTTATTGCAAAGCCCAATGCAGGAATGCCCAAGCTTTCCAAGGATCATGGTACAGAGTATGATATGGACGCCGAAACCTTTGCAGCCCATATGGAGTCCCTGTTGGATGCCGGAGCAAGTATTTTAGGAGGATGCTGCGGCAGTACGCCGGAGTTTATAGGAAGGGTAGCGGAAATGGTAAGACAGCGGAAAGCCGTGCCGGCAGGGAACCGTAGGGATGACAGAATTTTGCTGGCGTCAGAGCGAGAGGTCTATGAATTTGCGCCGGGACAGAAGCTTTCCCTAGGGAAGCTGATTGATTTTTCTGTGAATGAAGAGCTGGTGGAGGAGTTCCAGGAAGATATATTTGATACAGCGGTGGATTTGGCCTTTGATATGGAGGAAGATGCGGATATTTTACGCATTTGTACCTCTGCGCCGGGAGTGCCGGAGGCCCAGGCGGCCTTGGCGGTTGCTGAAGAAGTAGCCAGAAATGTGAACTTGCCCTTGCTGTTGGCCGCGGATTCCTTGGATACCATTTCCTATGTATTGTATCATTTCTCTGGGATTATGGCAATTCAGTGGAATCATAACCTGGAGGAATGGGAAACCCAAATAAAAAGTATGGCAAAAAGCTATGGAGTTCCAATTGTGACTATTGACAATGAAATTATCTATTGCTAAAATGGGTTGTAATCGTGAAAGGAAGGGTTTCCATGAACAGACGAGCATTATCGATTCTGGTTGAGAACACGCCGAATGTACTCAGCCATGTGTCCGGCCTTTTCAGCCGGCGGGGTTATAACATTGACAGTATATCGGCCGGAGTGACGGCAGACCCCCGATTTACCAGGATTACCATTGTAGCCAGCGGAGACGAGCTGATTTTAGAGCAGATCGAGAAACAGTTGGCGAAGCTGGAGGATGTGGTGGATATTAAACCCCTGAAAGACGGGGATTCCGTATGTCGGGAGTTGATTTTAGTGAAGATCCGTGCCAAAGATACGGATCGCCAGGCGATTATTTCTGTGGTGGATATTTTCCGTGCCAAGGTAGTGGACGTTACCCATGAATCCATGGTGATTGAGCTTACGGGCAACCAGAGCAAGCTGGAGGCGTTTTTGGATCTGGTGCAGGGATATGAGATATTAGAACTGGCCCGGACGGGAATTACCGGCCTCAACAGAGGCTGGGACGATGTACGATATTTTGATTAATGCCAAGTAACTGTTTGGTATTTTACAGTTGCGATGCCAAATACATAAGGAGGATTTAAAAATGGCAAAAATTTATTATCAGCAGGATTGTAACTTATCTTTATTGGAAGGAAAGACTATTGCAGTCATCGGATATGGCAGCCAGGGACATGCCCATGCCTTGAATGCAAAAGAGTCCGGATGCAATGTGATTATCGGATTGTATGAAGGCAGCAAATCCTGGAACCGGGCTGTGGAACAGGGATTTGAGGTTTATACGGCTGCAGAAGCTGCAAAGAGAGCGGATATCATCATGATTCTGATTAATGACGAGCTTCAGGCGGATATGTACAAGCGTGATATTGAACCCAACTTAGAGGAAGGGAATATGCTTATGTTTGCCCACGGCTTTAATATCCATTTCGGAACCATTACGCCTCCTGCCAATGTAGACGTGACAATGATTGCCCCCAAAGGACCTGGCCATACGGTTAGAAGCGAATATCAGGTTGGCAAGGGCGTTCCATGTCTGGTAGCAGTTTATCAGGACGCTACAGGAAAGGCCCTGGAAAAAGCCCTGGCTTATGCCCTGGCCATCGGAGGAGCCAGAGCCGGCGTATTAGAGACTACCTTCCGCACCGAGACTGAGACGGATTTGTTTGGCGAGCAGGCCGTACTTTGCGGCGGCGTGTGCGCATTAATGCAGGCTGGTTTTGAGACGCTGACAGAAGCTGGCTATGATCCCAGAAATGCATATTTTGAATGTATCCATGAGATGAAACTGATTGTAGATTTGATTTATCAGTCTGGTTTTGAGGGAATGCGTTATTCCATTTCCAATACGGCGGAATACGGGGATTATATTACAGGACCCAAAATTATTACCGAAGAAACCAAGAAATCTATGAAGAAAATACTGTCCGATATTCAGGATGGAACGTTTGCCAAAGAATTTTTGCTTGATATGTCTCCCGCAGGCCGTCAGGTACACTTTAAGGCAATGCGCAAGTTAGCGGCGGAGCATCCGGCGGAAGTAGTAGGAAAAGAGATCCGCAAGCTCTATAGCTGGAGCGATGAAGACAAGCTCATTAACAACTAATAAGAATGATACAAGAAAAGGTGATTTGAAAAATCACCTTTTCTTATGGAAACCTTCCTTTGATTCAGAGGGAAGTTTTGATTACTGGCGGGGATATCGTTCATAGAAGTGCAAAAAGCTTTCCAGGGATTTGGAATGTTTCATGTGGGTATTACAGGCAAAGACCACTTCACGCTTGGGAATGGGAACGTTTAAGGGAATTTCCACCAGTGCGCCGGAGTCCAGCTCGTTTTTTACAAAATTTTGAATGACGCAGGCCACTCCCAAACCGATTTTGGAAAACTCAATGAGCAAGTCCAGGGAAGAAGCTTCAATGGAGTCCTGCACTTGAATTTGGTGTTCCAAGAGATAGTCGTCAATATATTGCCGGGTCATATTTCCCTTATCTAAAAGCATCAAGGTAGAATTTTGCAGGATGGAGTTTTTGTGGATTCCCCGTAGTCTGAGATTATGAAGGTAATCCTTGCTGGCCACAAAAATATCTTCAATTTCCCGAAATGGGTAAAAGCAAAGGTTCTTTGCAGATTCTGGCTTTCCCACCAGCCCCACGTCGATTTTTTCTTCCTCTAGGAGTTTTAAGGTATGGTTGGTAGAATGACAGTGGATGGAGATACTGATATGGGGATATCGCTTAATAAAATCCTTTAAAAAAGGAAGCAGAAGATATTTGCACAGGGCGGAGCTGACCCCGATGGACAGATGGCCGATTCCCAGCCGGATACTCCGGCGCAGCTTGTCTTCTCCTAAGGATAATGTCTCAAAGGCGGATTTTACATGGCTGTATAAAAGCTCTCCCTCCGGCGTCAGTGCAACCCCTCGGGAGCTGCGGGAAAAAAGCTTGGTTTCTAAGCTTTCCTCCAGCTTTTGGATAGATTTGCTGATGGCGGGCTGACTGATATACAGCTCTTTGGCAGCTTTGGAAATATTGCCGGCATTTGCCACCGCATAAAAAATTTTGTAAGAAGAAAGGTTTTGATTCATTTGTAAGCCTCTTTTCCATGAATGTATTTTTATAACTAGAGATTATAATAAATATGTTTAATATGTATTTCTATTATAATACTCTTTATGGTAAAATTGCAATTAAGAAATGTAAAATAAGAAATTTGACAGGAGGAACTATATATGGGAATGACAATGACCCAGAAGATTTTAGCCGCCCATGCCGGTTTGGATTCTGTTTCGGCAGGGCAGCTCATTGAAGCGGATTTGGATTTGGTTTTGGGAAATGATATCACTTCACCAGTGGCCATCCACGAAATGGATAAAATGAAAACGAAAGGAGTATTCCACAAGGATAAGATTGCTCTTGTTATGGATCATTTTGTGCCCAATAAGGACATTAAATCCGCCCAGCATTGTAAATGTGTCAGAGAGTTTGCCGCAAAGCATGAGATTACCAATTACTTTGACGTGGGAGAAATGGGGATTGAACATGCCCTGCTTCCGGAGCAGGGACTTGTGGTGGCAGGAGATGTGATCATCGGGGCGGATTCCCACACATGCACCTACGGAGCCTTGGGAGCGTTTTCCACTGGAGTGGGAAGTACGGATATGGCTGCAGGGATGGCTACTGGGAAATCCTGGTTTAAGGTTCCCTCTGCAATCAAGTTCCAGCTGGTAGGCAAGCCCTCCAAATGGGTTAGCGGTAAGGATGTGATTTTACATATTATCGGAATGATTGGAGTAGACGGAGCTTTATACAAGTCCATGGAATTTGTAGGAGAGGGGATCAGGCACCTTTCTATGGACGACCGTTTTACCATTGCAAATATGGCCATTGAGGCAGGGGGAAAGAACGGAATTTTCCCGGTGGACGATTTGGCCAGGGCTTATATGAAAGAACACTCCAAACGGGAATTTACGGTGTATGAGGCAGATGAAGATGCAGAATATGAGGAAACATATACCATTGATTTAAGCCAGTTAAAGCCTACGGTAGCGTTCCCTCACCTTCCGGAAAATACCAGAACCATAGACGAAGCAGGAGAGATTGCCATTCACCAGGTAGTAATCGGCTCCTGCACCAACGGACGGCTGGAGGATTTAAAGACTGCCGCTGAAATTCTTCGAGGGAAGAAGGTGGCAAAGGGAGTGCGCTGCATTGTAATTCCGGCTACCCAGAGGATTTATTTGGACGCCATGGAATTAGGGCTGATTCGTGATTTTATTGAAGCAGGAGCGATTGTCAGCACTCCTACCTGCGGGCCCTGTCTGGGGGGCTATATGGGAATCCTGGCAGAAGGAGAACGCTGTGTGTCTACTACAAACCGGAATTTTGTGGGAAGAATGGGACATGTGGATTCTGAGATTTATCTGGCCAGCCCTGCAGTGGCGGCGGCAAGCGCTCTGACCGGAACATTGTCCGGACCTAAGATGTAAGGAGGATGAAGAATGAAAGCGTGTGGACGTGTATTTAAATATGGCGATAATGTAGATACGGATGTGATTATACCGGCGAGATATTTGAATTCTTCCGATCCGGGAGAACTGGCAGCCCATTGCATGGAAGATATTGACAAAGAATTTATTCATAAGGTACAAAAGGGAGATTTGATTGTTGCCGATAAGAATTTCGGATGCGGTTCCTCCAGAGAACATGCCCCCATTGCCATCAAGGCGGCGGGAGTCAGCTGTGTAATTGCAGAAACGTTTGCCAGAATTTTTTATCGGAACGCCATTAATATCGGTCTTCCGATTATTGAATGTCCAAAGGCCGCTCAAAGCATTGAGGAAGGCGACCAGGTGGAAGTGGATTTTGACAGCGGCGTAATCACCAACAAGACGAAGCAGGAAACATATCAGGGGCAGGCGTTTCCGGAGTTTATGCAAAAAATTATAGCTGCAGAAGGACTGGTAAATTATATCAACAACAGCGTAACAGATTAAGGCTTGCTGCGGATGGGAGCCTGGCCCTTTAGGTAAGTAAGCAGTTTGGAGGAGATAGACAATCTGGCATAAAGCTGGGCATATTCCTGGGGGGATAATTCCTGGATATAGTTGGTAAAGTAGTTTTTTTCTATGCCGTAATGTCTGGCAGCGTCCACTGCTTTATTGTAGGCGACGGCCGCTTCCTCCAGAGTAGAATAAAGACCAATTACGTGGTTGCCAATAATGTGGATTTGGGCTTTAAATTGTACGATGTTGTGTCGCATCATAGGGATGACGCCGTAATAAGGATTGATAATCTCCAGATTGGAATAGCGAAAATCCGAGGAGTCGCCGTTGACAAACCGGTAATCCCTCCCCGCTACTGCAAAATTCCGTATGCCGTAGCGGGAGAGGATGTTCACCTGCATCCCATAGTCGCTGACAAATAAATGGCCCTTTCGGCGCATAATCTTATGGCTGGAATAATAAAACAAATCGTCCGCATCGAACTTTAATTCATCATGGGGCGAAATGTAATATAGAAAATAATTTTGTTTCAGATAGATGGGATTTTTGAAATAAATCTGGTTATCCCGAAAGTTCAGCAGCGCTATCTTTTTTTCAAAAAGCAGGGGGCCATGGTCCGTATCCAGACTGGCCAAGGTAATGCGAAGATCGGAGAGGATATCCAAAGCCTGCAAATAAGCTTGATGAGCTGTAGCCTCAAGCTCATAGCTTCCCAGGCTGATATGCTTGCTGTGATAAGTTAGGCTGGCTCTGTAATAAGCTGTTTTGTTTTTTTTGTATGCAAGATAGACTCCTGGCAGCATAAAAACCTCCTGGCGGCATTGTAGTCGAACCGTCGGGGCTCTAAAACCGCTGCTATCAGTATAACACAGGCTGGGACAGAGTGATACAAAAACTTTATTTACAGAAATAAGAAAGTTTGGAAGCGGATTTTAAATGTTCTTAGAGGACGTAGTAAGTACGTGAAAGGAAAGAAAAAATGGATCTATTATACACAAGTACCAGGAATTCCCAAAATAAGGTAACTGCTTCTCAGGCGATTTTGACAGGTCTCGCCCCGGACGGGGGATTGTATGTACCGGAGCGGATTCCAAAGCTAACGGTTTCCAAGGAAGCTTTGATGAATATGACGTATCAAGAGACGGCTTATGAGGTTATGAAGCTGTTTTTTACGGATTTTACAGAAGCGGAATTGAAAAACTGTATTCAAAACGCCTACGACAGTAAGTTTGACGTAAAGGAGATTGTACCTGTAAAAAAGGCGGGCGACGCCTACTATTTGGAATTGTTTCATGGCCCTACCATTGCATTTAAGGATATGGCATTGTCCATATTGCCTCATCTGATGATTTGCTCCGCCAAGAAAAATCAGGCTGAGAAGGAGATTGTAATTCTTACGGCAACATCAGGGGATACCGGGAAAGCGGCTTTGGCTGGTTTTGCCCATGTGGCAGGCACTAAAATTATCGTCTTTTATCCCAAAGACGGAGTCAGCCCCATACAGAAGCAGCAAATGGTGACCCAGCAGGGAGAAAACACTTTTGTAGTCGGGATTGAAGGAAATTTTGACCAGGCTCAGACAGGCGTAAAACAGATGTTTTCGGATCCGGTTTTGGCTCGAGAACTGGCAGAAAGGGGCTTTCAATTTTCTTCGGCTAATTCCATTAATATAGGAAGGCTTATACCCCAAGTGGCTTATTATGCATATGCATATGCCAGAATGATGGCCCAGGGAGAATTATCCCCCGAAGAATCCTTTCATGTGGTGGTGCCTACCGGTAATTTTGGCAATATTCTGGCGGCTAAGTATGCGAAGGAGATGGGAATTCCCATCGGAAAACTAATTTGTGCCTCCAATGAAAACAAGGTGCTCTATGATTTCTTTCGTACAGGGAATTATGATAAGAACCGGGAATTTATCCTGACCTCTTCCCCCTCCATGGATATTCTCGTTTCCAGCAACCTGGAACGGTTAATCTTTGAAATTACCGGCAGGGATGATGAAAAAAACCGCCAGCTTATGGAGGCATTGTCCAGCCGGGGAAGTTATCAAATTACCCCTGAAATGAAAGAGGAGCTTTCTGATTTCTATGGTAATTATGCCGGCGAAAAAGAGACGGCAGCTATGATCAAGGAGATGTATCATCAAGAAGGATATGTATTGGATCCCCATACGGCTGTGGCTGCCTGTGTTTATGAAAAGTACAAGCGTGAGAGCCAGGATGAGACAAAGACCGTTATTGCTTCCACTGCAAGCCCGTATAAATTTACTAGAAGCGTTATGACGGCTATTGACAGCAGTTATGAGGGTATGGCAGATTTTGAATTGGTGGACGAACTGGAAAAATTATCTGGGGTGAGAGTACCAGAAGGGATTGAAGAAATCCGCAGGGCAGAAGTACGTCATAAGACGACATGTAAAGTAGAAGAAATGCCTGATGTGGTAAAAGGATTTTTAGGGATTTAATCCCATTATGGAACCAAAAAGAGAGTGCTGTTTGATCAATGAATTTGATGCTACAGCACTCTTTTTGTTGTATAGAATATCGTTTAGATTCGTAATCCCCCAGTTTATAAAGTTCCATAAAATCATAGCTATTCCTTGGAATGAACGGAACAGATAAAGTGAACAATGCCAAATGGAAACATAATTGGGAAGATATAAGTAGATTCTCCCAAAGAAAACAAACTGTCGTCTTGCGTAACAGGGGGTTCTAAAGTCACTTCCATAGAAAAATCATTGGACATATTCACCACAAACAAGCCGTTATGTAAATTCAGGAAATCTTCCATGGAAGCCCGGACATATTCATCAAATTCCTCAAACTCATCCTTGGCATAGCGGGACGCAAAGGCAACGGCGACGGCGGGTTCCATATCCAGAGCGGATTCTATATGGAAGGAAGAGCAATTAAGGCTTTGGGACGTACAGCGTTCTGTGGGTACTTCCGGAATCTTAATTACATTCAAGGGGGTAAAATCATCTCCGATAAAACGAATTAAATTGTTAAACAAAAGCAGCAGATATTCGTTGATATATTCCCTGATATCTTCATCCTCCGAATCAATATCACTGAGAAGGTGATGTACCAGGTCGCTTTGCTCTTCGTATTCTTCCAGGTCGTCTATCTCAAATTCAGAGCAGTAATCCGTCACGATATTCTGCATCTGGGTAGCGCTTATTACGCCTTGTTCAATTAAAACCTGTCCCAGCAGAACATAACCGGGAACCTGGCTTTGCAGAAGCTCTGTGACTTGTTCCGGGGTAAGGTAGCCCTGTTCTACCGCAAGTTCTCCAAAACGTTTGTCCTGATGGGTTTGTAAAATAAAAATACGTTCTGCTTCACTGGCAGTCATATATCCTTTGTGAATCGCCAATGTCCCAAGGTTCACATGGGCGGAAGACTGGGTGGAAATGGCGGATAATAATTGGTCGGTAGTAACCATTCCGGTATTTAACAAATAGTTTCCAAATACTTGCGTATACATAATTAATGACCTCCGAATCTGACATTAATGATTTCCTGGATCTGGGAGGACTGGATGGGCTTCTGTACGAAATCGCGTGCGCCCTCAATAATAGCGTTCTTTAACTGAGCCTGTGTTCCTACGGAAGACACAATTACAATGTCTGCAGAAGCATCATAAGCAATAATTTCCTTGGTGGCAGATACGCCGTCCATAACAGGCATCACAATATCAAGGAACACAAGATCCGGATTATGCTCCTTATAAATATTAACAGCCTCCTGGCCATTGGATGCTTCCAGAAAATTGCTGCACCCAAAATGCTTTAGAATATCTTTTAATTGCTTTCGGGCTAAAACGGAATCATCGCTTATTAAAACCTTCTTATCGTCCATTACCATATTATACTCTCTCCTGTTGTAAATTTTTCATTATCTTATTCTACACCAATAATGAAAAATTTTCAATTAATTTCCTGAAAAATGATAAAAGAACAGGAGACTACCGCTGATTCATAGGGATATAATCCCGGTGGTCCTGTACCGGACGGTATGCCGGACGCATGATTTTACCGTTGTAGGACAGTTCTTCCAACCGATGTGCACTCCAGCCGGCGATTCTTGCGATGGCAAAAATAGGAGTATATAATTCCAGGGGAAGATCCAGCATACTGTAGGCAAACCCGGAGAAAAAGTCCACATTAGGGCTGACGCCTTTGTAAATTTTCCGTTCTTTGGCAATGATTTCCGGCGCCAGGCGTTCCACCAGGGCATAGAGGGCAAATTCCTCTTCCCTGCCTTTTTCCTTAGACAGGCGTTCTACAAAGGTGCGGAATAAGGTCGCCCGGGGATCGGAGAGAGAGTATACCGCGTGCCCCATACCGTAAATCAGCCCCGCGTGATCAAAGGCTTCTTTATTTAAAAGGGCGGAGAGATAGCGGCCCACTTCTTCCTCGTCTTTATAGTCCTTGACATGTGCTTTTAAATCTTCAAACATTTTTACTACTTTGATATTGGCGCCGCCGTGTCTGGGACCTTTGAGGGAACCTAAGGAAGCTGCGATGGCGGAGTATGTATCCGTTCCGGAAGAAGATACCAGATGCGTAGTAAACGTAGAGTTATTTCCTCCCCCGTGTTCCATATGAAGGATCAGGGCAATATCCAACAGTTTTGCCTCCAGAGGCGTATATTTACTGTCCTGGCGCAGTACATACAAAATAGTTTCCGCTGTGGAAAGAGCCGGATCCGGGGTATGAATAAAAAGGCTTGCTCCATCATGATAATGCTTATATGCCTGATATCCGTATACAGAAAACAACGGAAACAGGCTGATTAACTCCAGACATTGGCGCAGTACGTTGGGAATTGTAATATCGTCGGCCCTGTCGTCGTAGGAGTAAAGAGTCAGTACAGAACGGGCCAAAGTATTCATCATGTCCTGACTTGGCGCTTTCATGATGATGTCCCGAACGAAGCCGGTAGGCAAGGTACGGTATTCCGCCAGCAGGTTAGAGAATTCTTTCAGCTCCTGTTCGTTTGGAAATTTACCAAATAAAAGCAGATAGGTGCTTTCTTCAAAACCAAAATGGCTGCCGTCAGGCAGTCCTTTGATAATATCTTTTACATTGTACCCCCGGTAGTATAATTCTCCGTGGGCGGGAACGGATTTCCCATCTACCATTTTTGTAGCGCAGACGTCGGAAATCTCAGTGAGCCCCACCAGGACGCCCTTGCCGTTTAGGTCACGAAGACCGCGTTTTACATCGTATTTTGTATAAAGAGACGGATCGATTGTGGCCGCTTGGCTGCACAGCTTGGATAATTTTAAAATCTCAGGTGTAAGTTCACAGAAGTTGTTAGTTGAATGCATAGAAAACCTCCCTTTTGCTAGATCTTTTATCTGTTTATGAATGTAACGAATTAATGTAGCGAAATTTTTGAATTGAAAATACCTTCCTATGATACCATATGTATTTCTTTCAATACAAGGGAAAAATAAAATTTGTGCAAAGTTTAACAATTTCTTGAAAATTTTTATATTTTGTTTATATTTGGATCCGGATGCAAAAAGGTATTGACAAGAAAATAACAAAAAGTTATTCTTAAAAGAAGAGTTTTCTCTATGGAAAACATTTTATTATTACATGAAATCAAGGAGGAAAAGTTAATGGCAACAAAAGCGTATTATCCCAGAACAGAAATCGGACCGGGAAAGGTAGGTTTTTCTAAGACCCGTTCCATCATCGAGGCAGCTTTCTATGGCAATAATGTAATTAAGATTAATACCTTGCGGGAAGCCTATGAGCTTGCAAAAAATTCCCCCGGAACGGTTGTGACGGATATGCCCGTATACCGGGGAGAGGAATTCGGCCTGGAAGCAGACGCTAAAGTGCTTTTATTTAACGATGGCTCCATTACCGGCCGTTATGCTCCCGCCAGACGGATTACCGGAAAGCAGGGGGTAAATACTACGGAGCTGGATAAGATCCTGATGGATGCAGTATACGATTCCAGATGGAAGACAATGTACCATGCGGAAGTATTTATTGGACTTGACCCGGAATTTATGGTAAAAGCCCATTTGCTCATCCCGGAAGGGGAAGAGACTCTGAT
>CAMNQH010000036.1 GCA_946549035.1 uncultured Lachnospiraceae bacterium | reverse complement strand
CGGCCCCTAGGATAGCCGTGGTTGGCAGGATGCAACAATTTGTTTAAAATGTTGCGTTGTTTGCTTACATTTATTATATCGGTAGGATTGCTTATTACTTTATACCCGATTTGAAACTTTTTGTGACATTTTTATTTTTTAAATTTATCAAATAATAAAACTGCTTTTCTACCTTCTTATCTCTTGTAAATTCATTCTCTATTATGTTTATCGTCTTAAACTCTCTGTTCATATCGTCAAATTATATATATTTATGTCAAATATTGACGTAAAATCATGACTTTTCCTGGATTTCTCTACTATTTTATGCTATGATGGTTTTGTACTAAAGAGAACGGTCTGCCATGGATCCTGCCCGGGCCATGGCAGACCAATAAAAGAGACGCTTTCTTCTATACCGAAAGAAACGCGTCTCTTTTTTGTGAATTCATTTCTATTGTTTCATCGTTATGATACGGATGAAACCAGATAAAGATAAAATATGCAAAAAAGTCTTTTCTCTCGTATCGAACAAATTTTAATATTACTATCTCTTATTTCGTATGATCTTTTTGATTCTATCTTCAAAATCGCATATAATTAAAATAACTCAAACAAAAGGAGGATTCGTCATGGTTGTTACAGCAACAGAATTTAAAGCTAATTTCGGTAAGTACTTTGAATTAATTGCCAAGGAAGATATCTTTATTACTCGTAATGGAAAAATCGTCGCTAAAGTAGTAAATCCACAAGTTTCTGCTGTGGATACCCTACGCGGAATGCTTAGCGGTATTTCTTCTGGTACAGATATGGATTCTTTGCGAAAGGAACGAAGGCCTTGGTATTCCTGTGCTTACCCCTACGAAATCCTTTTGAAAATCATATAATATACATTTCACGCAAAAAATTTTGGGGCTCCCTATCTGCTTTCATCCACGAAACAGTTCTGTATATGATACAATACCTATGAACCCAAAAACAGCCGCTGCCACATCCCTCAGGATGCGTCAGCGACTGCTTACCTATTTCTTCTTATCCATAAACTGCGGATCTACATAATTCAATTTTGCCATACTTTGATAATACTTGGCCGCTACCTGTTTGGAATCCTTCATTTGGCGAACCTTTTTTTTCATAGAACTGAATTGCTGCTCCGCAAGTCTTCGGTTGTCCCATTCTGCCTTTTGAATACTGACAGTCCAATTTGTTACACTCGTTACCAGCTGTTTTAAAAGTGCAATCTGCTCCGCATAAACGTCGCTTTTCTCGTTCAATGCTTCTTTTACACGTTCATACATCTTTTCAAAGCCATCATCCAGAAAGCCCACTTGCTCAATCAGGCGGTCTTTCTTGTCAATAGATGCCTGAAATGCATCCATATCCATGTCGTCCTCCTGCAAAATGCGTTTCTGATTTGCATTTTCACGGGATACTTCTTCTAAGACCTTTATTTTCTGTTCCAAGCTTTGAATCAATATTGTGATATAATTTTCTTCCATATTAATTTGCCTTCGCCAACTTGTTTTGCTGCATAACTTCCTTCCAGGTGTCACGCATTGTGCGCAGATGCCCCAGTGCTTCCTCTAAAATTTCTTTATCCTTTTTCATATTAGCCTCAATCAGGCGATCCATCAGATAATCATATACATTAGAAAAATCCTTTGAAACCTCATATTTGGGATCTAACGTTGCCTGCAGCTCACCTACAATATTCTCCACCTTCTGGATATTGTTGTGGGCTTTCTCTATATCATTCTCTTCAATTCCCACAAGAGCGATATTGCAAAACTTAATTGCTCCCTCATAAAGCATCAAAGTCAATTCAGCCGGGGAGGCCGTCAAAATCTTATTCTTTGCATATGCGTCATAACCCCTGTTCGCTATCATTCTTTATCCTCCTATCAGCCGCCAAGTAAGGACGCCAGAGAATTCGTCTGGGACTGCAACTTCGATAAGGCCGTTTCCATAGCGGAGAATTTCTTGTAATAATAATCCTCCATATCTTTTAGCTTCTCTTCCCATTTCTTAATAGTTTCCGTATACTCATCGTATTCTTTCTTCATCTGAACGTCATTGTAGATTGTATAGGAACTGCTCAATTCCGTCTTTCTCATCTGCTTGCCCATATCATCATAGAGATCTTTTGCAAGCTGATTGAAGAACTGGCCTACTGCTTCTGGATCCTCTTCAATTGCCGCCCGCAGTTTGTCAGCATTGCCTTCTACACTGCTGTCATCCTTGTCGCCATCAATATGGTACGCATAGCTTTCATTCTCTGCCTTGGTGAAATAGCCGGCTGTCTTAATTCCAAAAGAGGATAAACTATATTTTTTACCGTTGACCTCATATGTCTTGCTCATAGCCATGCTCATGGTACTCATAACCGACCGCAAGGTATCGTCTCTGCGGAGCAGGGAATCCTTAATCTTCTTTTCCCATTTCTCCACTTCATCATCCGACATCTCGCTCTTTTCTTCACTGGTGAGCGGCTCATATCCTTTGGCGCTTGGCGCGTTATAAGATGACTCCATAGAGTTCATAAGAGTATTATACTCTGTGAAAAACTCTTTGATCATATTATAAATACCATCCACATCTGTTGCCGTGGTAATGGTCATCACATCACTGCTCGTACCGGTAGCCGTGATATTTAATCCATTGATAGAGAACTTATTGCTGTCACTAGTAAAGATAGCGCCGTTCAACTCAATCTCTGCGTCGGATGCCTTTGTCTTTACTGCAAACTCCATATCCGCACCCGCAGAACCTGCGCCATTCACTGCTTCATAATTCTCTTTTGTTGCAATCCCCAGTCTATTTAAAATATCCAAACTGCCGGCATTATTTGAAACAATTTCAAAGTCGTTCTTTACGCCGCTGGAAGCCGACTGAACAAACAGTCTCTGCTGTTTTGCATCAAAGCTGGCGCTTACTCCCTGATTATTCAGCTCTTTTACGAAGTCGGAAATCGTCATATCCGGCTTCACTTCCATAGTCTTAGTCTCATCTCCAACCTTTATACTAATATTGCCAGCCTTAATGCCTAATTCTGACAATGTAGAAGAAGATGTAAGTTCCGTACCATCTGCTTTTTCTATTTTCTTCCCTGTTAAATACCCCCCTGTTGCAAGCTTATTAACTTTAAGCGTCTGGGTTCCGTTTACTACAGAAGAACTTGCTGATACCGTAGCCTTTGTACTGTCAGAAACCGTAGTCGTTTTCTTACCAGTAAAGCTGCCTGCCAGCGTCATATTCCACAGCTTTTTACTGTAGAAACCATATACCTTTGTATTCAATTCCTTCCAGGTATCCTGCTTCCAGGAGAGTTTTGTCTGTGCCTTGGTGTATTTGTCTTGTTTGGTCTTATATGCAGATACTAATTCCTGCACAATAGAATCTGTATCCAGACCAGAATTCAATCCAGTTATTCTAATTGGCATGTCTTTTCCTCCTAACTAACCTCGTTCATCCATCATTAAGCCGGCCAACTCCCATACCTTTGCGATCATATCCAGAGTCTCTTCCGGCGGGATTTCTTTCAATACTTCCTTTGTCTCTTTGTCTACGATCTTAATGGTCACCCGATTCGTCTCATCGTGAATCCCAAATATCGCTTCTGAGTGCTTGGACATACGATTAATCTGTTCCACTGCCCGTCTTACGGAATCCTGACGGTTTGGCTCCTGTACCTCCAGCTTGACTTCTCCGTTTTGCTCATTCCCTTTGTCTACTTTCTCTACTTTGACCGGAACTGGAGCCGGAGCTTCCGCCACCTTTATATCGACTGCTGCCTTCTGGCTAACACCGTTCTCCAACCCACTTCCCTGATAAGTTGCTGCCGTGTTCTTCACGCTTCCAAGTTCCATTCTCATCACCTCCATGTGAAGATATGTGCTTAAGTCTCTTTTGTTATATATATCGACCCTCATCCTAAAAAAATTGAGAGCAAAGGGCAAAATAATCGTTACTGTTCCCTACTCAAATGCCATGTGAGAACAGTAACTAATTATTTCCATGATATAAGTTCCTGCATATCCCTCAGAAGCTCTTCCTTAGCACAGTTAAAAAATTTCCCTTAACTTCTCTGCTCTTTTGGATTCCAATGCCGCTTTATTCTCTTCTTGAATCTGCAAATAGACTTCTTTTCGGTAAATAGGAACCTCCTTAGGAGCGCTAATCCCGATTTTTATTTGATCTCCTCGAATCTCCAATACTGTAATTTCAATATTATTGTTTACAACAAGAGCCTCGCCCTTTCTTCTCGTTAACGCCAGCATCTACTCACCTGCTTTCCGCTTTTTCAAAAGCTCATATATTTTATATTTCACAGGATAGCTTTCTTCTACAATAATCTGGCAGGCTTTTCTATTTTCCACATGAATGACAATAGGCGCTTTCAAGTTCACACTCATTTCCTCAATGTTCTCCGGCACAGTTACAGTAACCAATACAAAGGTATCTTCTTCCTTCATTTCGCCTAAAGAGTGTAAAAGATCATCCTCCACTACCGGATTATAGTCCTCCTTAATCAGCAAAGGATCCAATACCGGAAGTGCAAATACAGGCTCATCGATGCTTTGCAGCCAACAAATATTTTTTCTGTTTCCTTTTTCCTCATCGTAAATCAACGTAAAGTTCTTACAGTCCGGATAACCGATGATTCCATCCTCAAAATGAATGAGTTTATCTTCCTCGACCTCAATCTCCCCGAACATTCTGGTTTCTATTTTCATCGTATCCTCCATACTATAAGTAGTTCAGCAGTGTCTGCTGATTCGCTTTGGAAGAAGCCATCAGTGACGCCTGATAAGCAGTATAGGCTGCGGTGAAGTCGATAATGATATCTGACAATTCCCGATCCTCATTCGTAGATTTTAACTTTTCAAATGCCATCTGCTGATTGGATACACGGCTTTTGGTGAGTTTTAAGCGGTCTCCTTTACTTCCCACATCCGTAGCTGCAAGTGAAATCGTATCCAAATACTCCTGAAAATCTCCAACGGCTTTCCCGTAATGCTTCTGCATATTATCATCCATATACGTGGCTTCTTTTCTTGCGGCTTCCAGCCACTCGTCCAGCTTTGCCTGCATTTCCGGAGAAGCATATTGTTCCTGTTCCTTCATCTCTTCCAGCTTCTTAACTTTATCATGAGCCGCAATGGCCGCTTTTACTGTATCCGTCAATTCATCAATATCCCGGCCAATAGAAGCGTCAAACACATCCGACGCCTGAGTGTTTACCACAATCGTCTGATTAAAAGATACCGTATAGGCGATCTCCTGATTTTCCTTTTTATACTCGATTACATTATTTTTATCTGTATAATTTGTACAATCAAAGTAATGCTCAGGACGAATCTCCCCTTCATTAAAACCTGTCTTGCTATATTCTACAGAAATATCTGCTTTTGCTCCTTTCAGGCTTTCTGAAACGTTTTTCCCAAACACAATTTCCCCGGTCTCTGGAATAAATAGAGTCTCGTCTTCGCCGACTTCAAATCCGCTCTCCATCCACTGATCATAAGAACGTGTAGTAGCTGTTATCGTATTCTCCTGACCATTCGTTCCTTTATATTTTAATGTAATATCCGAGGTATTGCCGTCTGTTCCCGTAAGGCCTGCATAAGAAAGACGCATCCGGAAATTCACAACCTCATCCGGCATTTCTGTCTCCAAATCAACGCCTTGCATAACGCCTGCTTCATCTGTAGGCAGCGTTACCTGATTGCTGTAATACCGCTTCTCCTGGATATCCTCAAAACTCATTTTTTCTGTAATCTCATAAGAAGTATCCGGCTCATCCCGCTCAAATGTTAATTGGGAACTGGTTTTAAACCCGGTGAAAATGGTTCTCCCTGCGTTATCTGCATTTCCTTCTTTGTAAATCTGAACCCGCAATGCCTGAAGATTCTGGAGAATCGCATCCCGGTCTTCTTCATTCAACGTATCGGTAGCGCCGTTTACGCACTGTTTATAAACCTCTGACACAATGGTTTTCATATTCTCCAATGCAGTAGACGTTAAATCCAGCCAAGACTCCGCATCCGGTATATTTTTCTCATAATATTGATTTATTTCGCCTAACTGGCTTCTAAGACGCAGAGCACGGATAGCAATAACCGGGTCTTCCGATGGTCTGTTAATTTTTTTCTGAGTCGTCATCTGTGTATTTAAAGCATCCACAGATATCTTATTGGTATTCATATTTTTCATGCTGGTTTTATTGATCATGCTGTTTGTTACACGCATTATTCCACCTCCCGCCGGAATTATACTCCGGTCTCAAGTATCAGTCTATTATACATCTCAGACATGGTCTGTACCATTCTGGACGCCAAGTTATATGCATTTTGGAATTTCAGAAGGTTCATGGCCTCTTCATCTTCATCTACGCCAGATATAGACATTCTTCGCATATCTATCGTACTGGTCAGGTTATCAAAATTCTTGCAAAATACTCTTGCTTTCTCCGTGTCAATGGAATTATCAGAAACCAAGCATTTCAGGAAGGAATCAGCTCCGCCGCCCCTAAACATGATAATTTTGCTTTTCAAATCCATCATCTTAATCGCAAGATCATTCTTATCCACATCATCCGGATTATATCCTTCTTTACTTACGGTAGCCATTAACATTGGATCTCGTACAATGGCATTGGCTACGGACATATTTTGGGCGGTCAAGCGATAATAGCTGTCCCCGGAGGTAGACATGCTTCCTTTTCCGTCAAAATCTTCGAAGGTATACTCTCTTCCATCCGTAGGGCTAACCGCTACAAAAAACGAGCCTGCGTCATCCCCGTTAGCATCCAAACCTCCGCGATGCATGTTATTAAACTCCTGGCAAAACGTCCGCACAAAAGTATTCATCTGAGCCATATAATAAGGAATCCCCATGGCATCAATCGAGGTTCCAATTTCCGCTTTTTTACTTATCATCTGGCTCTGTTCCGGTACAGTCAGCTTCTTTTCCAGTTGGAAGGTATAGGTATCTGTATCCGCGTCATAGGAAAATCCTGTATACTTTAACTCGGTATTGTGGACCACAATAATGCCTTCATGATCCATTGTCATATTCTTTACATCTTTGATGCTGGCGCCGCTTAATGTCATCTCTGTGCCTTTGTCGGTAACCTTAAAGCCTTTCACCGTAGCAGAAAAATTATCACGGTTATTGCCGTCTCTTGTCTCAAACAATGCTTTTAGACTTCCGCTTGCGATTCCAGAGGTTGTAGCCAAAGGAACCTGATTCTCTTTCCAGAAAATATCATACAAACCGTCATTATCGGACTGATTCACCTTGTATTCTCTAGCTACGCATTCCAACTGGTTATATTCATAGTTATTCACCAACGTCTGCCCGTTGATCTTAACTACAAACTCTGTCCCCCCCAAATACATATCCGGATAATTACTGTTCAATACTTTTGTCTCAGTACACTCCACAGACACAATCCCAGACAGCTCATCTACCAGCAACGCCCGCTCATCCCGCAGCTCATTGGCATAGCCTCCCTGAAGCTCCAGCAAGTTAATCTGCTTATTTAAGGATGCAATTTTTTCCGCAATGGAATTAATATTGGCCACCTGGGAGCTAATCTCTTGATTGCAGCTATCCTGAATCTTGCTGAATCCCGTGCTGATTGCATCAAAATAATTGGCCAAATTCTGTGCTTTACTGATGAACTGCTGACGTTTATCCCGGTCTCCGGTACTGGTCTTTAGGGTATCCAATGCGTTGAACATTTCTGTCATAATTGTAGAAAACCCTTTTACCGTGTCGTCATCCAAAACATAATCTTCTATTTGTTGGGAGTAATATAGCCTGCTCTCATACAGACCAAGTTTGGAATTACTCTCCCAATATTTTACGTCATAGTAGATATCACGTACCTGCTTAATGGCTACAATATCTACACCGCTTCCTGCTGTTCCATATTTCTGGTTCACCCGCAGCGCTTCTGCTGCCTGCAAAATTGCTTCCTGCCTGGTGTAACCTGGCGTTTTAACATTCGAAACATTATTAGCTGTAGTATTTACGGATGCCTGAAAAGCCCCTAACGCCGATGCTGCTATATTCAATCCAAAAAATGTCGATGCCATAAAAGCCCTCCTAAGATCCTAACTGTACAATAATGTGTTCCAGCATTTCCGAAATTACATTGATGTAACGGCTGGCCGCATTGTACGCATTCTGATATTTGATCATATTAGTAAGCTCTTCATCTGAAGACACTCCAAACACTTCCTGCCGTTTATTGTCAATAGAAATGATGCTTCCCTCTAAGGTAGTCGCCTGTTTGGAGTAAACAGAGCCTTGGGTTCCAAATCCAATAATCATCCGCTGATAGTATTCCTTGATCGTACACATATCTAAATCATCCGGATTCAGCGTAACTTTATCCCGCCCCCAAACTGCGGATAATTCCGCAGCCATGGCAAAAGCCGTCTCGCCATTGGGCTGGATATGAGGCAGATGCGCCTCTTCCTGTATCAATACATCATTAATTTCAAGATTCGTCATAGAATACAGGGTATCCGGGTCATCGGGATTTTCCGGATTATAAACGTAATATGTTTTTCCGTCATCAATACATTTCACTTCTGTATAACGTTCACAGCCTCGACGGGTAAATAATTCATGTCCTGGCTTCACACCGTCGCTGCCAGTTGCGCCCTTCGTCTCATCCCAGACCAATACATTCTCATAAAACTTCCCGTCTTCTCCCCGGAAAGTTGCCGTGGTATTGGGGCACAAAATATCATTTACCGTAGTTGTGATCGTGTGAATCAACTGATCCAGCTCTGCCTGGGCATTCATGATAATGGAATTTTTTAAGCCCCTGTTATAGTCCAGACTGCTTAAGTCCTTAAGATCCAGATAATTTGCAACATGATCTCCTCTGGATATTACCAAAGCCTTAAGCTTTCCAACATCAGTATTATTACTGGAGCTGATTCCGTTCCCAACGGAAAAAACTTCTGTAATCCTTCCCTGCTCTTCATCCGATAAGTGGGGCCAATAGGGAGTTAAAAAGTCTGTCGTCTTATCTAAATTCAGGCCCATCTCATAAACTCTGGCCTCATCAATGAAGCTGACGCCCTCAATCTTAACCTTTACCACTCCGTCTACATTTTCTTTGTATTCCATCTTTACCAGGGTGCTTAATTCATCCAATGCATTGTCACGTTCATCCCGCAAAGACATGGCAGTTTCAACGTTCCCTGCTTCAATAGCCATAATCTTCTGGTTCAGCTGATGAATCTTCTTCCCCAGCTCATTGACTTTCTTTGTCGTATCTGTAATCTGCACATTCAAATTTTTCTGATAGCTTTTGGTATTATCATAGACCGCCTGAGCCTGTTCCAGAAAAAGTGTTGCCTTTTGCACTACCAGATTCTGACGAATCTCTTCATCCGGCTGCTTAGACAACTCTTCAAAAGCCACCCACAAATCCTCCAAAGATTCCTGGAACGTTTCCCCTTCCAGCTCTTGAAAAAAATCTGTAACCTCATCAATGGTCTTGCCGCATACATCATAAAATGCCTGACGCCCGCTTTCCGTACGATAATATTTATCTAAAAATACATCCCTGGTGTGAACCACATCTGCAATGGTAACGCCAAGTCCTGCCTGTTGAAAGCTTATGGCTGATTTTTTATCGAAGGTCATGTAATTGCGGTCTGCAAAAAGCACCTGCTGGCGCACATAACCTTTGGTATCTACATTTGCCAGATTATTTGCTGTCGTATTTAATGCATTCTGGCTGTTCTGTAATCCAGAAGCACCAATATACAAGCTTCCCATTCCGTTTGCCATAGTTAATTCTCCTACTCTGTCCTCTCACGCTGCCTGCTGCCTACTGGTGTGCGTCAAATGCACCGCTGCTTAAAATATCCCCTGTATTATAAGCATTTTTATCATAATTCGCGGTAGTGGGCGCCTGCCGTAAACTCTTGAACAAATTCAAATCAAATTCTACCATTTCCAAAGCCTGACGAAGCAATTCTTCATTCTGACGATTGATGTCCTCCATCTGCTTTATGGTATTCTTAAGCCTGGTCTGAATCCCCCGCAGCTTCTCCTGCTCCTTTGGTTGTTTATTTAAAAAAGCTATCATATTAGTAAGGGTTAAGTCTTTCGCATCCTTGCTAAGTACAATAGCCATGTCATTGATTACTTCTTCTCTTTTATTTTCCAGATTAATAATCCTGTTTGCAACGTCCTGTTCCCTGCCAGTTACATCTTCCAAACCCGGAATATTCCCCTCAATGATCACTTGCCGCTTCTCTGCGGACAGCTCCACCAAACGTTCATATTCCGAGTTCTCTTCCTCTAATATGATCAGCAGATTCTCCATTAAGCTCGCCACGTAAAAACCTCACTTTACAGATATTGATTATACTTTTCCATCAATTTCGATGCGAAATCACCGGCGGAAACTTGATACTCTCCAGCATCAATCTTCGCTTTCAGCTGAGCCGCTTTATCCTCCCTGATATCAGCGCTCTTTGCCACTGCCTGCTTCGCTATCTGGAAATCGCGTCCTGCCCGAGAAATCTGTACTTCATCTCTGCCGCCGACGCCGTAACTTTCGCGAACCTTCGTTGTACTTGCAGCTTTATATATACCAGTAATCTGATTATAAGCCTCGATACGCATAACGCACTCTCCTTTCTTTTCCAACTTCACTGCGTTTATTTCTTCAAATTATTTATCGGTTATTTTTCCCAGAACTTTAGTAGTTCTTCAAATTCTGTCCAATTATTGCAGCCGCCATGCATTTGATTTAAAACTGGAAATATTTAAAATAGTCAGTAAAATCCCCGCAAGCTATTTACCCTTTCTTCCATAGCCTGCGGGGATTCTCTTCTGACATTTAAAAATGTTGAAACTTAAAATTGAATTCCCATTTCTGACAGCTCCGCCTTCACTTCCTCATACATCTGCTGCCATTGGGGAACTGGCTGAATGGTTTTCATATCATATGCTTCATCAAAGCATACCCCTTTGTTGCCGTCTTCCATACGAAATACATGTTCATATTTCTCTAAAAGTTTTAATACGATTTCATTTGCTTTGGCGCGGGTCATTTTCTGGCGAGCCACTGCTTTTCCTACTTCTCCCATCAGGCGCACTTCTAATCCCGTTCCATTGGGAGCGTTGCCGTTCGCGGCTCCCAGTCCTTCCAAGTGACCGCCGCAGACCGTCACTACAATTGAATTGGCAGCTACTTCATAAAGGAGTTCCTTCGTCATAGCTCCGCTGGAAGGCCATAAATCGCAAACAATAATAGCCGGCGCCTGGGTAGCAAAGGTCTGGCACAAAACTGCCTGAAGCCACAGGCAGCCTCTGGCTGTGGTTGCCACATCCTGAATATGAATAGGGTGGCACAGATGATAGTCGGCAAGACAAATAAGGTTTGCCGCCAGAATTGAGGCCAGCATTACTACCGTACTGCCTGGTGCATCTCCTCCCAGGCCTCCCACCATGGTACATGCCAAGGAAGCATTTTTCATACCGTAATCCAAAGAGCTTGCAGCCCGTACCAGATTTCCGTTATCAATAATCAATTCGTTGAACATGGCAATCAAATGAGAGTCACAGGGGCGAAGACGTTTCTGGTTTGCCGCTGCCAAGTCTCCTGCTTCCGTAACTGCACTTTCAGCCGCCAGAAGTCCCATACCCGGCCGGCCTACTTCAGCAAGGGCACGATGTAGATATTCTAATTCCCGGCGTACTGCAATTATTTCGGTTGGCTCTCCGCTCTTTACCCCATAGCCGTCCACATCTACCAGGGAACCGCAGGTGAGCAGGTCTATCACCGGTTCTTGCGCTACGCTTTTTATAATAGGATAATACAGACGTTCCGGTGTGGGGCACCCAGGATTTCCGGCCCAGATAGCCGGTTCCCGTTCATCCTCTACCTTTCTTGCCACCAAGGTATAAGCATCCTTCCCTTCTCCCATGGTGAGCTCCGTTTTCATATTACGAATGCCTTCTTCAATTTCCTCTTCTGAAAATTTAATGATACGCTGGGTAGACATATTGTATACACCAGTCTCAAGAAGCATTTTTTTTGCAGCTTCAAACATATCCGCAAAAAGCTTCTCGTCCTCTGGAATAATTACCTGCTTGTCCCATTCAAATTCGTATTCATCTACCAGATCGCGAACCGTATCTATGATATAGTCCATGTCCCAATCGTCTTTCGTTACTTTCTCACCGGTGTGGCTGCGTTCACAAAGCTCCAGATACTTTTTTGCATCCATGTTATTTTCCTCCTTATTCTGCTGCCTCTTTTGCCTCATCCAATTCTTTCTGCACCATCTTTAAATCTTCCCGGATAGAAAGGTGCTGCGGGCAGGCCGATTCGCATTTTCCGCATTCAACACAGTTTTTCGGTTTCTTTTCTTCTGTCAACGCCTGCTCCCAGTGAAAACGCACGGTGGAATAGCTGCCGTACATATGATATTCATTCCAGGCCCGGAAGCTCCCGGGAATGTCCACTCCCACCGGGCAGGGCATACAATAAGAACACCCGGTACAACCGTTTTTGATTCTTTTGCGCAGGGCTTCTGCCACTCCGTCTATCATATCTTCTTCTTTCTGATCCAACGGACGGAAATCTCCAAATGTCCTGCAATTATCCATAGCCTGCTCCATGTTAGACATTCCGCTTAAAACTACTTTTACATTGGAATGGCTTCCCACCCAACGCAATGCATAGGAAGCAATGGAAGCATCGGCATCTACCGCCTGAAACCGCTCCTTAATCTCTGGAGAAAAATCTGCCAGGCTTCCGCCTCTTACCGGCTCCATCACCACCATGGGAATGCCCTTTTCCTTTGCCAGAGCATACCCTTTATCTCCAGCCTGCTCTTTAGTATCCATATAGTTATACTGAATCTGGCAGAAATCCCAGTGGTATGCATTTAAAATTTCCTCAAAAACTTCATATTTGTCATGGAAGGAAAATCCTAAATAACGTATCTTCCCCTTCTTCCGCAGCTCCTCACAAGCTTCCAGTACGTGATTCTTTTTTACGTTTTCCCACCTGTCCAGATTTAATGCATGAAGGAGATAAAAATCTACATATTCCATATTCAAGCGGGTTAATTGCTCCTCCAAAAGCTTGGCTACATCCTCTTTCTTTTCTACCAGCCATACTGGAAGCTTGGTAGCCAGAAAAAAGCTGCTTCTGTCATGCTTTGCCAAAGCCTTCCCCGCCATAACCTCACTTTTTCCTCCGTGATAATTATAGGCTGTATCAAAGTAGTTCACGCCTGCATCATAGGCCGCATCCAGCATTTTCTCTGCCTGCTCTTCATCAATGCTTCCATCCGCTGTTGTCGGGAATCGCATACATCCGAATCCCAAAAGGCTGGTCTCAACGCCTAACTTTTCCATTTTTCTTTTTTCCATATGCATCCTCTCCTTTTTCATCTGTTTCCCACACATTTTCAAACCATATATATTACGAACCAGCTCCGCTTTTCTCTAAAATCCTGGGAAATGCAAAGAAAAACGTCGTACCAGTCACAATTACCGCTATTATATCAGAAACCGACTCCGCCAGAAATACCCCAAATACTTTATTTTCAAAAAAATGAGGCAAAATAAAAATCAAGGGTATCATCAAAATAATCTTTCTTAAGCAAGCCAAAAACAAGGAAATTTTTGCCTGGCCCAGCGCCAGAAATGTTTGCTGGCACGCGCTCTGAATTCCCAGAACCAAAGTCCCTGCCATAAAAATACGCATAGCCCATACAGAAATTTCCACCAGCTCTTTGGAATTTTTATTAAAAATTGTTACAAAAACCTGGGGAAATAATAGGACAATACCGCCCATCACAAAGGAAAATCCAAGGGCGCTGCCTATAAGCATCCTAAAGGTCTTCTTCACCCGCTCTCGATTACCAGCGCCATAATTAAAGCTGATAATCGGCTGAGCCCCCTGTGTCAGCCCGCTCAGAGGCATCCACACCAGCTGCATGACACTAGTTAAAATTGTCATGGCTCCCACTGCCATATCTCCCCCATATTTTGATAAAGACGTATTAAAGGAGATATTGATCAAGCTCTCCGTGCTTTGCATCACAAAAGGCGATACTCCAAGAGCCAGAACTGGCAGGATATATTCTTTTTTTATAGGAAGATCCTTTCTTTGAATCTTAAGTTTTGTCTTTTTCCCACATAAAAATCCTACAACCCACACTGCGGACACGGCTTGAGATAAAATCGTGGCCAACGCTGCTCCACGAACCCCCATATTACATGCATAAATAAATACCGGATCCAGAATAATGTTTAAGGCTGCGCCAATAATTACGGTAGCCATACTAATTGTGGCAAACCCCTGAGTGGTAATAAAACTATTGAGCCCCAAAGCAAATTGTACAAAAATCGTCCCACACACATAAATTCTCATATAAGGCAACGCGTAGCCAATGGTATCCTCGCTTGCTCCAAATAAGAACAACAAAGGTTCTCCAAACAGTAAAAATGCCGCTGTCAAAAAAACGGAAATGATCACAAGAACCGTTACACAATTTCCTAATATATTTTGAGCCTTTTCATTCTCTCCCTTTCCCATATAAATGGCCGCTCTGGGCGCGCCGCCCATACCAATAAGGCAGCTAAAAGCCATCACAAGCATAAGCACCGGAAAGCACAGTCCAATTCCGGTAAGCGCCAGCGCTCCTTCCTTTGGTATATGGCCAATATAAATCCGGTCTACAATATTATAAAGCATATTCACCAGCTGTGCCAAAATAGCCGGTATTGCCAGTTTCAGCAAGAGTTTCCCCAAAGGGTCCTTTCCTAAATCCGTTGTTGTTTTTTCTTTCATAGTTTTTATCCTTTATATTTACTATACCTGAAAAATATCACACAAAATCTGTTTCTGGGGATTTCGTGTGATATTTTTGATTTCTTTAGAGGTTATTTGATATTTAATTTTCGCTTTACCAATTCAATTATCATATCTGCTGCGTCCTCTTTGCTCATAGTACTGCTATCCATACAAAAATCGTAACCTTTGGCTACATTCCATTTTTCGTCTGTATAATACGTATGAAAGCCTTCTCTCGCCTTATCCTCCAGCTCAATCCTTTGACGAGCTTTCTTTTCACTGATTCCATGATATGCCGCAATCATTTTTACCCTTGATTCCTCAGGAGCATGTATAAACACGCTGACATGATCCGGATTATCCCGAAGAATATAATTCCCCGCCCGTCCAATGATTACACAAGATTCTCTGGCAGCCACCTGGCGTATAAATTCAAAAGGAACTTTTCCCTGCTTTCCTCCGTTGTAGCTGGTCGTGGCAATTACATACAAGAGGCTGTTTACCGGCTGTTCTTCATAGAAGGAGCGGAGTTCATCATACTGCTCTGTCTTTTTTGCTTCTTCCTCCAGGTTTTCCTTATCATACAGCTTAATTCCCAGTTTTTCTGCCACCAATTCCCCAATTTTATGGCCATTGCTGCCATATTCTCGGCCTATAGTTATTATCATTGCAACCACTCCCATTTCATTTTCTTAGTACTATTATAGCACTGCCCCAGGAGAATGCAAACGCCAAAATCATTTTTTACAGGCAAGCCGTTACAAAAATATCGTAAATCGCCTGAATCGCAGTCTCAAAATCACGGTTCTTTACACCAATGATCACATTGAGTTCACTGGAACCCTGGTCAATCATTTTAACGTTGACTCTTGCATGGGCCAATGCTGAAAAAATACGTCCCGCTGTCCCCCGGGTCTCACGCATTCCCCGCCCTACCACGGCAATCAGGGCCAAATCGGATTCCATTTCCAACACATCTGGTTGAACGGCTCTGTGAATTCCGGAAATGACCTGTTGTTCTTTTTCCTCAAATTCAGACTGATTCACAAAAATCGTCATTGTGTCGATTCCGGAAGGCATATGTTCAAAGGACAGCCCATTGTCCTCAAATACACTTAATACTTTTCTACAAAAACCAATTTCTGAATTCATCAAATCCTTATCCACATTAATGGAAGCAAAGCCTTTTTTTCCGGCAATTCCTGTAATGGTATATTTTGATTTCCGGCAGGTGCTTTCCACAATCATAGTACCCTTCTCTTCCGGCATATTAGTATTGCGGATATTAATGGGTATACCTGCCCGGCGCACCGGGAAAATAGCCTCTTCATGCAAAACGGAAGCTCCCATATAGGCTAATTCCCGTAATTCCCGATAAGTTATGGTTTCAATCACTTCTGGATTATTAATAATCCGAGGATCCGCCACCAAAAAACCAGAAACATCTGTCCAGTTCTCATACATATCTGCATAAATAGCTCCAGCCACCAAAGATCCGGTAACATCCGAGCCTCCCCTGGAAAACGTCTTAATCGTTCCGTCTTTATATGCTCCATAAAATCCTGGAATAACGGCATATTCTTTTTGAGACAGGCAGTTTCGAATCAACTCCCCAGTCTGATCCATGTCTACCGTTCCATCCTCACGGAACAAAATAATCTCGGCGGCATCTACAAATGCAAACCCCAAATATTCTGCAAGCACCCGCCCATTGAGATATTCTCCTCTGGAAGCTGCATAATCTCTCCCCGGCTTCTTCTTCAGCGTCTCTACAATGGTACGAAACTCTTCATCCAAAGACAGATTCAATCCCAATCCTTGAATAATTTCCTGATAGCGGTCTTGAATCTTTCTTAAAAGCGCCCCAAAATCCTCTTCCCGCTCTGCCATATCGTAACACTGATACAACATATCTGTTACTTTTGTATCCCTCGCGTAACGTTTTCCAGGGGCGGAAGGAATTACATATCTTCTGGTATCCTCTTCTTTTATAATCTTTCCTACTTTTCTGAACTGTTCTGGGCTTGCTAAAGAACTGCCGCCGAATTTCACAACTTTTTTCATAATGGTTTCACTCCTGCTTTCCTCTTAAATGTATGTTCCCCCAATCGTTTCTCCCTACTGTCTTTATGTGGTATACAAATGTAATCATGAAACATACACCCATTTAGAATACCAATATTATTCTGAAAAAGCAAGTCCTTTTTACCAATATAAGTTTTCCGTATCTGACACGTTTAAATTCTCCGCCAGCTTTTGCATTTTTTCATCTGCCTCCGCCATAATATCTGCACATTCTTTCAGCTGTCGATGCATTTCTTCTGTAAAGATCCGCTCCTTCTTATAGCGAAGCTGATGCTCTGTGCTGGCCCAAAAATTCATCGCAATGGTTCTTAGCTGAATTTCCACCAACACCTTCCGCATCATATCGGAAAAACGAACCTCCACAGACACAATCATATGCAGACTACGATATCCATTTTTCTTAGGATTCCTTATGTAATCTTTAATATCCTCTAATTCCACGTCCGGTTGGCTAATCAAAAGTCGCGCCACCTGATAAACATCCGTAATAAACGGGCATATAATCCGTACCCCGGCAATGTCGCGGATATTTGCCATCATATGGCTAAAAGTCAAAGGCAGGCCCTGCTTTTCCATCTTCCGAACGATACTCTCCTGAGATTTCAATCTGCTCTTGACATTCTCAATGGGATTCCGGTCATTGCAAAATTGAAACTCCTTATTTAAAATTTCCAACTTAGCTGTAAGCTGGCGGATTCCGGACTCATAAAAAAACATAATTTGTTTAAATTGTCTGTCCATATCCAAGCTTTCATTTACCAGAGGAAGATCCGCATCCTGATCTTTTTCAAAGCCAACCATCACCAGATCGTCTACCTCATAGTTCCGTAAATTTTTTAAAATATTATCCCTCATAAAATTCTCCAGTACAATTTCTACCTCATTTAACGGTCCTTTTCAATTATAAATGGCAATTATGACTTTATTACAAAAAATCTATTAAAATTATATAAAAACTGCTATGAAAAATATGAACTATAGCTTTACAAACTTCCTTCTATATACATAATATTTTCACTAACGTAATAAAACCCCGAAACAGATTGTTTCGAGGTTTTAAAAGGCGACAACCAGATTTGAACTGGTGATCAGGGTGTTGCAGACCCATGCCTTACCACTTGGCTATGTCGCCATACTAAACTTTATATCCATCATATAGAAATGACTCCTACGGGAATCGAACCCGTGTTACCGCCGTGAAAGGGCGATGTCTTAACCGCTTGACCAAGGAGCCAACTCAACGCCATCATTTCAGCGACGGTTATATACTATCATACTTCCTTTTTTTTTGCAAGCACTTTTTTGCAAATTTTCAAAAAAATTTCTTATAACTATTGATACAGAGACAAACAACACGATACCCCGTTATCCGTTCTATTGCGTTTTAATGAATCGCTTTTACCGGACAAGCTTTCTTGCATACACCACACCGGATACATTCCGGGTGATTCCCATTCGCAACTGGATTCACCTGCATCTTACAGGCTCTCGCACATGCCCCGCAGTCTACGCATTTTTCCCTGTCAATCCTATAGCGAAAGACGGAAATGGGATTAAACACAGAATAAACCGCACCTAATGGACATATATATTTACAAAAAGGACGATATATTACCATGGACGCCATAATTGTGACAATCAGCAATAGATTTTTCCACGCATACAGCCAGCCTAAAGCATTCCTCATGGATTTATTCAGCAGAACCAGAGGAATTCCTCCCTCCAATGTCCCCGCCGGACAAATCAACTTGCAAAAGTAAGGCGCGCCTTGTCCCAGCACATCCACCAGAACCATTGGCAGCAGTATCACAAACACAAGTAAAATCACATATTTTAACTTTCTGAGCAGTCGATCTCCCGGAAATGTGCTTATCTTTTTGGGGAAGGGAATTTTATGTAATAAATCTTGAACCAATCCAAAAGGGCATAGCCATCCGCAAACAACTCTCCCCGTCAGAGCGCCCACAAACATTAGAAAACCAGCCACATAAAACGCAAATTTAAAATTCCAATTTCCGATAACCGCCTGCATTGCGCCAATGGGACATGCCCCCAGCGCTCCCGGACAGGAATAGCAGTTCAATCCAGGAACACAAAGATGTTTCAATTTGCCTTTATATATTTTTCCTTGAACAAATCCCATCAAGTAACTGTTGGTTAAAAAGGCCCACAGTATTTGCACTCCATGACGCTTCCGTTCATTTGCATGTTTTCTTCTATCCAATTCCAATACACTCCATACAAATATTAATTGCCTTTTCCAAAACTACTGGCATTTCTCCCCGCCAACTCCCAAACACCATCAATACAAGTCCGAGAATTGCCACATAGATTCCTGCCATTGGAGGCTGCAAGCATTTTTTCACTGTGTTACCTCCTTTAACTCTGTTTCCACTATTTCTTTCCATTCTTCCAAGGAACGGCTGCCTGTATAGCTTTCTCCTACCATATTCCCATTCTTATCTACAAAAAATGTCTTTGGAACTGCTTCAACATCCAGCAGGATACCATTCCAATACCCTTCGTCAGGTATCAAAAACGGATAGGTTACGCCTGTTTTCTCCGCTAATATTTTTGCTTTTTCTACTGCTTCCTCGTCTACATTACCAGAAACATCTACACTGTCTAAAACAATACCTACTACGTTCACACCTTGCTCTGCCACCTCGTCTCTCAGCTTCTGCAGGTCCGGAATTTCTTTGACACAAGGGGAACACCACGTCGTAAATACATTTACCAACGTTAAATCATACTCTCCAAACATATCCTGCGTATAGGCCTCTCCTTCTATATCCTGCACGGAAAATTCAAGGGTAGGTTGATTTTCTATTACAGTGTCAGAAGTTTGTTCTACATCTTCCGAAATATCCTCCTCGGGAATCGAAGAATCTGTTCCGGAACTACAGCCGCTGATCATTGTCAGAGAGCCTATCAAAGCCATAAATGCTACACATATATTTCTTACTTTTTTTCTCATTCTAATTTTCTCCTTCCTTTATCCCTTTAACGGTAAGCAAGCATGATCAATAATCTGGTTTGCTGTGTCCATGATATATACCTGCCTTTTAAACTCTCTATTATTGGAAAATAGACCTGTGCTTGGTATTTCTATATTGTACCAAGTCGCTAGCGCGACGGCTAGCTCTAAGTACATTTAATTTCAATATTCTGCTATAAAGAATAGCAGTTTTTAAATTTATGATGTATTGTTAAGTTACCACACCAAACAACTTCATAACTTTAAGAACTGTTATGCTTAGTTTATCATGTTTTTTTATCTCAACAACTACATATCCTATTTTTTTATCCGTCCACCCCCTCTTTTGATATGTAACCACTATTTTATTACATTTCAAAGGAGATTTTATCATGGACAAATATTTGAACTCTTTCAGGGATATGATTTCCCTCCGCGGTCTTGCCGAACATACCCTTATTAATTATTGCACTTACATTCGGGCTTATCTTGATTATCTTTCCGGAATCCTTCACATGATGCCTGAGGAGGTTTCCTGAGACGAACTGCGTGATTATATCAGATGGCTGCAAAAATCTCGGGCCTTTCTGACAGAACTATCAACTGTGCCATCTCTCAACTCCGTTTTTTACCATCTATGTCCTTCACTCACCTTGGGATGACACTCAGCTTCCTTTCCGCAAATTTGATCAATACCTTCCCTATGTCCCCTCCAAACAGGATACCTGGACTTTCATTTCCACCATCCATGATTTAAAGCAGAAGACCATGACCGCTTTGATGTATTCCTCCGGTCTTCGCATTGGTGAGGTATGCTTTCTACGTTATGAAGATGTTGACAGAAAGAATCTCAGGCTCCATATCACACATGGCAAGAACCGACATGACCGTTATGCCATCCTTTCAAAAGCGGCCATTGACCTGCTTACACGATACTGGTTTGAGTGCGGAAAGCCCAGGGAATTTCTCTTCCCCAAACAGAATGGACAGGACAGGCCCATTGACACCTTTTTTCTTTCCAGGCATATCCATGCCCATGAGGACAGGCTGGGCTAGGAGCACAGACTTACCTGTCATTCTTTCCGGCATGCTTTTGGCACCCATCTTTATGAGGATGGCGTTGACCTGCTTACCATTAAGGCGCTTCACGGTCTTCTTCACAGATGCTGCGCTGAAACGCTTCTGGAATTATCCGCAGATAAGAAGTGGCTCGGCGCGGCACCCGGTATCATTCAGGTTCTGCATACATGGAATCAAGAACTGGATTACCATGTTCATATGCACTGCATTGTTTCCGGCGGCGGCCTTACCGGAGATAAGAAAATCCGTAAATCCTCTGGTAAATTCTTTATTCCTGTGGCAATCCTGCGGGATAAGTTCAAGGGTAAATATATGGCATTTCTTTTCTTTACGAAAACGGCTCCCTTACCTTTTCTTCTTCCTTTGAAAAGCTGCGTAATTCTTATTACTGGAAAGAATGGAAAAATAATCTCTATAAAAAGGACTGGTGCCCATACATAAAGGAAACCTTTCACGGCTACGGTAATGTCATCGAATATCTTGGGCGTTATACCCACAGGACTGCTATATCTAACAGCAGGATTCTTTCTGTTACGGAAGATGCGGTGGCTTTCTCCACCCGTGCAAAAAAAAACGGGTGAACCAAAGCGGCAGATCACACTGAAACATACGGAATTTATCCGCCGTTATTTGATGCATGTGCTGCCTTCCGGATTTCATAAGATCCGCTGCTATGGTTTCCTGAACAACCGGATGAAGCATAAAAATCTGAATGTCATATTTAAGCTCCAGAATGGGCGGCGTTTTAAGCAGCGTTACTCCGGGATGACAATGGCAGAGCTTTTAAAAGCTGTCTGGAATTTTGACATCTGTCTGTGTCCGCAATGCGGACATCCGGCTATAAAACAGCTTGGAAGGTGTTATGCTCCATCTTCCTGATGCGTTGTTTTCTCATATGCTTTTTGAGACCTGCTTCCGGGAGGTCTGTTAGGTGTGCCCAAAACAGATAGCAGCCTAAAAATCACCCTGTTTCTATCGTGCGAAATGACATACTTTGCTGTTTTAGACTTCCAGGGGAAAATACTCTCCCCATACAGTTTCGGCTAAAGTTCCGCGACTTGGTACAATTGGAAAGAATCACATTCAGAGCAGTTTTATCTTTTGTATAAAGCTGTTCTCTTTTTCTGCTCTGAATCTGATATTTTCCTTAAGAATTATAACATAGAAAGAGAAGAAAGTGGTGGTTATCAAGTATCTTTTTTCATATTTTCAGCTTTTCTTCTATCTTGGCCTTCCACGGTCCCAGAAATACTAGCATATAGCACAACCCGGATACCCCCATACAGAAAAATACCATCGCCGCCAGGTTGGAATAAACTGCCAGCCCCACTGTCGATACGATCATGGCCAGCATCAGCAGAGTCCGCGGAAAATTCTGTGCCGCTGCCACAAAAGCCGCCATAATACTTGCGCCTATGCCCATGTCCATAAACGCCAAAACCTGAAACAGATACAATAGTGTCAACAAACACAGAAACACCGATGCTATACTAAAAACCATGCAGATTTCTGAAATCAGCCCGCTACATTGTCCCCAAAACGAGATACTGCATGAGATCATGATTCCAGCTACAACAAGCAGCAGTTCCGCCTTCAATCCTTTTTTGAAGTTTTTCCGAAATGCCTGCCAAAAATCCCTGCATAAATATCCTTCCTCTCCGGCCTGGATCCGACTCACCACCGTATATAGCGCCAGCGTAGAAGCGCCCGCTGTAACCAGTGGCTGAGAAAACAACACCCACAACAGATTTAGCACAAACAGATCCCAGAGTCTTCCGGTTACCCGGAAAAACAAGTTATTATAGTGAAATAGCTCTCCCAATTCAATCACCCTATTCTCCAATCAACCGATGCATCATCCTGGAATACCGTCCCAACTGCTCGACGCAGTCTACGGTTCCATCCGAAAAATGCCCCTCGTATTCTGCGGCAATATGTCCCTCAAAACCCAGCTCTTTTATTTTCTTTATAATCTTTTCATAGGGAATACAGGTATCCTTTTCTTCCTCGTTTATGTAATAAAATTTCCCATGAATATATCTGCTATGAGGGATCATAATATCAAAGTCTTCCAAAGCTGCTTCGTGGAACGTTTCGTACATAGTTTCAATCACATCAAGCTGTCGTCTCTTTTTCACACTCCACTTTTCCACCAGAGCTGCCTGCCCCATACCAGATTCAAAATCAGCAATGCTCCCTTCCACCTGACTGGATGTAAAACCACTTTCCAATGCCGCCGTTTGAAACAGCTTATGGGGATGCTCCTGGAAAATTCCCATATCCGGCACCACACCGATATAGTCGCTGCCCACACGCTCAAATAAATTAAAATATTCCTTCCAGACCCCTACCTGACAGTTATGCGGCGCATGAAGTTCTACGCCAATCCAAACACCCCATTTTTTTGCATATGGTATCATCTTTTCCAGAATAGCCGGAGAAATCGCATGTTGAGTCCGCACAATCGGAAAACCCAGGCGATGAGCAAAAATAATATCATTTAAGGTACATTGTATAATTTCATCCTCAGTCAAATCCCTGCCCGTGTGCTGCCCCATATCAATATACGCGCTGTAGCTTAAAGGCTGCATATCATATTTTTTCAAAATTCCTTTCAGCCACTCGCACCACTCGTCTGTAGGATTCGGATAATTCTCTATCATCTGAGCCGCTACGATTTCCACGCCCTTAAATCCTAATTCATGCGCCTTTTTCACACACTGCTCCAAATCGTAACTTCTGTCAAAAAATTTTATAGAAAAGCTGTAAAGGCTTACACTCAGATCTATCATTTTTGTCTTCCTCCTGCTCTATGCACAAATAGTTACGCTTCTGCTTCCAATGCCCTCCTGCACCATATAGCTGCCAAAATACCCGGTATATGGAATGCGGAAGCTGTATCTTACATCAATCTGATGGGTTCCCCGCAGGGCCTCCCCACTCATCACCTTAATGATGGCGCTGTCCTGGATAAACCAGTATTCCTGATACAAATCCTTTAGCTGATCAATCAAAAATTCTTTTCCATTAAGACAAAAGCGAATCTGTGCTTTATCCACCTCTTTTCCGTCCAGCTTCAATTGGAAGCTTTCTATGCAGGATAAGTGGGAGCCTCTGTATGCCGTAAACCGGATACGAAATTGAAATCCTCCTTCAATTCCCTCATAGACCAGGTTCTCAACGCTTTCCTCTTCAATCACATTTATATCAAATGCCGATGCCACTTTTCATTCCTCCTAACTGCCCTGGTGGGTCTTATATTCACTTGGAGTCATACCCACTGACTTTTTAAATTGTTCTGTAAAATATTTTGCATTCACATAGCCTACACGCTCCGCAATTTCATATATTTTCAAATTACCCTCCATGACAAACTGCTTTGCATGGCTCATTTTCACCCTTGTCAGATAAGCGGAAAAATTCTCTCCGCTGATTTGTTTGAAAATCGTACTCAGATAATTGTAGCTGATGCCAAGATCCGCCGCTATCTTCTGCAAGGACAGATCCGTTTTGTAATACTCTTCTTTCACAATCTTGATCACTTTTGCCACAATCATCTCATTGCTTCCGCCTTTCAAATTCTCCAAAAAGGTACAAATTTTCTCTATTTTTTCACTGTAAGCCGACTGCATGGTTGTCCAGAAATAAAAGGGCGACATGGTCTGAATATCAAAATTCACAATGCCCTTCATCTCCTCGTAATGGGACAATTGAAAATAATCCACAATATTGTACAGAGACTGGATACACCTGCTCAGCACATCCCCGGTATCCGCCGACAGGTGCTCCACAAAAATATCCCGTGCCAGCTGCTTTACCTCCTGAAACTTTCGCTCCTCTAGCTTTTGGATCATCAAGTCACAGATATAGGAGAGACGAATCTCTACTGCCTTTTTGTTCCCTAACCCACTGTCGTCTTTTTTCCGAATGATGTCGATTGCCTGAAGATAAGACACATCCATAAAGAAAATATCACCGAACGCCTCTCCCGTTCCGATATTCACCCGTATCCCCTTCTCTTTGGCTTTGCGGTACAAAAGCTCACGAACCTGCTCCGTATCATGCATCTCTGTCAGAACCGTATAATATTCTCCTACCAATGCCGCAAACAGCGTCCCCTGTTCGGGCAAACCCTGTTGCAGATATTCGTCAATTTCTGCTTCAAATATAGAACGCTGGCCTTGATATTTCTCTTCCATAATCTGTGAAAATTTATGTATCCGCATGGCGGACACACAGTAGTTTTCCAGAGGAAACGCTATGCCGCATTGACTGCAATAAGCGTTGATCTCCTCACGGTTCTTAAAATCCTTTCCTAAGAGCCTCAGCACCATCATCTTACCTGTTATGATTTTCTGTCCCCGCAGTACCTGGCTGTTTTTTTCTTCATTCTCAAGCTGATCGCGAATTGTTTTCACGGTTTCTATCAGCCGCTCCAAATGAATCGGTTTCAACAAGTAATCGCATACGGAAAGCTTTAAAGCAGACACAGTGTACTCAAAATCACTGTGCCCGCTGATAATCAGGGTCTTGATATGGGGAAAACGCCTCCGCACCTCACGGATAAATTCTATCCCATTGGTTCCGGGCATCTGAATATCCACCAGCGCCAGATTCACCACATGATGCTCCAGCTTATCCATGGCTTCCTTGGCAGTGCCTGCTTCGGCAACCACCTTAAATCCTAATTCTTCCCAGGGAACAGACAGACACAGCCCTGTCCGGATCAATGCCTCGTCATCTACAATCAATACGTTCCAGGCCATCTGTCTGCCTCCTCTCCTGCACTACCCCTTGATTCCCGAAGCTGCAATACTTTCGATATAATACTTTTGCGTCAAAATAAAAATAAGCAATATTGGTACCAGTGAAACTACTGTAGCCGCCATAATCAACGCATAATTGGAACTGTTGCTGGTGGAAAACCATTCAAGGCCAATGGGTATCGTAAATTTTTCCACACTCCGCAGCAAGATAGACGGCTGCATGTAATCGTTCCAACTGTCAATAAAAGCCAGAATTCCTACTGTTACCATAGAGCCCTTGGCAAGCGGCATGATCAGCTGCCAGTAGATCCGCCACTGGCTGGCCCCGTCAATAAGCCCTGCTTCTGAAAGTTCCATCGGTATAGAGAGATAGGTCTGCCGTAGGAAAAAGGTTGCAAAAGGCGAAATCATGGCTGGAAGGATCAATGCCCAATAGGAATCATACAAGCCAATTCTCTGAAACAAGATGAATTTGGGCAGCAACACAATTTGCAGCGGAATCATAAGGGTAATCATATACAATGCAAAAATCCCTTTACTTCCTCGAAATTTTAATCTTGCAAACGCATATGCGGCCGTTGATGACAGTACCAGATTTCCTGCCACGGAAACTACTGATATGAACAGGGAATTTCGGTAGAACAAGAGAAAGTTGCTGTCCGCAAATACTTTTTTATAGTTCTCGAGATTCCAAGTCTTAGGTATCAGTTGAATGGGAAAATCAAATACATCCATTTCCATTTTGAATGATGTTGAGATCATCCAAAGAAAGGGAAAAATGAAGATAACTGCAAGCCCTAAAACAACGGCTGTAATAACAATTCTAATCATAAATGTTTTTTGTTTACCTGTCATTTTCTTCCTTCCCTCCCCCTAATAGTTTACCCACTTTTTCTGCCCTGCAAACTGCACCGCAGTTACAATCAAAATAATTGCAAATACCAGTACGGAGATAGCAGAAGCATATCCCATATCATACATTTTAAAGCCATAGTGGTACACTGCGTATACAAGTACATTGGAAGACTGGCCAGGACCTCCGTTTGTCAGAACTTTAATCACATCATACACCTTAAAAGAATTCATGATCCCGATAATGGCCAGGAAAAAAATATAAGGCGTCAGTAAAGGGATGGTGATCTTGGTCAGACGCTGCCAGCCGGATGCTCCGTCTACTTCTGCTGCTTCATACAAATCCTTGGATATTCCCTGCATTCCTGCAATCAATATCATAGTGGAATTACCCAGGTCATGCCAAACCTGGATTAAAATAATAGTTGGCATGACCCATGCAGAGCTTAAAAACCACTTAGGCGGATCCGAAATATGCAGTACATTCATCAGGAATTCATTGACGGGGCCATACTCTGAAAACAGGTTTCGGAACACCATGGAAACCGCTACCATGGAACTAATAAACGGCAGATAGTACAATACCCGGACTCCTTTTTTGAAAAATACATACTTATTTAACGCCGCACCTAAGAATATGGCCAGAACAATGGTAATAGGTACATTCAGTAGATAGATCAAGTTATTGGCCAGGGAAGTCTTTACCCTGTCATCCGTCAGCATTCGCACATAGTTTTCAATCCCATTAAACTCAATGCCCTGAAAGCCCTTGGCAAAATTCCATTGGGTAAAGCTCAAGTATAAAACAAACAACAAAGGCAGGATTAAAAATATGACCACACCCAAAAAGCTGGGCAACAGCATCAAATATGCGGTTCTTGATTCTGATCTTCCGAATTTGTTCTTTTTTCTCATCCTTACCTGATGATTCAAACTACTGCCTCCTATTCTGCCTCTTCCATAGCTGCCTGAATGGCTGCATCCGCTTTGGTCTTAATTTTATCTATCGTATCTTCCAGGCTCTGTTCACCAGAAAAATACAATCCCGTCTCTTCATTAATAATGGTAGCATATTCACCTGCTGCCACACCCGTAGGAACAGCGGTAAACGTATAGATGTCATCTGCAAAAAATAGTGCGCCCTGTTCCTCAGTTAAAGAAGTGTCTGCTATCAGTTCTTTTACCAGCGCACTGGTATCCTCGTTCTGGTAAGTTGGAATATTTCCATCCGAAATTGTCTGTGCAGAACCGTACTGCGTATAATATTTAATGAATTCCCATGCTTCCTCCGGATGCTCTGCGGATGCAGGAATTCCCAACATGCCAACACTTACCTGAGACGGGTTCATGGGCGCCTCTTCACTTACCCGTGGGAAGTAGCATACACCCACATTGAAATCAAAAGGAAAGTTTTCTTTATCCTTCATATCACGAATCACCCAACTGTATCCAGGAGTCATAGCACATCTGCCGGATAAGAATTCTACACTGGAGTATGAGAAGTTCGCAACATTCTGAGCATAGGAAATTTCATATCCTGCATCATCCATATCTTTTCTCAGCTTCAGGCTGTTAACAAAATCTTCATTATCCACACGGAAATTGGACATACCATCCTCATCGTACAGGCTGCTGGTTTGGGCTCCATAGATTCCCCACTCCTCAGGGAATGTATTCTGAAAGGTTCCGTATACTTTACTGCCGCCCTCGCCAGTGGTCAGCTTTTCTGCAATTGCTTTGTAATCCTCAATGGTCCAATCAGCCTCGGGATATGGTACATTTGCTGCATCAAACATATCCTTGTTGTAGAACATCATCCCTACCGATGCCGTACTCGGCATCCCGTAATATGTACCGTTATACTGCCCCCACTCGCTGTAGCTTCCAAACCACTCGTCCATGTTAATACCGTCTTTTTCCAGATACTCACTGACATCCAGCAAAAGCCCCTGCTGCATACGGCTGAACTGTCCGCCGCTCTGGAACGGCCATACATCCATCTCGCCACCGCCCATCGCAATAATATCAAGAGATTCAGCCGTATTGTTGCTGTCCGGCACTACGGTAACCTCAACCTTGATATTCGGATGCTCTTTCTCAAACTGGTCGATGATTGGATTTTTCTCTTCCTTGGATTCCCATGTAACATATTTGATTGTTACTACCTCGTCTGAATCTTTTTCTGCAGACGCTCCTTCCGAAGAATCTCCTCCTGCAGAGCTGTTCTGTCCTTGATCTGCTTCGGAGCTTTTCTGTGTATCCGGCTTATTTCCACATCCGGCCAGGCATCCGGCCAATAGCGCTGTAGCCATCATTGCTGCTATCATTCTTCTTTTCATAAAGAAAACCCTCCTTGCTTTTTTGTAATCCTATCTTATCAATAGGCTTCTTTTTTCACAAGGCGGGTTTTTTACGAATTATTCCGATTTTTTACAAAGTCTCTTCTATGAGGGGAATCTTTATGAGTATCTTGCTCCCTGTCTGCAGCCTGCTCTCTACCTGACACTGAAACTGTTCCTTATATACTAGCTGCAGCCGTTTATACACATTGCTACAGCCAGTTCCCGTATGCTTTCCACTTCCTTCCTTTTCCATAAACAAATTCTTCATGACCCGTTGTTCCATACCGTGTCCGTTATCCTCCACTTCTGATACCAGAAATCCATTTTGCCGATAAATCCGAATCCAGATACTAAGTTGTTCTCCGGTTTCTTTCAGGCCATGCACAATCGCATTCTCTACAAATGGCTGCAGCATGAACTTTAGAATCTGGCATTTTAGCACATCATCTTTCACTTCGATAAAAACTTTTAGCTTGTCTCCATGGCGTACCTTCTGAATATATAAATATTTCTGCAGCAGATCCAGTTCCATATCAACTGTGGAAATAAAGGAGTCCATCTTTACAGACGCCCGCAATATATCCCCCAGACTATTGACCATCTGGGAAATTCCATTCTGTCCGCTTAAAGTAGCCATCCATCCAATGGAATCTAATGTATTATATAGAAAATGCGGATTCATCTGATTCTGTAAAATGGAAAGCCGCGCCTCCGTTACAAAAAGCTGCATCTTCTGTTCTCTTTTTCCGGATTCATACACATGCTCCATCAATTCATCCAGTTTATGTACCATCATCTGAAATCCATTAATAAAATCATGAATTTCTACTACATTGCTGTCTGTGATGAGATTCATTGCAAAATCTCCCTGTTCCACCCGTTTCATCTCAGTCTGCAATGCTGCAAGGGGTTCTGTAATCTTTTTTGATACATAATTCATGATAAAGAGCATAAGCAAAAATACGGCTACCGCAATGATAGCAAAGTTCATTCCCTGATTGTTCACTGCCGCGGTCAGCTCCCCAGCCAGCACATTGCTCACCAAATGCCAGCCCGTATCGCGATTATAGTAGTTAGATAAAACCTGTCTTTTTCCATCTATCTTCTTAATCTCAGCCGTTCCCGTGTCTCCCAACAAACGCTCATCCAACTGCTGGCCTATTTCATTCTTGTTGGGTGAGGACAGAATTATATTTTGACTGTTGACCAGCCGCATGATTCCACTTTCACCGTATGACATATCCTGATACAGCTTTACAAATTCCTGTTCCTTTATATTGACCAATACATAACCAATACACTGCCCATACATCTTATTATCAGAAACCAAATCCGTGGAATATACCATTTTTGCCACAGACAGCACATTGGCATGCTGCAAGTATGTGTCATCTGCGTCACGATGGGTATCAATCCAAAGAGATTTCCCATTCTTCTGCTGAGCTTTCGCCTTCCACCTGCTTTGACTAATATCCGCATCCCTATTATAATCCCGCATACTGGCAATGTATTTTCCTTCCACATCAAACACAATGACGTTGGAGATGATCCCACTGTATAAATCAGATACCACTACGGAGCTGGCAAGCTCATTCTGTACGGCATCCCGCAAAATATCCTGATCAATCTGTTCCCGCTCTACTTCATAATCCAGCAACACTTTCTGAAAATTATCGGCAAAAATCATACGGTTGATTCCTTTTTCCGCATTCTGAATGATTTCATCCAAATATTTCCCTGTCAATCTGCTGATTTCATTATAATTATAAAGAGCCGTATTCATGGACGTATTATGCAAAAATACACGGTTGACGATACTGAGAATTACCACAGTAACTGCAACCGCGGTCAAAACGCTGTATAAAATCTGCTGCTTCATAGTAAAGCAGCAATTCTTCCATTTGCGATTCTTTCTTTTCTTATTCATACATGAACATCCTCCGGTTTATTCTTATTTATCAACTTAAATGAATTTTTTCTCATTTACAGTTCTTATTGATCTATCCCCTTTCTGGATCAGTTTGGTCTTTCGTTTCTAAATAGTGTATCGTACTGTTCCATAAAAATCTATATATATTCTTTTTGATTAGCCGTATACAATCTCTGCGGGTTACTGTTTATCACAAGTCATCCTCTGAGCAGTAACTATTATTTTGGAGGATAAATCGGAATTTTGGGTGTTGATTTTCCCGCTTTTGCATTGTATAATACAAGAAAATATAGATCGGTACTGCTTGCCGCTGGGTAAGCAGTTAAGCGTCAGACTTTCTATCATTAGGCCTTTGAAGATAGAAAATACTGACGCTATTTTTTATGGTTTTAGGAGTGAGTAGACAAATGGAACAACAATCTTACATACGGGATTTTGCCCACTACACTATTTTGAGTGTTTTAGGAACATTGGGGGTATCCTGTTATATATTAGCAGACACATTTTTTATATCAAAAGGCTTGGGTACAAACGGTCTTACCGCATTAAATCTTGCTATTCCTGTATACAATTCTATTCATGGAACAGGTCTTATGCTGGATATGGGTGGTGCAACAAGATTTTCAGTCTGCAAAAGCCAGAAACGAGCGGAGGAAGTTCATCAGATTTATACAAATACACTATATCTTGTATTGATTTTTTCAGCAGTCTTTGTTCTGATTGGTTTATTCTTTTCTCTCCAAATGGCAATACTCTTAGGAGCGGATAAAAGCGTCTTGGAAATTACAAATACTTATTTACGCTGGTTGCTGTTGTTTGCACCTGCATTTATGCTGAACGATGTATTACTTTGTTTTGTTAGAAACAACAGCAGCCCACAGCTTCCTATGATAGCTCAGTTGGTTGGAAGCTTTGCCAATATCCTGTTGGATTACATTTTTATCTTTCCAATGGGTATGGGGATTTTCGGAGCCATTCTTGCCACAGGATTATCCCCGATTATCAGTATTGTTATAATGCTTTCTCACTGGGTCAAAAAGAAAAATACCTTCCATTTTGTAAAAACCAAAATCATGAAATATATTGTAAAGCAAGATTTATCGTTAGGTTTTCCGTCTTTGATCGCTCAGATTTCTTCGGGAATTGCCATGCTAACTTTTAATGCGATTATATTAAAGTTAGCAGGAAAGTTTTTAATAGTGAGAATAATATGGAGTTACAACAAATTTCTGAAACAGGTTTAAAATTATATTTTATATCTATTCCATTTGGATATAATATTATTTTAGCTACTTGCTTTTTTACTTCCATAGAAAAAGCGTTGCCTGCGCATATACTTTCTATATTAAGAGGATTGGTTTTGATTATTCCTATGGCATTTTTACTGTCTGCTATATGAAAAATGACAGATGGGTTAAACCAGATAGGGATAAAAAATAGATATGTATCGGCAGGAGCATAG
>CAMNQH010000035.1 GCA_946549035.1 uncultured Lachnospiraceae bacterium | reverse complement strand
GGGTTGTTTACCAGAAGTACTGTAACGGGATGCCTTTATACCGGATCGAACAGGAGCTTAGACGCTTAGGTGCAAAAATCAGTCGTGCAACGTTGGCAAATTGGGTGATTAAAAATACAGATGTTAGAGATGGCATGATTGTAGTCAACAAATCTGAAAAATATAACCGGGATACAAAGGAATATTGGATTGGAGCCACTAAGAATGGGAAAGAAAGGTATATGCCATTGACGGATGAGATTATAAAATTGCTTGTTCGAGTGTAAAGTATACAAAAACAATATGGTTACGAATCGGAATTTATATTTGCGAATGAAAGTGGTAGAATACATGCTCCTGTTATATCCTCATGTGCGAAAAATAAATGCAAACAGATAGGAATTCCATATAAAAGTATCCACGCATATAGAAGAACATTTTCCTCAAAATTGAAGTGCAACGGAGTATCTTCAACAGTTGTGGCGTCACTAATGGGGCATACAGAAGAGGTAAATGAGCAATATTACACTTATGATATTACAGAAATGCAAGATAAGCAGACTATGGTAAGCATGGTTACTAAGGAAATCATGAATGCAAAAAATAAAAAAGAAACAAATGCAGTTCAAATTGACCCAAAGGTAATCAGAACAATCATTCGTCTCTTTTGTCAAAAGCCCTATAAATTAAGGAAAAATCGGGGTGACAGGATTTGAACCTGCGACCTCACGGCCCCCAGCCGTGCGCTCTAGCCAAGCTGAGCCACACCCCGTATGCATCGTATATTATCATATCCTGTCTAGAAATGCAATAGTTTTTTTTTAAAAAAGGAAAAAAATCTCAATTATGTGGTAAAACCCTTTGGGTCTCTTCTATATTTATGAACAAAATATTATATAATTATTTCTAAAGATTTTCTTAATTGTCAAAAATCCCCATTGTTCTGATATTTTTACTATGCTATAATGCCAGAGAATGAATATATTAAAGGACGTGGCATCATGAAAGAATGGTTAATAAAATATAAACATGGGTGGATTCTGGCCTATTTCCTGCTGTATTTTCCCTGGTTTGCGTTTTTAGAAAAGACAGTGACTGCGGACAGCCGGATCCATGTAATTCATATGGCGATTGATGATTATATTCCCTTTATAGAATTTTTCATTATTCCATATATGCTGTGGTTTGCCTATGTGGCGGCGGCAATCATATTTTTCTTTTTAACCAATGTGTCGGATTATTATAAGTTATGTTGTTTTTTGTTTGTGGGGATGACAGTATTTTTGCTGATTTCCACTATTTTTCCCAACGGGCATTACTTAAGGCCCAGTGTTTTTCCCAGGGATAACATCTGTACAACATTGGTTCAGTGGCTGTATGTGACAGATACCTCCACCAATTTATTCCCCAGCATTCACGTATTTAATTCCATAGGGGTTCATATTGCAGTGATGCACAGTGAGAAGCTGAGAGAATACCGGTGGGTGCGAATTTGCTCTGGGATATTGATGAGCAGTATTGTATTGTCTACCATGTTTTTGAAACAGCACTCTGTATTTGACGTATTGACAGGGTTCTTTATGGCGGCGGTTTTGTATACATTTGTCTATGGAAGGGAATGGCAGCAGAATCGGAGAAAGGTTTATCAGGGACAGCTTCAGAAAATTTAAGATATGGATCCGGCCGTTGTAATGGCTGCCGGATTAGTGTGATGGGAGAGATTTTGGAAAAGAAAGAGGATTTTTTAAAATGAAAATAGTAGAAAAAGTTGGAAAGAAAAGGTTATTGCTTTTCTGTTTACTAGCAGTGGTTATCATACTGGCGGCTGTGTATATTAGCGTGTCTGTATATTTTGCAGGTCATTTCCAGTTCCGTACCCAGATTAATGGAATCGATTGTTCTGGAAAAAGTATTTTGGAAGTGGAGCACTTGATTATAGAAGAAATTGATGATTACCAGATGTTACTGACTGGCCGAAATAACGGGGAAGAGGTCTTAAAAGGCCAGGATATTGACTTACGGCCGGTATTTGACGGGAGCTTAGAGCAGGTGCTTGGACAGCGCAGCAGCTTTGCATGGCCGGTTTCCCTGTTTCAGGAGACAAAGGCAGAGCTGGAGACTATGGTAGAATATGATGAAAAGCTGCTGGAACAAGTGATAGAGAAGCTTTCTTTTATGCAGAAGGAAGCAATGGAATCTCCAAAGAATGCAGAGATTTCTTCTTATATACAGGGAAAAGGATATGAAATTATTCCCGAGAAGGAAGGAACAAGAATTGATAAAGAAGCCCTGAAGGAGGCGCTGCATACGGCATTGATTAACCTTCGGGAAGAGATGTCGCTGGAAGAGGAGAATTGCTATACTCAGCCTAAGATTCGCAAGGATCAGGAAGAACTTGTGAAAACATTGAATCAATTAAATCAATACGTATCTACGGAAGTTACATATGATCTGGGAGATCAGAAAGAAGTTTTGAACGGCGATAAGATTCAGGAATGGCTGACATTGGAAGATGATGGGAAGATCGCTGTAGATAAAGAAAAGATTGAAGAATACGTAAAGGGTTTGGCGGAAACTTATGATACTGCGAATAAGGCCAGAAGCTTTGCTACCAGTTATGGAAGCAGAGTGACCTTAAGCTGGAACGAATATGGCTGGAAGATTGACAAGGAGCAGGAAGCGGAAGCCATTTTGGAAAATATAAAAGCCGGAGAAGCGGTAAAACGAGAGCCGGTATACAGCCAGCGGGCTAAGAGCCGCGGGGAAAACGACCATGGCGGCACGTATGTAGAGATTAATATAACGGCGCAGCATCTGTATTTTTATAAAAATGGCGGATTGGTGGTTGAATCAGACTTTGTTTCCGGAAATCTGGCCAGGGGAGACGGTACGCCCAGTGGAGCCTTCGGGCTTGCTTATAAGCAGCGGGACGCTGTTTTACGGGGGGAGGATTACCGTACTCCGGTGGATTTTTGGATGCCCTTTAATGGCGGGATTGGACTTCACGACGCCACCTGGAGAAGCGACTTTGGAGGAAATTATTATAAATCCGGAGGTTCTCACGGATGTATTAACCTTCCCTACAGTGTGGCGGAAACAATATTTCAAAATATAGAATCCGGGGATGCGGTCTTTGTCTATGAGCTTCCGGGGACAGAAAGCGCCAAGGGCCAGGCTCAGGATGCGGCTGCAGCCGTAGTCAGCGCCATTGAGGCGATTGGGGAGGTTACAGGAGACAGCGGCGAAGCCATTTTGAATGCAAGATCGGCGTATGACGCATTAAATGACCAGGCCAAAGGGTATGTAAAGAATTACGACACCTTGGTGGGGGCCGAATCCTATTATGCCGATATTTTGGCATGGCAGCAGGCCCAGGCTCAGGCTTTGAGCGAGGCTCAGCCGGTGATTGACGCCATTGCCGGAATCGGGGAAGTGACCCTGGAGAAAGAGGGAGCCATTAAAGAGGCCAGGAGCCGCTACGACGCTTTATCAGAAGACGCAAAACAGCACGTAAGCAATGCGAACGTGCTGGTGGCGGCAGAACAGCAGTTGGACAAGCTGAAAAAGGAACAAGATGCAAAACCTCCAGAAAAGGAAAAAGAGGAATAAAACTGCAATACCCCGCCGGCGGATGCTGTGCGGGGTATCGTCGCGTTTAGCGGTATTGCTTGGGAGTCAGGCCAGTATACTTTTTAAATACCTTGGAAAAATAGCTTTGGTCTTCAAAGCCTGTGGCAACGGCGATATCAATAACGGAGTAGCTGGTGTTAGCCAAAAGCCGTTTGCTTTCTTCAATCCGTACCATATTTAGGTATTCTTTGAAAGAAGAGCCGGTGGATTGCTTGAACACGGTGGAGAAATAGGCGGGGTTCAAGTGTACGTGTTTTGCCACATCCTCCAGTGAAATCGAAGCTGCAAAATTTCGGGCAATGTATTGGATGGCTTTTTTAATCAATTCGCTGTTTTTATTAGGGGTGTAATTAAAGGTATATTCCGTGAACGTATCAAGGGTTTCCTGGAGCTTAAAGCAGATATCGTCCAGGGAGCGCATAGACTGGAGGGATTTCAGATACTGGTTGTTGATTTTTAAAATGTTATCGGAGGTGGCGCCTCCTTCTATCGCGGCTCGGGACAGTAAAGAACACAGCTCCATGGAACGGGCTTTTACAATGTCTAAGCTGTTGCCCTCTGCGAAAAATACATACCCCAGTAAGTCGTTGAGTATTGCCTTGGCCTGCTGGCTGTCCCCGGTTCGGACTTTGGTAATCAAGGCGTTTTCCAGTTCCATGGGATACGGAGCGTTTTCAGATACGGAGCCGGATTTGTACATTTGAATGGATTCGTTGATTTTGGATTGCTGACGTAATTTGCTTTGGTTCATAATCAACTGTTGCTTGCTTTCTGCAATGAGATCGGAAAACAAGTAATAAAGCAGGCGGCTGATGTGTGTTACGGTGGAAGGGGGGACAACCTTGATGGAATCCAGCTCCTCGTAGAGATCCAGCAGGGATGTGGTGGATAAATTATATCGCCTGTCGATGCCCAGCACCAGAGTGGAATCCGGTTCGTCCATCAAAAAAGGGCCTGCCAGCACAGAGCCTAAAAGGGTGTTATTGTTGATTAATGGGAATACAATGTGATTTAAGTTGGCATGGCAGGAGAAAATATAAGTCTCTCCCAGGTCCATGGCTTTTTGCCCGGCACGGATATGTACTTTTTCGCAGGAATCATCTGTAGGCAGATACTTCTTTATAATGCGGCAGTAATGGGACGTTTGTCCGTAGGATTCTAAAATAATTCCATTTGCATCAATTACTTGAATGGGAAGCCCCATGCAGATATGGAAGGATTCTAAAATTTCTCGAAGCTTTTGCTTTTCCACAATTTGATACAGTCCTGATTCCATGGCGAACTCCTTTGAACAGAAAAATTTGTAAAAAAGATACGAAAGTCAAAAATAATTATACCATAGAATATGGAAGAAATATAGAAAAAACAAAAAATACTATACTTTTCGTCATGGAAATAGTAAAGTTAAAACTGGAAAAAGAATGTAAGAGAGGGATTATCATGGTTTCGAAACAGATTTTAGAAGATATTCACAATAGCTCGGCCATCCGGGCCATGTTTATTGAAGGAAAAGCCTTGGCCCAAAAGGTGGGAGAAGAGAATGTATACGATTTTAGCCTGGGCAATCCCTGTACGCCGGTGCCGGAAGCTTATACCCAGGCGATGCTTGATATTATTCACACGGAGGATTCTTTAAGCCTTCATGGTTATATGGATAATACCGGATATCCTCAGGTGCGAGAAGCCGTGGCAGACAGCTTGAACCGGCGTTTTTCCACCAATTTTACGATGGATAACATTATTATGACGGTTGGCGCCGCTGGAGCCATCAATGTGATTTTAAAAGTACTGTTTGATCCGGGGGACGAATTGATGGTGTTCGCACCCTATTTTACAGAATACCGGAATTACTGCGGGAACTGGCGGGGGGTATTGTCGGTGGTAGAACCGGATTACCGTACCTTTTTGCCAGATTTTGAGGACATGGAACGAAAATTGTCCTCTAAGACAAAAGCCGTCATTATTAATAATCCGGTAAATCCCAGCGGGGTGGTTTATTTGGAGGAGACTATTCAAAGAATTGCAGGGATTTTGGAGCAAAAACAGCAGGAATATGGCCATGAGATCTATCTGATTTCCGACGAGCCTTATCGGGAATTGGTCTATGATGGAAAGACCACGCCCTTTTTGACAAATTACTACAAAAACACTTTTGTAACGTATTCTTTTAGCAAATCCCTCTCGATTCCCGGGGAGCGTATCGGGTATATGGTAGTTCCCAATGAGATGGCGGATTTTGACACGGTATTCCAGGGTCTGGCCATTGCCAATCGGATTACAGGCTTTATCAATGCTCCGGCGTTGATGCAAAAAGCGGTGGCCCGTTGTCTGGAGGAGAAGACGGATGTTGCTTTTTATGACAGAAATAGGAAGCGTATTTATGAGGAACTGACCCGGCTCGGGTTTTCCTGTGTGAAGCCGGAAGGAACCTTTTATATGTTTGTGAAATCTCCGGAGGCAGATGAGAAGAAGTTTGTAGAGGCAGCAAAACGCCACCATATTATGCTGGTAAACGGCACAACCTTTGCCTGCCCCGGATATGTGCGGCTGGCTTACTGCGTTCCTTATGATGTGATTGAACGCTCCCTGCCTGCCTTTGAGGCTCTGGCAAAGGAATACGGGTTGTGATTTTGCCTGGCTTCAAGAGGGTGAGCCGTTGTAACAGTTCTTTTTGATAGAAAAAATCAGATGAAAAGATATGGAGGATATCACATGGCGGGATGGGAACAAAATGTGCGTAAAGTCATTCCTTATGTGCCGGGAGAACAGCCCAGGCAGGAAGGAATTATAAAGTTGAATACCAATGAGAATCCTTATCCTCCGGCGCCGGGGGTTGCCCGGGCTTTGAAGGAAATGAACCCGGAGCAGTTTCGATTGTATCCGGATCCCACGGCTTCTCTGCTGGTGAATGCCTTGGCGGGGCGATATGGTTTATCTTCGGACCAGATATTTGTGGGAGTAGGGTCGGATGACGTGCTGGCCATGGCCTTTTTGACCTTTTTTCATGGGACAAAGCCGATTTTGTTTCCGGACATTACCTATTCTTTTTACGATGTGTGGGCGGATTTGTACAGAATTCCCTATCAATGTCAGCCGTTAGACGAGACATTCTGCATTCGGCCGGAAGATTATGAACAGGAAAACGGCGGTATTGTCCTGGCAAATCCCAATGCTCCTACCGGAGTGGCAGCCAGCCTTGAGACCCTTAGGAGAATATTAGAAAAGAACCGGGATGTCATTGTGATTATCGACGAAGCATATATTGACTTTGGAGGGGAGTCGGCAGTATCCTTAATCCCTTCTTATGATAATTTGCTGGTGGTTCAGACATTTTCCAAGTCTCGAAGCATGGCGGGGATGCGGATTGGGTATGCTATGGGTCAGTCCAGGCTGATTCAGTATCTCAATGATGTGAAATACTCCTTTAATTCCTATACCATGAGCCAGGCTTCTTTAAGGCTGGGGACTGAGGCGGTAGAGGAGGAAGCGTATTTTTCAGAGGTTACAAATAAGATTATAGCTACCAGAGAACGGGTCAAAAAAGAATTAACCAGGCTGGGATTTGTATTTCCGGATTCCAAAGGTAATTTTATTTTTGCTTCTCACCCGGGTATTTCGGCGCAGGAATTGTTTGAAGCATTAAAAAGAGAGAACATCTATGTTCGCTATTTCCCGAAACCCAGGATTCAGGATTATCTGCGCATTACGGTTGGGACGGATTCCCAGATGGATATCTTGCTGTCCTTTCTGGAAGACTATACTCAAAGCTGTTTCAAATAAAAAATAATTTGGAGGATGTTATGATAAAAAATATTTTAAAAGGGGCGGTGATGGGAATTGCCAATATTATTCCCGGAGTCAGCGGCGGCACCATGGCCGTGTCTATGGGAATTTATGATAAGATCATTCATGCAGTGACTCATCTGTTTTCCGAATTCAAACAGAGTATGAAGGTTTTGGTTCCCATTGGAATCGGAATCGTGCTGGCTATTGTAGCTGTGGCGCGGTTGATTGAATATATGTTTCAAGTTGTGCCCTTTCAGACGAACCTGCTGTTTATCGGCTTGATACTTGGCGGGCTCCCGGCCATGTGGAAAAAAGTGAAACCCCATTCTATTCGAATCAGCTACATCATTGCATTTTTATTGTTTTTTGCTCTGGTGGCGGGCTGCGCCTCTTTGGAGGGCAGCGAAGGAAGCGCGGCGGATTTAAGCTTTAGCCTTGTCAATGTGGTAAAGCTTATGGGCGTGGGTGTGATCGCATCTGCAACGATGGTAGTTCCCGGGGTCAGCGGCTCTATGATTCTGATGATTCTGGGGTATTATGAGCCGGTGCTTGGCATGGTGAATCAATTCGTAGATCATTTAAAAGATTTTGATGTGGAGGGCTTGATATCAGACTGCGGCGTACTGATTCCTTTTGGAGTCGGCGTTGTAGTAGGGATTATTGTAATTGCCAAAATAATAGAAATCATTTTTGCCAACTGGCCGCTGCTGGCTTATTGGGCGATTATCGGGCTGATCTTAGCATCCCCGGTAGCGATTCTTATGATGAATCAGTTTGGGAAGTTGGAGCTTATGACCATCGTCACCGGAATTGGAACCCTGGCTGTGGGTATTGTGGCGTCCCTGCTTCTGGGAGGAGAAGAAGAGAAGGAGACGGACAGTTTCTGATTGGTTTTTGCTCCTCTTGTGTACAGAGAACAGAGAAGCCTAATAAATATCATTACAAAATATAATAAGAAAAAAGGATGAAAAATACGGCGGAATATTATATGATAAAGTCATGAAAAGCCGGCAGTGATTTTGAGATCCGGCAGCAGATGAATCTAAACGCATCAGAAAAGGAGATTGGACATGGCAAAAGTAGGAATCGTAATGGGCAGCGACTCAGATATGCCGATTATGGCAAAGGCGGCGGATATTCTGGAAGAACTGGGGATTTCGTATGAAATGACGATTATTTCCGCTCACAGGGAACCGGATGTATTTTTTTCGTATGCAAAGTCGGCAGAGGAGAAGGGATTTAAAGTAATCATTGCAGGAGCCGGGATGGCAGCCCATCTTCCAGGTATGTGCGCGGCAATTTTCCCCATGCCTGTTATTGGGATTCCCATGCATACTACTTCTCTGGGAGGAAGGGATTCCCTATACTCCATTGTACAGATGCCTTCTGGTATTCCGGTGGCTACGGTGGCGATTAACGGCGGGGCAAATGCAGGACTGTTGGCGGCCAGGATTCTGGCGACTTCAGATGAGGAGCTTTTGGGCCGTCTGAAACAATATTCGGAAAAAATGAAAGAACAAGTGATGGAAAAGGACGCCCGCCTTCAGAAAGTGGGATATCAGGAATATACAAAGAAATAGCCGTAGATAAGACTTACGTCAAAAAGGGAGGTAACTATGGATTATAAAAATGCCGGTGTGGATATTGAGGCAGGCTATCGTTCGGTAGAATTGATGAAAAAGCATGTGCAGCAGACGATGCGAAAAGAAGTATTGTCCAATTTGGGAGGATTTTCCGGGGCGTTTTCTCTGGAAGCTTTTAAAGGGATGGAAAAGCCCACGTTGGTTTCCGGGACGGACGGTGTGGGTACGAAGCTGAAATTGGCATTTTTGTTGGATAAGCATGATACGGTGGGCATTGACTGTGTGGCCATGTGTGTAAATGATATTGCATGTGCAGGAGGCGAACCGTTATTTTTCCTGGACTATATTGCCTGCGGCAAGAATGAACCGGAGAAGATTGCATCTATCGTAAAGGGGGTAGCCGAGGGATGTATTCAGTCCGGGGCGGCGTTAATTGGAGGAGAGACTGCGGAGATGCCGGGGTTCTATCCTGAGGATGAATATGATTTGGCCGGGTTTGCAGTGGGAATTGTGGACGAGAAGGACTTGATCACCGGGAAGGATGTAAAGGCAGGGGACGTATTAATTGGCATGGCCTCTTCGGGAGTACATTCCAATGGTTTTTCCTTGGTTCGTAAAGTCTTTGAAATGACCAGAGAGAATCTAAATCGTTATCATGAGGAATTGGGAACGACATTGGGGGAAGCCTTGCTTGCTCCCACCAAGATCTATGTAAAAGCGTTAAAATCCATCAAAGAAAAAGGAATTACGATAAAAGCCTGCAGCCATATTACAGGAGGAGGCTTTTATGAGAATATACCGCGGATGCTGCCTGAAGGACGGCGGGCTTTGGTAGAAAAAGGCAGCTATCCGGTGCCGCCGATTTTTGCGATGCTGCAAAGAGAAGGAACTATTGCCGAAGAGATGATGTATAACACATACAATATGGGAATCGGTATGATTCTGGCGGTGGATGCGGCGGATGCAGAGACGGCGGCAGAGGCAATCAAGGCAGCAGGGGAGACGCCTTATTTCATCGGGCGCGTTGAAAACGGAGAGCGGGGCGTTGCGTTATGTTAAAGCTGGCAGTGTTAGTATCCGGCGGAGGGACAAACCTGCAGGCCATTATGGATGGGATTGACAATGGCAGTATTACAAATACAAGCATTGCTGTGGTGATCAGCAACAACAAGAATGCTTATGCCCTGGAACGGGCCAGAATGCACAAAATTTTGGCAGTCTGTATTTCTCCTAAGGACTATCCTGACAGGGAGGCTTTTTACGATGCCCTTTTAGGAGAATTGGACAGGCAGCAAGTAGATTTGGTGGTGCTGGCAGGGTATTTAGTAGTGATACCAGAAAAGATGATACGTCAATACCGCAACCGTATCATCAATGTCCATCCTTCTTTGATTCCGGCCTTTTGCGGTACGGGGTTTTACGGATTAAAGGTTCACGAACAGGCGTTGGCCAGAGGAGTAAAAGTAACCGGGGCTACGGTCCATTTTGTGGATGAAGGAACCGATACAGGCCCTATTATTCTGCAGAAGGCTGTAGAGGTAAAGCAGAAAGATACGCCAAAGATTCTGCAGCAGAGGGTAATGGAGCAGGCAGAATGGAAGATTCTGCCAAAAGCGATTGATATGATTGCTAACGGCAGAGTTGACGTAGATAAAAACCAAGTGATTCTGGACGGCGGGGAAGAGAAGGAGGAGACGGAATGAAGGTTTTGGTAATCGGAAGCGGCGGCCGGGAGCACGCCATTGTTCAGGCGGCAGCGGCCAGCTCTAAGGTGGAGAAGGTTTTTTGCGCGCCAGGGAATGGCGGAATTGCCGGGATGGCAGAGTGTGTTCCAATCGGCGCTATGGAGTTTGAAAAGCTGGCGTCTTTCGCCAAAGAGCAGCAGATCGGACTTACGATTGTAGGGATGGATGATCCTCTGGTGGGGGGCATTGTAGATGTGTTTGAGCGAGAACATTTGCGGGTATTCGGTCCCAGAAAGAATGCGGCCATTCTGGAAGGCTCCAAAGCTTTTTCCAAGGATCTTATGAAAAAATATCATATTCCCACGGCAGCCTATGAGAGCTTTACAGACGCCGGGGATGCCCTGGCATATCTAAAGCGGGCGGAGTTTCCTATTGTACTAAAAGCAGACGGGCTGGCGCTGGGAAAAGGCGTATTGATCTGCCATACGTTAGAAGAGGCCGAGGCGGGGGTAAAGGCGATTATGGAAGACAAGCAGTTCGGAAGCGCCGGAAACTGCATGGTAATAGAAGAATATATGACAGGCCGGGAAGTTTCTGTTCTTTCTTTTGTAGACGGAAAAACCATTCGCACCATGGCTTCGGCCCAGGATCACAAACGGGCCCAGGACGGGGATTTAGGGCCAAATACCGGCGGTATGGGTACTTTTTCTCCCAGTCCGTTCTATACGGAGCAGGTGGATGCGTTTTGCCGCAAATATATATATCAGCCTACGGTGGACGCTATGGCAAAGGAAGGAAGAGCGTTTCAGGGTATCATCTTCTTTGGCTTGATGCTGACGGAGCAAGGCCCTAAGGTATTAGAATATAATGCCAGGTTTGGAGATCCGGAGGCACAGGTAGTGCTGCCACGGATGAAAACGGATATGATTGAAGTGATGGAAGCGTGTATTGACGGCAGGCTGGATGAGATTGAACTGGAGTTTGAAGACAATGCGGCGGTTTGCATCGTGCTGGCCTCTGACGGTTATCCTGTTTCCTATGAGAAGGGGTTTGAGATTAGGGGATTAGAGCGGTTTGAAGAGGCAAACGGATATTACTGCTTCCATGCCGGGACAAAGCTGACAGAAGATGGAAAGCTTCTTACCAATGGCGGACGGGTGCTGGGAGTGACCGCCAAAGGAGCCGATTTGAAGGAGGCCAGAGCCAATGCTTATCAGGCCACAGAGTGGGTGGAATTTGGGAATAAGTATATGAGACACGATATAGGGAGAGCCATTGACGAGGCGTAAGCACAAGGGATCCTGCATAGCAGGATCCCTTGTGTTTTGATAAGAATTTGAGTAAGATTGTGACATGTTTTTTTGAAAAAACTTGTTTTTAAAGGGAGAAAAGCGTATAATATATTCTATATTGTCGTATCACAGGAAGGAGAAATTATGAAGAGAGGGAAGGTTAAGGGCGGAATTAAACAAAAGATGATGAAAGGGATTATTATTCCAACGCTGGCTATTTTGGCTGTAGTGGCATTGGTAATCCTATTAACCGTGAATTTTTCTGTTAGCAAGATACGGACGGAGGAGATTACGGCAGAATCAAAACAGGTTGCTGCCAATATCAGCGAGTACTTTACAAGATATATGGAAGTTTCTAAGCAGATGGCAGCTAATGAGGATCTGTTGAAATTATTGTGGGAGGTAAAGCCGGGGGACAGGATTACGGAGGCAGAGCATTTTGACGCCGTATTGACAATGCTGACCAATACATATTATACAGATAATGATAATATTTTGGACGCATGGGTTGCAGATATTGACTCCAGTCAGTTTTTTGAAGACAGTATCAGTGGGTTTGTCAGTGAATTTGGGAACTACGATGTTACTGAAAGAAGCTGGTATCAGGAAGTTACAAAAGCGGGGACAACAACAGTAACAGAACCTTATGTGATTACTTCTACAGGAAAATTGGCTTCCAGCATTATCACCCCTATATATGGAGAAAACAGCGAATTGCTGGGGGTTGCTGGCGTAGATGTGGAAGTAGGTACCCTTGCTACGATGATGTCGGAACACAAGCTGGGGAATTCCGGCTTTTTTGTTTTATTGACGACGGCGGGCCAGATTATGTATGCGCCTGAAGAAGATTTGATACAATCCAGCGTCCAGGATGCTGGTATGCCAAAGAAAGTTTTAGAAGCCGTTGAGAACAGGCAGGAAATGGAATTCACTTACCGTTGGAACGGAAAAAAACAGCATGGCTGTCATGTTATGGTAGGAGAAACAGGGTGGTCTGTAATAAGCGGAATGCCCAACGGAGAATACAATGAGGCTATTTATAAGCTTTTTGTAGAAGTAGGAGGTTTCTTCATTCTTGCTCTTGGGATTTTAGTTTTTGTTATTAATAAGATTGCAACGGGAATAGTGAAGCCTTTAAAAAGCTTGGAGACAGCTGCTACACATATTGCCGTGGGCAACTTGGATATTGAGGTAGACGCTCAGTCAAAGGACGAAGTGGGAGCTGTTGCGGAGGCTCTTCAGAAGACAGTACTGCGATTGAAGGATTATATTGCTTACATTGGGGAGATTACAGAAGTACTGCATGAAATTGCCGGAGGTAATTTGCGGTTTGAATTGAAACAGGCGTACGTGGGAGAATTTAGCAAGGTAAAAAGCGGCTTGGAGGAGGTCTCCAAAAGGCTGACAGTGACCCTTCACAATATCGGAGACGCTTCTCAGCAGGTATCAGGAGGTTCGGAACAGATTGCAACTGCGGCGCAGGCTTTGGCTGAGGGAGCAAGTTCTCAGGCGGCAGCCCTTCAAGAGCTTCAGGCGTCTGTTACAGAGATTTCCGAAAAGGTCAATACCAATACGGAATATGTAGATTCGGCCCGGGAGCGTGTGGTTGACATGGATAAAGAGCTGGGATTCAGCAATGAGCAGATGGAGAAGGCTGTGGAGGCCATGAATGAGATCAGCAGATGTTCTTCGGAGATTGAAAATATTATTACGACGATTGAAGAGATTGCAGATCAAACCAGCCTGCTGTCTTTGAATGCATCCATAGAGGCGGCCCGCGCCGGTGAGATGGGCCGGGGGTTTGCAGTAGTAGCCAGTGAAGTGGGAAGCTTGGCCGGGGAAAGTATGAAAGCCGTACAGACTTCTACTTCTCTGATACAGAATTCCATGGAGGCTGTGAGAAACGGAGTGGATATTGTGAATTTGGCGGCTGCCCAGATGCAGGAAGCCCTGCTTCATATTGACAAGCTCCGGGGGATGATTGAAAGTATTGACGACGCTTCCAAAAGCCAGAATGAAGGAATCGCTCAGATTAGAATGGCTTTGGAACAAGTGTCGGAGGTGGTTTCTGACAATTCCGCCATGTCCCAGGAGAGCGCGGCGGCCAGTGAGGAATTATCGGCCCAGTCTCAGGCGTTGACGGATTTAATGCAGGAGTTTCAGTTATAAAAAGTGGGAATTGTGTTGTGAATATTTCAAATGCAAACAGTAAGAGGAAATCAGGAAAAAGCACTAGCTTTTTCCTGAGAGTTATGCTATAATGGCAAAATGATTGTATTCGTAAAAGAATGGAGGAGTACGTCTATCCCATTTATAGATAGCTGAAGGAGGAAATAGCGATCATGAGCGTACAAGTAGAGAATTTAGAGAAGAACATGGCAAAACTGACCATTGAGGTGCCGGCAGAAGAACTGGAAAAAGCAATCCAGTCTGCATACATGAAACAGAAAGGAAAAATCAGTCTTCCGGGATTCCGCAAGGGAAAGGTGCCCCGCCATATGATTGAAAAAATGTATGGAGCGGAGATTTTCTTTGAGGACGCTGCAAATGATTTGATTTCCAGAGAATATCCAGGCGCGGCAGAGGAATCCGGATTAGATATCGTGTCCCGCCCTACTGTGGACGTAACTCAGATTGAAAAAGGAAAACCCTTTATTTTTACCGCGGAAGTAGCGGTGAGGCCGGAGGTTACGCTTGGCAAGTATAAAGGAGTACAAGTAACAAAGATTGATACCAGTGTGACGGAGGAAGAGATAGATGCAGAGGTGAATCGGGAGCGGGAGAGCAATGCCCGGACGATTACCGTAGAAGGCAGACCTGTTGCAGACGGCGATACGGCAGTCATTGATTATGAGGGATTTGTGAACGGGGAAGCCTTTGAGGGAGGAAAAGGAGAGAATCATTCATTGGTCATCGGTTCTCACTCCTTTATCGACACCTTTGAAGAACAGCTCATTGGCAAGAATGCCGGGGAGGAACTGGAAGTCCATGTAACGTTCCCGGAAGAATATCATGCGCCGGAGCTGGCTGGAAAGCCTGCAGTATTTCAGGTTAGGATTAATGAGATTAAAAGCAAGGAGCTTCCCCAGCTTGACGATGAATTCGCTCAGGATGTTTCCGAGTTTGATACTCTGGCAGAGTATAAAGACAGCGTAAAGGCCAAAATTCAGGAACGCAAAGAGAATTCGGCAAAACGGACGAAAGAAGAAGAAGCCATTGAGAAGATCGTAGGAAAATCAAAAATGGACATTCCGGACGCTATGGTGGAGACGCAGACTGCAGGTATGGTGAATGATTTTGCCGGGCGGATAGCACAGCAAGGCTTATCCTTGGAACAGTATATGCAGTTTACCGGTATGACGATGGAGAAGCTTCAGGAGCAGATGAAGGAAGATGCGTTGAAGCGTATCCGTACGGGCCTGGTATTGGAGCAGATTGCAAAGGAAGAGGACATTCAGGTTTCCGATGAAGAAATTGAGGCGGAAGTGGATAAGATGGCCCAGATGTATGGCATGAATGCAGAGGATCTGAAGCAGCGTATGGGCGACGAGGATAAGGAATCCATAAAGAAGGACTTGGCGGTGCAGAAGGCGGTAGAGCTGATTATGGAGAATGTCAAAGAAAAGGCAAAACCCAAGTCTAAGAAAGAGAAGGAAGACGACACGGAAGAGGAAGAATAAAAATAAAAGCCGTAACAGGCCCAACGAAAGCGAAAAGATGCAGATACCTGCATTTCGACAGTTCCAAAGTTCCATGGTAAGCAAAAAGTCTTAGCATGGAACTTCTGACTTTAGAAAAGGAGTGGAAATTATGAGCTTAGTGCCTTACGTTGTGGAGCAGACCAGCAGAGGGGAACGTTCCTACGATATTTATTCCAGGCTGTTAAAGGACAGGATTATTTTCCTGGGAGAAGAAGTAAATGAGACGACAGCCAGTCTTGTGGTGGCTCAGCTTCTGTTTTTGGAAGCGGAGGATCCTGGAAAGGATATTCAGTTGTATATTAACTCTCCAGGGGGAGTTGTGACTGCCGGTATGGCTATCTACGATACCATGCATTATATCAAATGTGATGTTTCCACCATCTGCATCGGATTAGCGGCAAGTATGGGGGCATTTTTGCTGGCAGGAGGAACCAAAGGCAAGCGATTTGCCCTTCCCAACGCGGAGGTTATGATTCATCAGCCTTCCGGCGGCGCCAGAGGACAGGCGACAGATATCCAAATTGTAGCGGATAACATTTTAAAGACGAAGAAACGTCTCAATGAGATTTTGGCGGCTAACACAGGGCAGCCCTATGAAGTGATTGCAGCCGACACGGAGCGTGACAATTATATGTCAGCACAAGAGGCCAAGGAGTACGGACTGATTGACGGAGTCATCACATATAAAGAAAAATAGAACCGGTACGAGACTGTGGGGGCAGCCAAACGCCTTTTGCAGTTTTGTGCAGACTGGGGGACAGCGGGCACTTGCCACTGTCCTTGCTGTTCGTGTGATAAATTTTATCGAGGTGAGAATATGGCAGGAAAAATTGACGACAGGGTACGCTGTTCTTTTTGCGGAAAACCCGATACTCAGGTGCGCAAAATGATTGCAGGTCCCAATGGAGCCTATATTTGCGATGAATGCGTGGACATTTGCGCTGAAATTATAGAAGAAGAGCTGGAGATTGAACCGGAAATTGAGACAGATATGCAGCAGGAAATCAACTTAATTAAGCCGGAAGAAATGAATGCGTTTTTGGATGAATATGTAATTGGCCAGGAAGAAGCCAAAAAGGTGCTTTCCGTGGCTGTTTATAATCATTATAAAAGAATTCTTGCAGACCGGGATATGGACGTGGAGCTGCAAAAGAGCAATATTTTAATGCTGGGACCTACCGGCTGCGGTAAAACCCTGCTGGCCCAGACACTGGCACGTGTATTAAATGTTCCTTTTGCCATTGCCGATGCTACCGCTTTAACGGAAGCCGGTTATGTAGGGGAAGACGTGGAAAATATTCTGCTAAAGATCATCCAGGCGGCGGATTATGATATTGAACGGGCTCAGTATGGTATTATCTATATTGATGAGATTGATAAGATTACCAGAAAGTCCGAGAATCCTTCCATTACCAGGGATGTATCCGGAGAAGGAGTCCAGCAGGCCCTTTTGAAAATTCTGGAGGGGACGGTAGCCAGTGTGCCTCCTCAAGGCGGCCGTAAGCATCCCCATCAGGAATTGCTTCAAATTGATACGACCAATATTTTGTTTATCTGCGGCGGCGCCTTTGAAGGCTTAGATAAGATTATTGAGCGCAGGCTGGATCAGAAAATCATCGGATTTAACAGCGACACCGGAAAACAAAAAGACCGTAATGTGGGAGAAGTATTTTGCCATGCGCTGCCCCAGGACTTTGTGAAATTTGGCATGATACCTGAATTTATCGGACGTGTGCCCATTAATGTTTCCCTTCATGCCCTGGATAAAGATGCATTGCTGCGGATTCTTACAGAGCCTAAGAATTCTCTGACGCGCCAGTATAAAAAACTGATGGAGTTGGACGGTGTGGAACTTCAGTTTGACAGAGACGCCTTAATTGCCATTGCAGAAAAGTCCCTAGAGCGTAAGACGGGAGCCAGAGGACTTCGGGCGATTATGGAACAGGTCATGCTGGATATTATGTACCGTGTGCCTTCCGATGAGAGTATTACCAGCTGTACCGTTACAAGGGAATCGGTGGATGGGAATGCTCCGGTATTGATCAATGGAAAAAGCATAGAGACCAAGAGCGCTTAGGAGAGAGGCAATGAGTGAGCGGATGAGAGAACTCCCGGCGGTAGCGCTGCGTGGAATGACAATATTGCCGGGGATGGTGGCTCATTTTGACGTGAGCCGGCCAAAATCGGTGAAAGCAGTAGAGAATGCCATGCTTCGGGATCAGAACATTTTTTTAGTGGCCCAGAGAGATTTGGAAGAAGAGGAACCGGATCAGGGCAGCGTATATAAAATCGGTACGATTGCTATTGTGAAACAAGTAATTAAGCTGCAGCATGATGTGGTGCGGGTACTGGTGGAAGGAAATGAACGTGGGGAGCTGATTGGATTTTTAGATCAGGAGGAGTATCTTCTGGCGGAAGTGATGACCTTTGATGCTCAGGAGCAAGACCATCTTTCTCCTGAGATTCACCAGGCAATGGTGCGAAGCCTTCAGGAGACTTTGAACCGTTATGGTGCGGTAAGCCCCAAAACTGGAAAAGAGCTGGCGAAACAGTCAGTGGAGATCCATGACTTATCCCGGCTGATAGATCAGACGGGGAATAATTTGCCGGTGGGATATGAATATAAACAACGGATTCTGGAAGCTGTGGATCTGGAGGAACGGTATGAGACTGTGATGACGATTTTATTAAATGAAATCAATATCATTCAGATCAAAAATGAGTTCCAGATGAAGATTAAGGAAAAAATAGATCAGAATCAAAAAGAATATATTCTTCGAGAGCAAATGAAGCTGATTCGAAAGGAGCTGGGAGAAGACAATACCCAGTCGGATGTAGACCATTTCCTTCAGGAGACAGGAAAGCTGAAAGCAGATAAAAGCGTAAAAGAAAAGATTAAAAAAGAAATTGAACGTTATAAAAACGTTGCCGCCAGCTCTTCCGAGGGAGCAGTTGTACGGGGATATATTGAGACGCTTTTAGAGCTGCCCTGGAATAAAACCTCCAAGGATAACAAGGACATCCGTCATGCAGAAGCGGTTTTAGAGGAAGATCATTATGGATTGGAAAAAGTAAAGGAGCGTATGCTGGAATTTCTGGCGGTACGCAGTCTAACCAGCAAAGGGGAGAGCCCCATTATCTGTCTGGTGGGGCCGCCGGGAACGGGGAAGACCAGTATTGCCAGATCTGTGGCCCGGGCGTTGGAGAAAAAGTATGTTCGTATCAGTCTGGGCGGCGTACGGGACGAAGCGGAGATCCGGGGGCATCGGAGAACTTATGTAGGCGCCATGCCCGGACGCATTGTCAATGCTTTAAAATATGCCGGTGTAAAAAATCCGCTGGTTCTCTTGGATGAGATTGATAAGCTTAGCAGCGATTATAAAGGGGATACGGCGTCGGCTCTTTTGGAAGTGTTAGACGGCGAGCAGAATAAAAAGTTTCGGGATCATTATGTGGAGCTTCCGGTAGACTTGTCGGAAGTCTTGTTTATTGCTACAGCGAATTCCACCCAAAGTATTCCCCGGCCGCTGCTGGACCGGATGGAACTGATAGAGGTCAGCAGTTATACAGAAAATGAGAAGGCCCATATTGCCAGAGAGCATTTGTTTGATAAACAATTGGTGAAAAACGGATTAAAGCCAGAGCAGCTTTCTATCAGCAATAAAGCATTGGAGCGGATGATCCGGGGGTATACCAGAGAGGCCGGCGTTCGAAATCTGGAGCGTAAAATCGGAGAGATTTGCCGGAAAGCGGCCCGGGAGATTTATGCAGATGACAAGAAACGTGTAAAGATTACCGAGAGCAATCTGGAAAAATATCTGGGGAAAGAACGGTATCACTACGACAAAGCCAATGAAAACGATGAGGTGGGAATCGTCCGGGGTCTGGCCTGGACCAGCGTAGGCGGCGATACACTTCAAATTGAAGTTAATATTATGCCGGGGAAGGGTGAATTCCAGCTTACCGGACAGTTGGGAGATGTAATGAAAGAATCCGCTCAGGCTGGAATCAGTTATATCCGTTCTGTCAGCCGGGAATATGGCATTAAGAAAGAATTTTTCAAGGAAAATGATATCCATATCCACATTCCGGAGGGAGCTGTGCCCAAAGACGGACCTTCCGCCGGGATCACTATGGCCACGGCTATGCTGTCTGCAATTACAGGACGCAAGGTGCGGTCGGATGTGGCCATGACCGGGGAAATTACCCTTCGGGGCAGAGTGCTTCCCATCGGCGGATTAAAAGAAAAGATTTTGGCGGCCAAAAACGCAGGCATCCACACGGTATGCGTACCGAAGAAGAACGAGGCCGATATCAATGAGATTTCCCAGGAAATTAAAAAGGGAATGGATATTGTATTTGTAGAAAAAATGGAAGAAGTTTTAAAGGCAGCGCTGGTGAGAAAGTAAGAAGCGGGCAGCAAGGTAAGGAGAAGAAGTATGGTAGTGAAAACAGTGAATTTGGAAACGGTATGCGGTATTTCCAGCGCAGTGCCTAAGAACCAGAGGCCTGAGATTGCCTTTGCCGGAAAGTCCAACGTGGGGAAATCTTCCTTGATCAATGGACTGATGAACCGAAAGTCACTGGCCCGGACCTCATCTCAGCCGGGGAAAACCCAGACAATCAATTTTTATAATATCAACGACATGATGTATCTGGTGGATTTACCAGGATATGGTTATGCAAAAGTACCCCAGAAAGAAAAAGAAAAATGGGGTAAGATGATAGAGAATTACCTTCATAAGTCCAAGCAGTTAAAAGCCGTTTTTTTACTGGTGGATATCCGCCATGCTCCTTCCGGAAATGATAAGCAGATGTATGACTGGATTGTGTATCAGGGGTTTCATCCGATTCTGATTGCGACAAAGCTGGACAAGATCAAACGAAGCCAGATGTCCAAGCAGGTCAAATTGATTAGGGATACTCTTCAAGTGGAGCCGAACACTCAGATACTGCCCTTTTCAGCCCAGACGATGCAGGGACGGGAGGAGATTTGGGCAGTGATGGATCAATTTGTGCTCCCTGAGGAGGGCGAAACAGAGCGGGAATCTTATGAAGCATAAATATTTATTTGTGGCGGCGTTGCTTTTGAGTCTGTCTTTGGCCGGGGTTGGATTTGTAAAAGTCTCAACAGGGGCCGGATACGACGGGGAGAAAAAGGGGGAGGAAGAGTTTTTAATTGTAACCTCCTTTTACCCAATGTATATTGCATGTTTAAATATTGCAGGAAATTGCGAAGGGGTGACGGTACGAAACTTAAGCGAGCCTCAAACCGGATGCCTTCACGACTACCAGCTTACGCCGGAGGATATGATGATGTTGTCCCAGGCGGACGTATTTGTGGTAAATGGCGGCGGAATGGAAGGATTTCTTACCGATGCTGTAAAAGAGTATCCTGACTTGAAGATTTTGGAGGCTGGAGAAGCTATATTCTCAGAGACGCCAGAGACGGAGGCGGCGGATGAAAAGGATCACGGCCATGACCATGGAGAAAACGCCCATGTGTGGATGAGTATTCCTCATTATATGGAACAAGTATCTGCCATCGGCAGAGGGCTTTCAGAGGCAGATCCGGCGCACCAAGAAGAGTACCGCACCAGGACAGAAGAATATTTGGAAAAGATCCAACAGCTATACCAGGATGCGAAAAAACGTCTGGCAGGCGCTCAGGGAAGGAAGATTGTCTTATTTCATGAGGCATTCGCCTTTTTGGCGGAAGACTATGGGATGGAGATTGCAGGGGAATTGGACTTAGATGAAGAGCGTCAAATCAGCGCCCAGGAGACGGCTGAGCTTTTGGAAGTGATACGAGAGAAGGAGGTAGGCGTTCTTCTGGCGGAGAGCATGTATGGGAAGGATATGGGCGATACCATCCAAAAGGAGACAGACTGCAGAGTATATTATTTGAATACCTTGGTGCGGGGGGAAGAAGACGCGGCAAGCTGGCTGGAGGGGATGGAGGAAAACATCCGGCTTCTGGAAGAGGCCCTAGCGTCAGAGGAAGGGTTATGACCATGAGAAAAATGATAAAGCCCTGCGGGCTGCACTGCATCCGAGTAAATCAACTGTCCGTGTCTGTGGGAGAGCAGCAGATTTTAAAAGATATCAATCTTCATATTCATTGCGGCTCTTTAAATGCGGTAATCGGAAAAAACGGAGCCGGAAAGTCTACCTTAATTCGGGCGATTCTTGGAGATATTCCTCATACTGGCAGTATTGAATTCAAAGACCGGGAGGATGGAAGGCTGCAGCGTCTTCGTATTGGCTATGTGCCTCAAGCTTTAAATATTGAAAAAAATACGCCGGTGAGCGTTTATGATATGATGGCTTGCTTTCAGAGCCGTTTTCCTGTTTTTCTAAAAAAAAGCAGGCGTATTCGGCAAAAAATATTGGCGGCTCTTGAGATATTTGATGTAAGAGGATTGGTGGATAAGCAGGTTTGCAATCTGTCCGGCGGAGAGCTGCAGCGAGTGCTTTTGTCTATGGCGATTATGGACGAGCCCAATCTGCTTCTTCTGGACGAGCCGGTGTCCGGAATTGACCGAAATGGTATGGAGCTGTTCTATGAGACGATTTACAATTTAAAGGAGCATTATGACCTGGCTGTAATATTGATTTCCCATGATTTGGATTATGTAGCCCGGTATGCAGATCAGGTGATTTTACTGGAGGGCGGAGTCTTAAAGCAAGGCAGTGTCAGGGAGGTCTATGGAAGCGACGCGTTTCAGGAAGTGTTTGGAAATGCAAAAGAAGCGGAGAGAGGAGGAATTGATCGTGGATGATATTTTTTCCTGGCTCCGGTTTGATTTTATGAAGCTGGCTTTTGGAGCGGTTCTGTTGATTACGCCTCTGTTCGGATTGATGGGAACGATGATTGTGAGCCGGAAGATGGCATTTTTCTCTGACGCCTTAGGGCATTCGGCTTTGACAGGAATTGCAGTAGGCATTGTATTTGGGATTGGAGATACGAATCTGTCCATGGTCGTGTTTGCCATAGTGTTCGCACTGCTGCTAAATAAAATCAGCAGCAAACATGCAGAGTCCGTAGATACGATTATTTCTGTATTTTCTTCCTTAAGTATTGCCCTGGGACTGGCAATTCTTTCCAGGGGAGGGAATTTTAGTAAATATTCCAGCCTTCTGGTGGGAGATATACTTAGCATTACGCCAAAGGAATTGCTGTATTTGGGAATTCTTCTGGCGGCGACGTTAGGGTTTTGGTGTATCTGCAGCAATTACCTTCAGGCCGCCAGTATTCATCGGGCTTTGGCCAAGAGCAAGCATATTCCGGTGTCTTTGATGGAATATCTTTTTGCCGTGCTGGCAGCCCTGGTAGTAATGTTATCTATTAAGTGGGTTGGAATTTTGATTATCAATGCGCTGCTGATATTGCCGGCGGCGGCTTCCAGAAATTTGTCTGAAAACCTTCGGGAGTACCATTTTTTTGCACTGGTGTTTTCCGTGTTTTCCGGGATTTTGGGATTGATTATTTCTTATTATGCCAATGTGGCCACAGGACCCGCGATTGTGATAATTGCAGCGATAATTTATTTTGCCACCTATCTGTACAGAAGGTGTGCCGGAACTTAACAAGAGAAAGGAAATGGTTATGAGTGAAAAAATTTTGGCAGTAGCCGCAGGACATGAGATTACAGAGGAGGAACTGAATACTTTAATTCGCAATTATCCTGCGGAGCAGCAGATGTATTTGTCGGATCCCAGGGCCAGGGAGCAGGTGTTGGAGCAGCTGATTGCATTTCATCTTTTTGCGAAACTGGCGGAGGAAGAAAACATCATGGAGAGCCAGGAATACAAGACCATGATAGAGAAGATGAAAGTGGAGCTGGCAAGTCATATGGCGGCGACCAAAGTGATTGAAGGAATTCGTGTAACGGAAGAAGAGGAAGCAGCATTTTACGAGGAGAATAAGTCTCGCCTGGGCAGGAGCGAACGGGTCAGCGCTAAGCATATTCTGGTAGATACTCTGGAACTGGCTGAAAAAGCAGCAAAAGAGATTTCCCAGGGGAAATCCTTTGAGGATGCGGCAAAGGAATATTCTACATGCCCTACCAAGGATAAAGGCGGGGATTTGGGGTTTTTCTCCCGGGGACAGATGGTGCCGGAATTTGAAAAAGCAGCGTTTGAAGGAGCCCTGCATCAGGTGATTGGGCCGGTAAAAACTCAATTTGGCTACCACTTAATTTGGGTGGAAGAGAAGCAAGAGGGGTCCATCCCGGAGTTTGCCCAAGTAAAGGAGCAGATTCATCAGCAGCTCATTCAAGAAAAGCAACAGGAAGCGTATGGAGCAAAAGTAGCGGAGCTTACGGAAAAATATGGCGTAGAGAAGAAATAGGGCAACTGTTTAAAGTGATAGCTCTTAGAAGATAATTTTTGCGGTATAGAGGTGGTAGTGTGAAGCAGTCCGTAAAATATTTAAAGATTTTTGCAAATTTACTGGTAGCGGTAATCACAATTTTTGTGGTCTTTTATCTGGGGCCGAAGGTGGCCGTATTTTTCATGCCCTTTGTGGTTGGCTATTTGATCTCTTGGATTGCCAATCCCCTGGTGCGATTTTTGGAGAAACGGCTGAAAATCGTTCGAAAGCATGGTTCTATGATTATTATTATCGGGGTACTGGCCTGTATCGTTCTGCTGTTTTATTTGGCGGGAGTGAAACTGGGACAAGAGGCAGTGAATTTGATGGAAAGTCTGCCGGATATGTATGAAGAGATCGCTTTGGAATTTCATGATATTGGGGAAAACCTCCAGGGAATTTTGGACCGGCTTCCAGGAGAGATGAAGACAAACGTTACAGATGTGACAACAAATCTCGGTACTTATCTTAGCGATTTGGTTCAGGCAATCAGTGTTCCCACGTTTACAGCAGCAGGGAATTTTGCTAAAAATGTCCCAGGTACTTTGATTGGCATTATTATGAGTATCTTATCTGCTTATTTTTTTATTGCAGATCGAGATAAAATCATAGGAATTCTGGGAAAACATATGCCAAAGGGCATTAAGAGCAGCGTCGTGCAGGTGATTCGTGATTTGAAACATGTGATTGGAGGATATTTTAAGGCGCAGCTAAAGATTATGGTAGTAGTCTATGTGATTCTTGTGGTGGGGCTTTTGATTTTACAGGTAGATTACTTGCTATTGGTAGCGTTTCTCATTGCATTTTTGGATATGCTTCCTTTTTTTGGAACCGGAACGGTGCTGGGGCCATGGGCAATTATTAAAATTTTATCCGGGGATTACCAGATGGCCATCGGCCTGATTATATTGTATGCAGTGACTCAGTTGGTGCGTCAGATTATTCAGCCAAAGATTGTAGGAGATTCCATTGGCATGAATCCATTGGCTACGCTGTTTTTCATGTTTGTAGGTTATAAGTTTTCCGGAGTTTTGGGTATGATTCTTGCAGTTCCTGTAGGAATGATTATTATTAATCTGTATGAAGCGGGAGTATTTGACACCCAGATCCGCTGTCTGAAGGAATTGGTTCATGATTTTAATGAGTTTCGGCGGTTGTAGCGGAAAAAAGAAGAGAATAGGATACTTTGTGCGGCTGCCAATTTCTGGCAGCCGTATTATAAAAGGAGGGAGAAGGAAGATGACAAAGAAGTGGCCGGTTTATGTTGCGGACGCCTTTGCCCAGGAGATCTATGGGGGGAATCAGGCCGGCGTGGTATTGTTGGAAGAAAAGGGAGAATTTCCCAGAGAGTCTTTGATGTGCCAGATTGCAGGAGAATTGAAGCATTCAGAGACGGCATTTGTAAAGCCTGTAAAAGGAGGGTTTCAAATTCGGTATTTTACTCCTGCGGGCGAGGTGGATTTGTGTGGACATGCCACGATTGGGGCGTTTGAAGTTATGAAGCAGGAGGGTCTGATTGCACCAGGGCGGTTTTTTCTAAAAACACGGGCTCAGGAGCTTTCCATTGATGTGGAAACACAAGGGGTGTGGATGGATATGGCAAGTCCCAGGGAAGGGAAAACTTTTTCTCCCCAGGAAGCGGCCAGGCTGTATGAAGCGTATGGCCTGCCTCCCAGGGAAGGAGTCGATTTTACAAAAGGAAATCCGGATAGGAGCTACAGAATGCAGCCTAAAATTGTCAGCACGGGGCTGCAGGATATTATGCTTCCGGTAAAAGACTCCAGAGAATTGGAAACAGCCTGTCAACAGGAGAAACTGGTATGTGAATTATCCAAACAATATCAAGTCGTAGGAGTTCACATGTTCTGTATGTCAAATCGTCCCGGAATCCTGGCGGAGTGCCGGAATTTTGCGCCTCTTTATGATATTCCGGAGGAATCGGCCACAGGAACCTCCAATGGCGCTCTGACTTGGTATTTGCATGGTTACGGAGTTGTTGGCATAGGCCAGGAATCCCTGTTTTTACAAGGAGAAGCGATGGGACGTCCTTCCTGTATCAAAAGCAGGCTTTTGCTTTCCGAAGAAGAATCTCTGGAAGAAGGAAGTCAAAAGCCGCTGATACGCATTGGAGGAGAGGCGCGGATATCTCTGAAAGGGGAACTGATGTATGAAGAATGATTTGTTTTTAAATTTAATGGAAGGCCATACTGCCGTGTCCTTAGCAGGAATGTGTAAAAATGCTGGGAAAACCACTGTGTTGAACCGCTTATTGAAAGAACTGGGGGATGCAAATATTTCGGTGGGCATTACTTCCATTGGCAGAGACGGAGAAAGCGTGGATGTGGCCACTGGAACGAAAAAACCACGGATTTACATAAGGGAGGGAACCTTATTTGCCACATCTTCAGAGCTTTTAAGGAATTGTGACGTGACAGGAGAAATCCTTGAGACCACCGGAATGTATACGCCTTTGGGTCAGGTGGTAGCCTTGAGGGCTAAAAGCGACGGATATATTGATCTGGCGGGCCCCTCCATGAATCAGCAGCTGGCGAAGCTTTCTCAGTGGTTTTTGAATCAGGGAGTCCATAAGTCTTTGATTGACGGAGCAATCAGCCGGAAGTCTCTTTGTACCAGACAGGTGGCTGACGCAGTGCTGCTTTGTACGGGAGCCTCTTATCATCGAAATATTCAAAGGGTGATAGAAGATACTGCGTATATTAGTCGCTTGCTGCAGTTAAAGCGAACCTTAAAAGAGGCGGGGATACGAAAGATTACCTCTTTTCGGAAAAGCCGAAAGCCGGATGAAAAGCTGCTGTTTTTAGATCAAGATGGAAATTTTAATGTAGCAGAACCAGGACAAAAGCTGATTGATGCGCTGCGGGAAACAGAAAATCAGGAATATCCATTCCTCTGGCTGGAGGGAGCTTTGACCGACGCTATGTTAAAACCACTGCTGTTTTCCAACGTGTCCTGTAAAAATAAGAGCTTTGTGGTGGAAGACAGCAGCAAGCTGCTGTTAAGCCAGGATACTTATGAGAAGCTCAGGCGAAAAGGAATTCAAATTTCAGTGCTGGAGGAAATTACTTTATTGGCCATTACAGTGAATCCGTTTTCCGCCTATGGGAATCATTTTGAAAAACAGGAGTTTTTGGAACGGATGCAGCAAGCGGTATCTCTACCGGTTTTTGATGTATTGGAGGGTATGGAATGATTATATTGACTTTGGAACAGAAGCAATCTTTGGGATTTCAATATTTATTGGATGATATGCAGCCGAACTGTATTTACGGGCAGGAGCTGGTAAAAAATGCTGCCCCGGCCAGCCGGGGGGAACAGCAGGAGCTTCAGGAGGAATTGAAGCGCCTTTCTCTTTTGGTAGAAGGATATGAGAAGCACCGCAGCTTCTGGGACAGCATGGAGCTGATATTGATGCAGATGAAGGAAGTGCGCGGTTCCTTGAAGCGTGGAGCGGAAGTCGTATTAACGGATTTGGAATTGTTTGAATTGAAGCATTTTCTATTGCAGTGGGAAAAGCTGCAGCAGCTTTTTCGGCGGGAGGACGCTGTTTTACTTCCTGGGATTGCGCCGGAGGATACGGTGGGAGCTTTGGATCTGTTAGATCCCCAGGGGCGTCGTTTGCCGGGATTTTATCTGGTGGATGAATACGCCGAGGATTTGAGACAAGTCCGGGAACAGAAACGTCATCTGGAGGTTGTGCTGCGTCAGGAACATGAGGAGAAGAAGAAAGAGCGTCTGCTGCGTCAGCGTCAGGAAGAGGTAGCGAAGGAGGAAGAGATTTCCCAGCGCATCCGGGGAGAAATTACGGAAGAGCTGCGTCCTTGGCTGAATCGTATTGCTCAAAACTGCGATGTAGTAGGGAAACTGGATTTTTTGATTCAAAAAGCAAAATTGGCATTGCGGTACAAGGGCATTTGCCCCACCCTTACCCAGGAGGAATTAAAGCTTGAAAATATGCGTCACCCGGCGATTGAGAAGCGGTTGTCGGAAAGCCAGAAATTCTTTACTCCTATATCGTTTCAAATGGAGCCTGGGGCAGCCGTTATTACAGGAGCCAATATGGGCGGAAAGAGCGTGGCGCTTCGGACAGTCGCTTTGAATGTAATATTGGCCCAGAGCGGATTCTTTGTCTATGCTACAGAGGCCCGGGTACCTCTCTTTGACACCATCTGTATGGTAGCAGAAGAATATCAGTCTATGCAGAATGGATTATCCAGCTTTGGCGGGGAAATCATGCAGCTTCAGAATGCCATTAACGCCCAGAAAGAGGGATTTGGACTGCTGGTATTTGACGAACTTGCCCGGGGAACCAATCCGGATGAAGGGACTTCCATTGTTCGGGCGGTGGTACGGTATTTGAAGGAGCGTCATGTGATGGCTATATTGGCTACCCATTATGATAATGTGGCAGAATTCGCAGATTATCATTATCAGGTGGCAGGACTGAATCAGGTGGATATGAAGCAGTTGGAAGAAGAGATTCATTCTGCCAAAGGAACAAAGGGGATTGATATCATTTCAAAATATATGAATTATGGTATTTATCAGGTGCATGGAAAAGAAGAGTGTCCCAGAGACGCCATCCATATTTGCGGGTTATTGGGATTGGAGCCGGAATTGATGGAGCTGATCTTAAAAGAATAGAAAAAAACTGCCACGAAAGTGGCAGTTTTTTTATGTAATACAAGTTGAATTAACGGTCTGGTTATGCTTCCTTTAGACCCCATACTTTGGGAAGTACGATCAGTGCGCCAATCAAGCAAACAAGTCCTGCAGCCAATGTAATCACAGTGCAGACTCCGAAGCCAAGACCTGCAGTAAATCCGGCAACAATATAGCCGATGAAACAGCAGACAGCTACCGTTACGGCATATGGCGCCTGGGTGCCCACATGGGCTAGGTGGTTACAGGCTGCACCAGTGGAGGCTAGAATCGTCGTATCGGAAATCGGAGAGCAGTGATCGCCGAATACGGAGCCAGCCAATGTAGCTGACAGACAGATAATGGTCAATTCCGGAGCGGCAATCTCGGTAATAGAGATTACGATAGGAATCAAGATACCAAAAGTTCCCCATGCGGTACCGGTTGCAAAGGCCAGCAGACAGGCAATCAGGAAAATCATGGGTGCCAGAATCTGAACCGGCATGCCGGAACCCTGTACCAGTTCGGCGACAAAACCGCCGGTGTTCAGGTAATCACGGCAAACGCCGCTGATGGACCAGGCCAGCGTCAGGATAACGCAGGCTCCAACCATGGAAGAAACGCCGTCATTAATGCAGCCGAAGAATTCTTTGAATGTCAGGACTCGGCGGATCAAATAATAAATAAAAGTAATAATCAGCGTACCAAATGCAGAGAGGGCTAATGCATAGCCGGCATCGGTATTACCGAATGCGTCAAATAGAGACATACCTTCGCCATTCCAGAATCCGCCAACGTAAAGCATAGACAAAATGGAAAGTACAATCAAAGTTATAATCGGGATAATCAGGTCAGATACACGTCCCTTAGAATCCTTCTTTGTTACTTTCGCCAGGGCCTCTTCTGCTTCCGTACTGTCGGTGGCGCCTAACTCGCCGGTAGTGGAAGCGCGGTATTCCGCTTTGGCCATTGGGCCGTATTCGGCTTTGTCTTTACGAATAGCCATCCAGAATACCATAAACAGTGTCAGGATTGCATACAGGTTCATAGGAACAGAACTTAAAAATGCAGTCATTCCGTTACCAGCGCTTGCCGGATAATAAGAAATAACGGCGGCGGCCCAGGAAGAAATCGGTGCGATGATACACACAGGGGCAGCGGTGGCGTCAATACTGTAAGCCAATCGCTCCCGGGAAATATTGAACTTATCCGTTACCGGTTTCATAACCGTACCTACGGTCAGACAGTTAAAATAGTCGTCAATAAAAATTAAAACACCCAATGCGGATGTGGCCAGTGCGGCTGAACGTTTTCCTTTCAGATGCTTGGCAGCCCATTCTCCATAGGCGCGGGAGCCCCCCGCACGGGTAACAAGGGCTACTAAAATGCCTAACATACATAGGAAAAGAATCAGGCTGGTGTTGTCAGCCAGCTTATCACACATTAACCTCACAAGCGTGTCAAAGAATCCAATAAATCCAAGTCCGGTCATTAAGGAATAAATAACCGTTCCGGACAGAATTCCGAGAATCAATGAAAATACCACTTCTTTGGTGATCAGCGCCAGAACAATGGCGATAATCGGCGGTACGATTGACCATATACCCGCGTTCCAATCCATAAAAATCCCTCCAATTCTGGTTTTACAATCGTAATACTTTTACTTTTTGAAAAACTCTGAACACGGTCATTATAACAGACCGCCAAAGGCTTTGCAAACAAAGAGTTAAGAAAATGACAAGATTTCTGAAATTTGTAATATTCGTAGAAAAAAAACAAAATTTTTTGGTTATAATTTTTGAAAGTTGAGATTGACTTTAGAGAACTTAGGGCGTATGATGAGAATATGAAAAATACATATGGAGACAATAGAGGCGCGGCAGATTAGGTAGCAGGCAGATGGGAACGGTCATCATACCGGAAGCTGTTTGTGAATGTATCGCCGCCGAAAGCATATATGAATGATGGCATATATGTTTGGGATAATGGTTCAGTACTTTTATCCTGTCATGTTCGCATGGAGTGCTATTGATGCTGGAAAGTGTCAATAGCGTTTTTTTAACTTCATTGTAGTAAAGGAAAGAATTCATTTGTTATTTATTCTGAATCTTTCAGGAAGAATCCATGGAAATGAAGCGCTATTGTACCGGAAACGGTGCCATGGCGCTTTTTTTTACACACCAGGTAACCATTTGGTTATATGGTAACTTCCGGGAAACCGGTTCACGAAAAACTCTGAACAAGTAATAGTGAAAAACAAGTAAGAAAAGAAAGGTAGGAGGTAAGGAAACATGAAATCAACGATTCGGCTGCGCATGAGCGCTCATGATGCACATTACGGCGGAAATCTGGTAGATGGAGCCAGGATGCTGGGTCTGTTTGGGGATGTGGCAACGGAGCTTCTGATTTTGCAGGACGGTGACGAAGGACTCTTTAAGGCATATGACGAAGTAGAGTTTTTGGCTCCGGTATTCGCGGGAGACTATATTGAAGCCACTGGCGAAATCGTGCATGTTGGAAATACATCACGGAAGATGAAGTTTGAAGCCAGAAAAGTGATTGCACCCCGCCCGGATATCAATGATTCGGCGTGTGATGTATTGGAAGAGCCTATTGTGGTATGCAGGGCCAGCGGGACTTGCGTAGTACCAAAGGATAAGCAGCGCAAATAACGGAGGTGTCCATGGAGAAGTTAATTATTACGGCGTGTATCTGCGGCGCCGAAGTAACAAAGGAGCAGAATCCAGCAGTACCTTATACAGTGGAAGAGATTGCCCGGGAAGCCAAGTCTGCTTACGATGCGGGAGCAGCCCTGATTCATCTGCATGTGCGGGAGGATGACGGAACTCCTACTCAGAACAAGGAGCGGTTTGAAGCATGTATTAAGGCAATCAAGGAAGTGTGTCCGGATGTGATTGTACAGGTTTCCACAGGAGGAGCCGTAGGCATGAGCAATGAAGAGCGCCTTCAGCCTCTTTTACTGAATCCGGAAATGGCGACTTTGGACTGCGGTACCTGTAACTTTGGCGGTGATGAGATTTTTGTCAATACGGAGAACATGATCATTGATTTCGTAAAAAATATGAACGAAAGAAATGTGAAGCCTGAGATTGAAGTATTTGACAAAGGCATGGTTGATATGGCGTGCCGTCTCCAGAGAAAAGGACATATTAAGACGCCCATGCATTTTGATTTTGTTATGGGAGTAAACGGCGGAATCAGCGCTGAGGCCAGAGACCTGGTATTTATGGTTGGGAGTATCCCCCAGGGATCTACCTGGACTGTGGCAGGCGTAGGGAGAAACCAGTTCCCCATGGCAGCTATGGGGATTTTAATGGGCGGCCATGTACGGGTTGGTTTCGAAGATAATGTTTATCTGGAAAAAGGCGTACCGGCCAAATCCAACGGAGAACTGGTAGCAAAAGCGGCCCGTCTGGCAAAAGAGCTGGGCAGAGAGCTTGCAACACCGGCTGAGGCAAGAAAAATTTTAGGCCTGCCGGAGCAAAAATAAAACATAAAAATTTAGAGAAAGAACAGAAGGAGGTTCGTTGTTATGGCGGAGAAAGGTAATAAGTATGGAATTCACAGGGTGGTGTCCCCTCAAGGAGTATTGACACAGGCAGCTGATGTAATCGACAACGATATGACGAAAGAATATTCCAATGAGATCGTGTGCGACGTGATATCACTGAATATCGACTCTGCTTCCTTCACTCAGATTGAAGAGTCCTGCGGAAAGGACAAGGAGAAAATCAAGGAGCGCATTTTAGAAATCGTTGGGGAACGAGGCAAAATGCAGAATCCGGTAACCGGTTCCGGCGGAATGTTCATCGGAACAGTAGCGCGTATTGGAGAGGATTTATCAGACTGCGGACTGAAAGTTGGGGATAAGATTGCATCGCTGGTATCCCTGTCCATGACGCCGTTAAAAATTGAAGAGATCAAAGAAATACATATGGATATCGACCGGGTAGACGTAACGGCAAAAGCAGTATT